>NZ_VHIL01000001.1:0-533887 GCF_006491895.1 Enterococcus sp. OL5
GAACGGGTTTCTGTTTTTACATAGTTCAAAAAGCGAGGCAATAAATTTTCGTACATAAATAATTCTCCTATCTATAGTCAAATGGATTTGTTGAAGTGGTGGAAGGAACAAAGGTCACAGCCCAGTTCTCTTCTGCTTTCCACTGGTTGAATTTCTCAATAAACCGAGGAATACATTCCTTTTCGATGTTGTGCCCTGGATCGATCCCGATCAACCCATTGGCTTGCATGTCATGGGCGAAATGGTAACTGATATCGCCAGTGATGTAGACATCCGCTTGATGGCGTAAGGCATCCGAATAAAACGATTGGCCACTGCCGCCGCAAATGGCGATTCGCTGAATTTTTCCAGGTGCATCAGGAAAGCTGACGAGGCGTAAAGCAGACAAACCAAAGCATTCTTTGACACGTGCAACAAACTGATCAAGGGAAAGAGGTTCAGCAAGGTTACCAACCCGCCCGATCCCATAAGTCTTCGGCAAATTGTCTAAGGCATACAGATCATAAGCCGGCTCTTCATATGGATGCGCGGCGATCATTGCCGAAAGCACCTTTTTCTCGATCGTTTCTGGAAAAATGACTTCGATTTTCGCTTCTTGCACCTGTTCTTCTTTTCCAATCTCACCAATCGCTGGATGAGCAGCTTGTTGCGGCGTAAAGCGACCGGTGCCAATCAAGGAATAGCTGGTATTTTGATAATTGCCTTGCTGACCGGCGCCAGCTTTACCTAATGCCTTTCGTAACGCTGGTGCCGATTCAACAGGGGTAAAAACAGCTAGTTTCTTCATTTTTACTTGATGGGTTTGCTTCAAATACGTGTCGGGTTCAACTTCTAATAGTTCACAAAACCAATCGTTCAAACCATCTTCAATAATATCCATATTGGTGTGGGCAGCGTAAACGGCGATATCATGCTTGACGAGATCCATCAACATCTTTTGTTGCGGATCATCTGTCAGCAAGCGGTTCAAAGGCCGAAAGATCGGTGGGTGTTTGGCAATGATCAAGTCGATCTTTTTCTCGATGGCTTCTGCCACCACTTCTGGACGTACATCAAGAGTCATCATGACTCGCTCGAGCGGTTTGTTTAATGTGCCAACATGTAGACCAACAGGATCGCCTTCTTCTGCCAACCATAACGGGCAGTATGCTTCAAAGCGTTTGATAAATTCTTGACCAGAAATCATGCCAACACCTCCTTGACCCATTCGATTTGTTCCTTCAATTCATTCATTTTCTCAGCAGGTGGTTCTTTGGCTTTCTCTAACTCTTTGACCACTCGTTGACGCTGCTTCAATTCATGCTGCCATTTTTTTAGGAAAACTGGATTTTTTTCTTTTAATAAAAAAGGACCAAAAAATAATTGCTGGGTCGTGTACGTCGCTTTTCCAGTTTCCGCAACGATGATTTCATAATTTTTATCATTTTCTTCTAACAGCACTTCATGAATGATCGTAAAATTGTGATCAACAAGCCATTCCCGCAAGGTCCTTTCGCCAACATTCGGTTGTAAGACCAAACGTTTGACCCCCGCTAAGCGATTTTTCCGGCTTCCTTCTTCTAAAATCGAACGTATCAGTGTGCCGCCCATTCCAGCAACAACAACCGTGTCGATCTCATCTGCTGGCTGAATAGCGTCCAATCCGTCTGCTAAGCGCACCACGATCTTCTCTGTGAGCCCGTTTTTACGTACTTGTTTACTGGCAGAATCATAAGGTCCTTGAACGACTTCTCCAGCTACAGCATAAGTGATTTTGTTCTGCAGCATTAATGCCACAGGTAAATAAGCATGGTCGGAGCCGATGTCGGCGATACGTGCTTGGTCGGGAATTTGTTCGCCCACGCAAGCCAAACGATCCGATAATGCATGTTCGTTCATATTGTCACTCCTTCTTTCGTAGTATAACACGCTTTCCAAAAATAGAAAAAAATGTGCGTCTTGACTGTGGTGCCATTGCCAAGGCGCACATTGCATTAATCCTTCACTAATTCAACCTTTTGAATCGAGTTGCCGGGAATTTGCGGTGGGATCGACATCGTCATGATCGGGACGCCTTGCAGCGACACTTGGACCTTGTCTCCTTCAACTAACTCCTCGATCTCTCCTGAATAGGCCTCGACTGGGACATGGAGAATGACCCCATCATTTTGAAAACTTTGGACGACTTGATCCTCATCTTCAACAGCCGCTACGTCTTTCAAAAATAATTGAAAGGTATCATCCGAACCTGCTTGGGCATCTTCTTGGATAATACCAGTAAAAACCGTCGCTGTTTCGCTCTCTGAAGAATTATTGGCAACGGAACTAGCATTCTCACTTGATTCAGAAGGCGTGTTATCGCCACTTGATGCATTGTTGTTTTCGGGACTGCCACAAGCCGTTAAAAGCAGCACTGTTGCTAAGGACAAGCCTAGAATCAGTTGTTTTTTCATCATCTTCTTCCTCCAGTAATAGTCATTTTTTAGGCATCATTTCGTCGATTTTTGCCCGTCATTTGGATCTCTTGTGTCAAGTAACGAATACGCTCCATAATACGTTTGGCTTTCAATGGTTCGGATTCGCCGCGTTGCGTTACCGAAAGATGCTGTTCCAACTCATGCATGGTAAAATTCGAGGTGAAGAACGTCGGGAGTTGCTCTTGCATTCGGTATTGCAGAATCACACCGAAGACTTCATCACGAATCCAACTACTCATCGCATCCGCACCGATATCATCCATCATCAAAATGGGGGCTTTTTTCACTGCATTCAGCTTATCCCCCACCTGATCTTTGCCGATTGCTTGTTTCATCTCTACTGCAAATGTCGGGAAGTGAACCAATGTCGTCGTATAGCCTGCCTCCGCTAAATCTCTGGCGATCGCGCCAAGCAGATAGGTTTTTCCGATCCCAAAACTCCCCACAAAGTACAGTCCTTTATGAAACTCCTGTGGATTGGCTGTCAACTCACTAATAAAATCAACGGCAGCTGCGATGGCCTCCATTCGGCCAGGCGTTTGCTGATAATCTGCAAAACTTGCTTCTTGTATATCTTTAGGCATATCCATCGCTTTGATGCGACTGCGGATCTCTTCTTGTTTCTGATATGCCAGTAGTTCTTTCGTTGGTACATAGGTGACGTCAATAAAATGAAAATTTAACGCTAAGCGCGGCTCATAGCCCGGTGCGATCATGGATGGATCATTGATGCGGAATTTCCGCTTTTCTTGGACGAACTCATACAGTTTCGCATAGCTTTTTTGAATATCTGCTTCGGTCAATACCTCTTCATTTTCGGCAATAAACGCTTTAACATCAGGATCTTGTAAAACCTCTGCCATCATTGCTGAAAACTGATCACGGTAATTGCGTTTATCCAATAGTTTTCCTAAGTTTTTCCCTACATCTTCCATTACTTGTCACCAGCTTTCTTATGCAAGTAGTTTTGCAGTTTTTTATCTAATTCTGCTTGTCGCTCTGGTGTTAATGCTGTCTCTTCCACTGGTTTTTCAGCCCAAGAAGGCAGCTTTTCTTCGCGAATGATTTTTTTTCCGTTGGTTTGTGGTCGGCTGCGCTTTTCCTTGGCACTTCGAACAAGACTCCGGACATGTTTGATCGCATCTTCTGCCGTACCGATTTTTAATTCTGACCACTGAGCGGCAATATTATTCACATAATTTCCTGACAAAGCGGCGTTGTTTTGGACTACCAAAACGTAATGAACCAAAACATTGATCACACTATTCGGCAATGGTGATCGTTCGACAAGGCTTTTGATCAACCATTGTTCTGAATCTGTCATAAAACTGTTTTTCTCCGCTTTGATCGCTTTTAAAAAGGCGATTGGCGCATTGTTTTCACTTTCTTGAATCAATAATACATCATTTTCTGAAAAACCATTCTGCTTTAGTGTATTGAAGCGGCGTAATTGGCTTTCTGCTTGAGGATCTTCCCTTTTTGTTGTTTTCGTGAAGGTCTGCCGCGATTTTTTCATGATCGCTTGCTCCAGCTTCTTCTGATCGATCTCGCCTGTTGTCAAAGAAACATTGTCCGCCATCAAATCCAACAATTCCAACACATCATAGCCGTATAAAGAATGGTATAGAACTAACTTTTGTCGAAAACTTGGCGTGAAATTAGCGGCACGGATATACCGGCGCTGCGCTTCATATAAAAGAAAGTCCCAATCCAACTGCTTTTCGTCAAGCACCAAGTTCGCATTGGTTTCCTGAAAAGAATCACTGACTGCCTGTAGCGTTTCTTCCTGGGAAGCAAAACGAGCGGTATTTAACCCATAAGCGGCTGAGAAGGATTGAGTCACTTCCTGATAATCGGTTAAAGAACATTGTTTTGGTTGATACAGCTTGACCAGTTGATTAAATTTACGCTCCCCGACTCTTTCCAACAAAAGATAAGCATACAATTCATCTTGAAAAAACGCTGCTGGATGAACCGGTTCTTGCAACCAATACAGATACGAGCACCCGTTTTGAGCATCTGCTTTCTCATACGACTTTAGCAAGCCGATGCCCTCTAAGTTTTGCTTGGCTTTTATGAAGCGAGGCATTCCGGCATTCATGGCATTCAAGATATCTAAATGCACCGTCGTTATCGCCTCCTCACCATAAAAGGTTTGGGCTTGGACATCACTTGCGAGTGTCAAATACAATGCTAAAGCATCACTTTCAATAATTGGTTGATACAAATAAATGAGGGCGTCTTTTCCTTCCGTTGTAAGTGGACGGCTTTTAAACACTTTGTACGTTTGATTCGGTAAACTATTGCCCACTTGCTGTCCCCCTCTATTCTTGTGGTTCTTTCGCTTTCTCGACAATGTCTTGCAGTTCTTTTAAGAAAACTGACATGTCTTTAAATTGCCGATACACACTGGCGAAACGAATATACGCGATCTCATCTAAATCAACTAAATCTTCCATCACATATTCACCAATTTGCGTAGTTGAAATTTCGTTTTCTCCAAGAGCACGAACACGGCTTTCAACATGATCGACGATCGTTTCCATCTGATCCATTGTCACTGGTCGTTTTTCAGCAGAACGAATCAAGCCCCGTAAAATTTTTTCTCGGTTAAATTCTTCACGGGCACCATTTTTCTTGATTACAAGAAGGGGTGCCTCTTCAATACGTTCAAATGTTGTAAAGCGATAGCCGCAATTTTCGCATTCACGACGACGGCGAATCACACGTCCATCATCGGCTTGTCGACTATCAACTACCCTCGAATTGTTATGATGACATTTTGGACATTGCATAGTTCCACCTCATTTTCTCTCTTATGCGCTTACGTTTTCACGTAAAGTCATCGATTTCTATGATTAATTATAACATGAAATCCATTGGTACAATAGCCAAAGTGGTTTATTCTGTTCATTTAATACAAAATTTAAATAATGTTATAACTGTTGTTTTTTTCAATGTAAAAAAACGACAGAAATCTTTCTGCCGTTTCATTTCGTTATTTATCTTTCATTTGCAGCAAAGAAACAAACTCATGCAAATTCTCCGGCTGCTCCAACTGCTGATTACACTGTTGACTATCACGGCAAATATAATTTCCGCGTTTCGTATACGTCCCATCGCCGTTGCTCTTGGTCAAAGAAAGAAACATTGACACATTTCCTTCCTGCTGGCACAAGGGACAAATTCCTTTTTTGACTTCCGTTGACACATGACCGTGAAGCCCTGTAAACCCTTGTTCAGTGGCTATGATCATAAACTTACTTTGACTACCGATATCATCCCAGGCAAGATAAGTGGTTTCCTTCAAATCCACGGAAGCAAAATCAGGTACTTTCAGTTTTTTTACTTTCCGAAACATTTTTTCAATTTGCTTCGTTGTCGGCACCTGAAAGGGGCGAACGTATTCTTTAAGTTCAGCTAACAGCTCGTTACTCCGGCTGATCGTCATTCCTGGTTGGAAGAAAGCAGTTAAAATGGCTCGGGGTGCGGTTTCTTCTTCAGGAAAAAATTGTTCAATTGCATCTTTGGTCATCGATTCGACCGTTTTGATCGTTCGAGGGTCATTGACCGATTGATAGGTTCGGACTAATTGGTACACTTGGTGTTTAATCGCGTGAAATTGGTAAGGTTCAATCATTGAAAAGCCTTCTTTCTATTTTCTCATTTATTCTCGCGGCTGTTCTACTTTCTTGACAGTCGTACACAATGCATAAATTAGCATTTGATGACCACCTCCCAATTTCTTTGCTTCTCGCTATGCGATCTTAATGGATTATAATGAGATGTTGAGCAATTGTCAACTGAGCAGTAGTCTCTTGACTCTTCATCCACTCTGGTTAACAAAAAAATGCCTCGTCTAGAAGACGAAGGCATCCGTGTTCAGTTATAATTTATCTTCAATTCCAGTATAATGTTTCAGCTGGTCTGCATCTCGACGATCGGCAGAAGAAATTTTATTGGCATCAGGATTTTCAGCTCGCAACAATTCTTCACTGCTGACATTTTCTGGGGTAGTTCGATCATTGCGGGCATCGCGCTCGTCATTTTGATCTTCTAATTCGTTGACTCTTTTTTGATCGTGCTCTTTCTTGATCTGTCCTTCGTGTGCTTGTTCTTTCCCAGAATGGGCAAGTTCTTCATTATTGGTCCATTCACCGATTTTTTCTTTAGCCTTGCCAACGATCACATCTTTTTCGTCTTTAAAAGTACCCATAGTTTTCATCCCTCCTGTATAGTTTCATCATAACAAGCATTCTGAATTCTGACAAAAGATATGAATGCGATACCAACCGACCAGCGAAATTTGGAAGGATGTGTTATAATAGCAGGTATTATTTTCTGAATATTCTTATAAATGGAGGTGAAGAACCTAATTAGGTTCAATTATCGATGACAGTCCTTGATTTTCAACAGGTTTCATTCATTCGCAACCAGCAATTTTTATTAGAAACTATCAATTGGCAAGTGAAAAAAAATGAACATTGGGCGATTTTAGGCCTGAATGGCGCAGGCAAAAGCTTACTATTGCAACTGATAACAGGAAACTTATGGCCTTCTTCTGGTCAACGAACAGTCCTAGGTGAACGATATGGCAAAACATCTGTCCCGGATCTTCAACGGCGCATCGGTTGGGTTAGTTCCGCTTTACAAAATAAATTTTATGGACGAGATCTTACTGAAGAGATCGTTCTATCTGGGCTTTATTCCAGTATTGGTCTTTATGAAACTTATGATGAAAACCAATTAGACCAAGCAAAAGCGCTTTTGGCTGACTTGGGTCTGACTCATCTGATCCATCGTTCCTATCACGTCCTTTCTCAAGGAGAAAAACAATTTGTCATGATTGCACGTGCCATGATGGCACAACCAGAGATCCTGATTTTGGACGAACCTTGTACGGGTCTTGATTTATTTGCGCGAGAAGAACTGTTAGCACGATTGGAGGCTTTTTCAAAGCTGACAAATACACCCACCATTCTTTACGTTACCCATCATACAGAAGAGTTGCTACCGATTTTCACTCATTTGCTGATGCTAAAAAACGGCAAGGTCCATGCTGCAGGTAAACGAGAGGCCATTTTTACTGAGGAGGTTCTCACTACTTTTTATGATCAGCCGATCCTTCTTCACCCCTTCACAGGTGACCGAATCATTGTGACACCCAAGTAAGAGGTACGCATCAATGCATGGTAAACATTAGACACACAATGATTTTTGCCACAAGTCAACTTTTTTCAGAAACGATAGTTCTTTGTAGGATTACGAAGATTTGCTGTTGTACAAAAAAAGACAGCAGGTTTCCTTTGGTGAAAGGGAACCTGCTGCTTTACCTATTTGTTTATAGATGCAAACCAATCATCGATCTGCTGATTGAGTTGGGCGATCGTTCCTTGATTGTCAAAGACAATATCGGCCCGTTGTTTCTTTTTCTCAATTGACAGCTGACTGTCGATTCGTTGTTGCGCTTCTTGCTCAGTCAACTGATTGCGTGCCATCAACCGCTCTTTTTGAATGGCTTCTGGCACATAAATGACTGCGGTTTGATCCATGTATTGGTCATAGTCGGCTTCATAAAGCAAAGGAATGTCAACGATCAACAATGGCACTTCCTGCTTTTTTTCTTCGATCTGAGACAAAATCTCTTGTCGAATAAAAGGAGATAACGTCTGATTCAGTATCCGGCGTTTCTCTGGATCGTTAAAAATCAAAGCACCAAGGGTTTGCCGATCTAGGTGTCCATCATCGGTCAAAATCTGCGGACCAAAGGCTTGCGTCACCGCCTGCAAGCCCTCCGTATTCGGTTCAACGACTTCTCTTGCGATGATATCGGCATCAATAATCGGTAAACCCAGTGATCGAAAATGCGCGACTGCGGTACTTTTTCCGGTGGCAATCCCCCCCGTGACTCCTAAGACAAAACTCATTTGCTGGACCTCACATGCAATTTTTGGCACTGAGGACAAAAATGTGTCCCCCGTTGGGCAACTTTGATCTTGACGATTGGTGTACCGCATCTGCCACAAGGATTGCCCGTCTGGCCATAGACATTTAATGACATTTGGAATTTCCCGGCTTCTCCTAGTGCATTGAGATAGGTACGAATGGTGGTTCCGCCTGCTTCAACAGCTCGTTCTAAGACATCGATAATTGCTTCATGCAGCACATCTACTTCAGTTGGCATTAATGAATCCGCTGGTTGCTCTGGATGGATTTTCGCTTGCCACAGCGCCTCATCTACATAAATATTGCCCAAACCAGTAACGAGCTTTTGGTCAAGCAATAACGGTTTGATGGCTTTTTTAGACCGCTTCAATCCTTGTTCAAATGCTTCTAATAAAAACAACTCAGGCTTAGGCTCAGGACCTAATTGCATGATCCCTTTATAGGCTGCGCTTTGGTCTTTATCCACTAAGGTCATACGACCAAATTTTCTTACATCATGATAATTTAACTGACTGCCATCTGTAAAATGGAAAATGACATGTGTATGTTTATCAACAATTGGTTCTGACTCAAAATATTCATACTTGCCTTCCATTCGCAAATGTGAGATCAAATCATAATCTATCAATTTAAAAATCAGAAACTTTCCGCGTCGTTCGAATTTTTCAAAGCGTTGCCCTTTCAAAAGCGCCGAAAAGATCGGCACTTCAGGACTTTCGATGATTCGCGGCCACAGGATCTCGACCGATTCGATCGTTTTATTCAAAACAAGTTTTTCAAGTCCTTTACGGACCGTTTCAACTTCTGGTAATTCCGGCACCTCTGTTCACCTCATTTATTTAGCATCGTACCATGTTTTGCCCCAATTGCTGTCTGTCAGTAAAGGGACATGCAATGCAACGGCTTGCTCCATCACTTCTTTCACTAAAGCGTCAAGACGAGGCAATTCAGATTCAGGTACTTCAAAGACTAATTCATCGTGTACTTGCAGCAGCATCGTTGCTGCTAATTTTTCTTCTTTCAAACGTTTCGCCAGATCGATCATGGCAATTTTTAAGATATCCGCCGCACTGCCTTGAATCGGTGTATTGATGGCAGTTCTTTCGGCAAAAGTTCGAATATTGAAATTGCGCGAATTGATATCAGGTAGGTAACGACGGCGATGATACAAGGTTTCAACGTACCCTTTGTCCTTCGCCTCACGAACGACATCCTCCATATACGTTTTCACCCCAGGATACTTTTCAAAATACGTATCGATGTATTGTTGGGCGGCTTTTCTGGTGATTCCTAGATTCTGGGATAAGCCATAATCAGAAATACCATAAACGATACCGAAGTTGACTGCTTTGGCTTGACGACGCATATTTGGTGTCACATCTTCTGCTTTTTCGATACCAAAGACTCGCATCGCTGTGCTTGAGTGGATATCTTGACCTTCGATAAAGGCTTCTTTCAAATGGGTATCATCTGAAATATGTGCCAACACCCGTAATTCGATTTGAGAGTAGTCAGAAGAATAGATCACCCAATCAGCTTCGCGTGGCACAAAGGCTTCGCGGATCTTTCGACCTTCTTCTAAACGAATCGGAATATTTTGTAAGTTTGGATCGACAGAACTTAAACGACCAGTTTGGGTCAAGGTTTGCACATATCGTGTATGGACTTTGCCATCTCCTTGGATCACTTTTAATAAACCTTCTACATAGGTTGATTGGATCTTAGCGATTTGACGATAAGTCAAAATGTCTTCAACGATCGGTGCTTGCTCTTTTAGTTGTTCTAACACATCGACTGCGGTCGAATAGCCAGTTTTGGTTTTTTTGATAACTGGTAAGCCCATTTTTTCAAATAAAATCACACCCAATTGTTTTGGTGAGTTTAAGTTGAAGGTTTCACCAGCTTCGGCATAGATTTTTTCTTCAATTTCATGCAACCGTTGCGCAAATTCGCCCTTCATCTGATGCAAGCGAGACGCATCAACTTTGATTCCAGTGATCTCCATCTCAGCTAAAATCATTGATAAAGGCAATTCCATTTCTTCAAATAGCGCTGTTTGATTCTTCGCTGCCAATTCTTCTGTAAGTTTTGGGGTTAGGTTTGTAATCGCCGCTACTTTACGGGCTAAATGAGCAAAGAAGTCTTCCTCATCCGCCGGCAGCCCTTTTTTCGCGCCTTTTCCATAAATCGCTTCATCCGATTGGATCGCATCATAGCCATAGTGAGCGGCAACACCTGCGATGTCATTATTCGTATCATTCGTGTCTAAAAGATAAGCTGCCAATAAAACATCAAAAGCGATTCCTTTTGGTGCTGTCGTGTACCGGTTTAACGCCACGTACGTGCGTTTGGCATCATAGACGAATTTTTTACGTTTCTCGTCTTTTAACCAATCGGTAAAGACTGGACTTTCAAACAATTCTTCACGATTGCTGACATAAATTTTTTCTTGATTGCCCCAAGCAACACCGACGATGTCTTCCAAATGATAGTTATCCCCCATCATCTCGACATACAATGCTGTGTCTCCCTGGAACATATCCTCCGTTACTTCTTCAACGACCGAAAACAAAATGTCTTCCATCTCAACTGGTTCAGCTGTAATCTGCAGCTTATCTAAGAAGCTATTAAAGTTCATTTCTTGGTAGAATGGCACCAATTTCTCTAAATCTTTGCCTTCATATTTGAGTTTGTCGACATCGACCTCAATGGGCGCATCCACATCGATGGTTGCTAATTGTTTTGAAAGAAAGGCGATCTCACGATCATTGATCAAGTTTTCTTTCATCTTGCTTTTTTTCATTTCATCGATGTGTTCATAGATCCCCTCAACAGAGCCATATTCTTTCAATAGCTTGATGGCTGTCTTCTCACCAATTTTGGTGACGCCGGGAATATTATCGGAAGCATCGCCAGCTAGTCCTTTCATGTCGATGATTTGTAAGGGCGTTAGGCCGTCATATTTTTCAGCCACATGAGCGGGCGTATAACTTTCAATTTCGCTAACTCCTTTGACCGTAATGTCAACTTTCACGTGCTCCGTTGCCAGCTGGGTCAAATCGCGATCGCCAGATAAAACGACGACATCAAATAGCTCTTTATCGACTTTATTTGCCAATGTGCCAATGATATCATCGGCTTCATAGTTATCTAATTCGTAGTATTGAACACCTAACGCGTTGATCAATTCGCGAATGTAAGGCATTTGTTCTTTAAATTCCCCAGGGGTTTTTGAACGTCCACCTTTATAATCTTCATACATCGCTGTCCTGAAGGTGGTTTTTCCAGCATCAAAAGCCACTAAAACATGTGTTGGCTGTTCTTTTGCCATCACATTTTCAAACATAGTATGAAACGCATAGATGGCATTTGTGTGCAGCCCATTGGCATTTTTAAACCGTTCTAATGAATTATGCAACGCAAAAAACGCACGGAAAGCCACACTATTCCCATCAACGAGTAGTAATTTATTTTTTGGCATTTGATTACTCCTTTTCTCAAAAAGTTCCTCTTTATTCTATCAAAGAACGGGCACAAAAGCGATGAATTGCTTTGTTTTCTCTCTCATTTTATACAAAAAAAAGCGAGTTCCTCTCGCACTTTTTTTTTAGTTGTTTTTTCCAAATATTCGCAATAACGCAAGGAATAAGTTGATAAAATCTAAATACAGTTGTAGTGCCATGAAAACGGCCACTCCAGTATTTGCGCCACCATTCGTTGCGAAGTATACATTGCGGATTTGTTGATTGTCATAAGCGGTGATTCCCATAAAGACAAAGACGGTCACGATCGATAAAAAGAAATCAACCGGTTGACTGCGTAAAATAAATACATTCAAGAGCGTCGAGATGATGATCCCGATCAACAGACCATAGCCGATACGTCCAACCACACTTAGATCACGTTTGGTCATGATCCCAAATGCTGACATGACACCAAAAGTGACAGCTGCGGAAACAAATGCCCCCACGATCGATCCAAAGTCATAGATCATCAGTGTCACAGACAAGGTCAATCCATTCAAGAGCGAATAGACTAAAAAGCCAGCAACGGTCAAGGACGGATTTTTCTGCGCCTTCACACCTAATACAATAACTAGAATGATCTGTAAGATCCAAAGACCGGTAAATCCTAGCGGAAAATTGTCGATAAATTGCAGGGTTTGCGCTTTGAAGACTTCCCCAAAAATATAGGCCGAGATCGCACTGATCGCAAGCCCAACGCCGAAGAATAAATACACTTTTGAATAAAAGCGATTTAAGCCTTGGGCTTGGACAGTTTCATTGTTTAAATTATTCATCTTGTTCTTCCTCCTCATTTTCTGCTACTGTTTTTGGCGGCTGGACCATGACCACAGCATCTAAAATACGATGATCTTCTGTGTTGATCGCTTCAACCGAAATAGTTACCACGTCTTTCATTTTATCCACTTTGATCACTTCGAATTCAAAGGTCAACGTTTCATAATGATATACAGGTTCAATAAAGTTTACCGAAAAATTGACTACATGAGAGCCAGGACCAGGCAAATGTTTCGATACGGCACTAGTGATGATCCCCATCAACATGATGGATGGCACGATGGGACGCTGATACTCAGTTTTTTGCGTGTAGTCATGTTGTATATACAAAGGATTTGCATCATTAGTAAGCCCTAAATATAACAACAGTTGATTGTCTTCGATCGATTCTGTTAAGGATAACGAATCGCCTTCCTCGATATCTTCAATACTTTTTCCTATTTTTCGCGGTTTCCCTATATTCAAAATTTAATTCCTCCAAAAAGAATAGTTTCATCTGAGTATATTCTATCAGATGCCGACAAAAGTGCAAGTTCGCGGTGCTGCTTTTGCAAAAACTTCAAAGGTAAAAAAACTCTTGCAGCAAACACGCCACAAGAGTCTTTGATTACAATACGTTACGAGTTGTATTGCTTAATAGTTTTTCATAGGCTGTTTCAAATTTTTGCACATCGCCTGCTCCCATGAAAATCACGACAGCATTTTGATGATCCAATAGCGGAGATACGTTCTCTTCTTTGATCACAGTTCCGCCTTTTTGAATTTTATTGCCTAGATCTTCAATTTTAACATCTCCTCGTGATTCACGAGCAGATCCAAAAATGTCACATAGATAGACATGGTCTGCAAGATCCAAGGCTTCCGCAAATTCATCCATTAAAGCGATCGTACGAGTAAAGGTATGCGGTTGGAAGACAGCAATTATTTCTTTCTCTGGATATTTTTGGCGAGCGCCATCGATCGTTGCTTTGATTTCTGCAGGATGATGGGCGTAATCGTCTACGATCGTCATATCCGCTACAATTTTTTCACTGAAGCGACGTTTCACTCCAGGAAATGAAATCATCTCCGCAGCAACTTCTTTCATGTCCAATCCTTCTTTGTAAGCAACAGCGATCACACTGAGTGCGTTGTTGATGTTATGTTGACCAAAAGCTGGCAAGACAAAATGGCCAATATTTTCACCATGGATAAAGACGTCGAACTCTGAACCTTGGGTGGTGCGTTCAATGTTTTTAGCTTGCACATCGTCGTTATCGTTGACGCCGTAATAGTAGATTGGGACATCTGCTTCAAGTTTACGCAAGTATTCATCATCCCCAAAAGCAAAAATGCCTTTTTTCACTTGATTTGCCATCGATTGAAAGGCTGAGAAGACATCTTCAATCGAGTGGAAGTAGTCTGGATGATCAAAATCGATGTTGGTCATAATTGCATAATCCGGTGAATAGGCTAAGAAATGACGACGGTATTCACAGGCTTCAAACGAGAAGAATTCCGCATCGGGTTCCCCATGACCGGTACCATCGCCAATCAAGAAACTTGTGGGACGGATGCCGCTTAAGACATGAGAAAGCAAGCCTGTCGTACTGGTTTTCCCGTGAGAGCCCGTCACAGCAATACTCGTATAGGGCTGAATGAATTGGCCGATAAAGTCATGATAACGAGTAACTTCTAAGCCAAGTTCTTTGGCTCGTACGATTTCTTCGTGGGTATCAGGGAAAGCATTTCCTTGGATAATGACCATTTCTGGTTGAATGTTTGCTTTATCGAAAGGCAACAATTTGATCGCTGCTTTTTCTAGATCACGTTGAGTGAAGAAATATTCTTCCACATCAGAGCCTTGTACTTGGTAGCCTTTTTCGTGCAGAATCAAAGCCAATGAACTCATACCGGAACCTTTGATTCCAACAAAATGATGTATTTTGTTTTGATTTTCCATTATTATAATCCTCTTTTCTCAAATCCGCGTCGTAAAAAAACGCGTGTATTGACAAATATCAGGTTGTCACACGACCTACATTATCATACAAAATGAAAAAAATAGCAACGAGTTTTATTTTTCGACTTGACTTTTCTCATCATTTCCTATTTCTAGCAAACGTCCGCGACATTTTCCACAAACATATTTTTTGATATCCACACGTCGCTGCCGCCGAATCACACAGCCGCAATTTTGGCATTGATAGCGATGTTTCGCTGTCCTTTTGGCAGGAGGTGCATATCGCAAGCCTCCCGTTCTTGCCAGCAATGCCTTGAAGGCAGGGTCTTGGTGACGGTGACCAAGACCTGCTAAATGCAAATGATAGTGACACAATTCATGCTTGATAATGCCGATAAAAACCTCCATCCCGTGTTCTGTGAGCATGGCTGGATTGAAATCCAAGTGATGATCACTTAGATGGTAACGGCCACCTGTTGTTTTTAAGCGAGAATTAAACACCGCTCGATGCGTGAATGGTTTATTGAAAACAGACAGCGACAGCTCTTCTACCAAACGCTGCAATTCTTGTTGGGTCATTTAGCATTTCCTGGATCGACCATGGTTAAACTGATACGGCCTTTTTTAACATCTACTTGCTCGATCCAAACGGTTACGACATCACCGACGGAAACAACATCTTTCGGATGTTTTACAAACGAACGGCTTAGCTTCGACAAATGGACCAGTCCATCTTGTTTGACACCGATATCGACGAAGGCACCAAAGTCGATCACATTTCGAACCGTTCCTTTCAGTTCCATTCCCGGTTTAAGATCTTCCATACTCAACACATCTTTACGCAATAATGGGGCTGGCATTTCATCTCGCATATCGCGCCCAGGCTGCATTAATGCCTTTAAGATGTCCGTGATGGTTTCTTTCCCGACTGACAATTTTGCAGAAAGCTCTGCTGGGCGCAGTTGGGCAAGCTTCGCTTTATTTTCTTCCATTTGTTCTTTCCCTAGTTCCGCTAAAGAAATGCCGGCGATCGCCAAAATTTCTTTAGCAGTGTCATAACTTTCTGGATGGATCCCGGTATTATCCAAAATGACTTTTCCACCAGGAATCCGCATAAAACCGATCGCCTGTTCATAGGCCTTTGGCCCTAAGCGAGGGACTTTTTTCAGTTGATTGCGCTGCGTAAATACCCCGTTTTCTTCTCGATAAGTCACAATATTTTGAGCGGTCGTTTTATTTAGACCAGCCACGTGCTGTAAGAGTGCCGCACTTGCGGTATTGACATCAACGCCTACTTGGTTGACGACTGTTTCAACGACAAAATCCAATTGTTCGGCTAAGCGTTTTTGCGAGACGTCATGCTGATATTGCCCGACGCCCACCGATTGTGGATCAATTTTGACTAATTCTGCCAGCGGATCTTGTAGACGGCGACCAATACTGATGGCGCTGCGTTCTTCCACTTGCAGATCAGGGAATTCTTGCCGGGCGATCGGACTGGCCGAATAAACAGAAGCCCCTGCCTCATTCACGATCACATAATATACTTCTTGATCGATCAATTTTAATTGTTCAGCGACGAATTGCTCTGACTCCCGGCTCGCCGTCCCATTACCGATTGCGACCATCTCGACTTTATAGGTTTGCAATAAGCGACGAAACGCTGGTCCAGCCGCTTCTCGCTTATTCATAGGCGCTGGTTTATGAGGATAGATCACTTCGATCGCTAGTACTTTTCCTGTCTCATCAATGACTGCTAGTTTACAGCCTGTACGATACGCTGGATCAAAACCTAAAACGACTTTGCCCTTTAGTGGCGGCTGCAGCAACAGATTGCGAAGATTTTCGCCAAAAATCGCAATGGCTTGTTCGTCGGCTTTTTCTGTCAATTCGTTGCGGATCTCTCGTTCGATGGCTGGTGAAATAAAACGTTTCAGCGCATCAGCAGCTGCAACTTCAACAAAACTGGCTGCGGGTGAATCACTATTTGTAATCAGTTTACGCCGTAGGTAATCCATGATTTTTTCTTCATCTGCCACAAGTGCGACCTTCAAGATGTCTTCTTGTTCCCCACGATTGGTGGCTAAAATTCGGTGGGATACCATCTTATTGATAGGATGCTGGAAATCGTAATACATTTCGTAAACGCCTTTTTCATCTTTTTCAGCATTTTTGACCGTGCTTTGATACAGCCCCTTGTTTGTGTAATAGCTACGGATCCAACTACGAAACTCTGCAGTGTCACCAACGCCTTCTGCAATGATCTCGTGCGCGCCTGCTAAGGCATCTTCTACAGTAGGAACAGCATCACTCATAAATTCGGCCGCTTTTTCTTGTACGTCACCTGTTTTTGGAAAGCTTAACAGCCACTGAGCAAATGGTTCCAAGCCGTTTTCTTTAGCGATCGTCGCTTTGGTGCGTCGTTTTTGTTTATAAGGACGATACAGGTCCTCGACGGCCTGCATTTTTGTCGCAGCTAAAATCGCCTGAGATAGTTCAGGCGTTAGCTTTTCTTGTTCTTCTATCAAACGCAAAACCTCTTGCTTGCGCTTCTCTAAGTTTTCTAAGTACTGGTATCGCTCTTCGATTTCTCGAATCTGAACTTCGTCAAGTCCATTCGTCATTTCTTTACGGTAGCGGGCAATAAAGGGGACGGTATTTCCTTCTTGCAATAACTGCAACACCGTACTGATTTGTTTTTGGGTAAAAGCGGTCAATTCTTGTTTCACTAAATCAAGTACCTCTTGATTCATTTCTGCCATTTGTTCTCACCTTTCCTTTGTTGCTTTTGCTATTTTAACATAAAAAAGACAGCCATTGAGCGAACAAGATTGCACGAAAACAACGTTGCTTTCACGACTCTTGTTATGGCTGCTTTTGACTTTACAAAAAAGACTTTTAAAAGTCTGGTTGCCAAGGGCCTGCTAAATTTTGGTATTCGATATCCTGAACGATCCCTTTCTCATCAAAAATCACACCATGCACCGATCCACCAAATACTGCCCCGCCATCGATGCCGATTTTGTCATCTTGTTGCCAAAGATCCGTCGTCTGCATATCTCCATGCAGCATTGGCGTGATGGTATGACCAAAAACGATCGTTTTTCCTGTACGGTTTTTTCCTTTATGAAATGGCTCGCGAATCCAGATAAAATCGTGGTCGGCGGTCTTCCGCCAATCTTTTTTACTTAAATCCACGCCCGCATGGACAAAAAGATACTTCCCCCATTCGTAATAAAGCGGCCGCTCCATCAAAAACTCTATTAAGTCTCCATATCTACTTCGGATCATCAAGGCAATTTCCGTTGGAGAATACTCTTCAGTAGCTCCTGAATGTAAAAGACTTTCAATCGTTTCTTTGCCGCCATTGCGTACGTAGGCGGCGAACCAATCCTCTGGGGCATTTAGAAATTGCAGAAAATACTCTTCATGATTGCCACGTAAATAAATCGCTTGATGTTCTTCAACTAATTTCTTTCCGAGCATTAAACACTCTTTGGACTTTGGTCCTCGGTCATTTAGATCACCAATCAAAAGCAACTGATGGATTTTAGGATCATATTCCGCAAGAAGACTTTTAAAAAGATCGGCCATTCCATGAATATCACTGATTGCATAAAGATAGTTTTGCATAGTCATTCCCTCCTTAAAGGCAATTGAGTCTCTTATTATCAATTTTAGCCCTTTGGCTGCAAAATGTCTTGCATTAAAATCAAAAAACAATCATTCGTCTTGAACGGTTCGACAGCATAGAGTCGGGTTCATAAAGACGAATGATTGATTACGATCGGTAAAACCTATTTTCCTGAAACAGCAAAATAATTGCCATCCGGATCGGCAAAATTGAAAACCAGCTGTTCTTCCATCTGAATCAATTCACCGACTTCTGCTTCCATCTCTATAAGCTTCTTATAAAGTGTCGTAATATCTTCTGCAAAAAACATGATCGATGGGGAATTTAATGCGACTTCAGGTGAGTGCGTTTCGATGAACTCACGGTCATATAAGACAAAATGAGCCTCTGCCTCTTTTGATGGCGCGATTTCGACGACGGATGTTCCATCAACGGTTTGTTGTTCAATGATCGCAAACCCTAGTTCTTGCCAAAACTCAACTGCTTTCGTCACATCATCGACGTATAGCATCACTTGCATTTGATTGGAAAACAATGGGCATCCCTCCTCTTTCTCGTTATTTGTCTTCTTCCTTCGCTTCTTGCGCAGCATTCGAATTGGTATTAAAGTTCAATTGTAAACCTGGTTTGTCGGTTACGATCTCTGTCACTTCATAAGTCAAGCGTTTGATGATATCAAACAATGGTTCCACCAAGCGGTCAGTTTCGGCTTTTGTTAGATCTTCTCCGGAATTGACTTTACGATTCAAAATATGATTGACCTGTCCGACACGTCCTGACAAAACATAATCAGGGAACACCAATTGGAATTCTAGCCGAGCGCCAATAATACTATTTTTTCCATATATTCTTCATCTTTGACTTTTAACGGCGCAAAGCCGACATTCAATTTGGTTTCCATTTCTTTGTCTTTCGGTTTCATATCGAAATGATATGCTTCAACGATCGGTTGTTGTCTTTTTAATTCCACTAGATTCACACTCCTTATCTAAAAGTATAGCATAACCTTTTCTTTGAGCCTACTGTATTCTTTAGACAATAAAAAAAACGGCGAGTGCCGTTTTAATTTGCTTCTTTTAGTGTTGCTAGATAATCCAAGGCATCTTGGACATTGGCGATCGGAACGATTTTCATATCCGTGTCTAACTTTTTCGCTGCTGCCACTGCCTCTTCATAATTTGTTTTGATGGAAGGATCTATTTCACGCTCTTCGTCAGTGATCTCATCATCTGGGGCAAAGAAGATTTCTGCACCACTTTCACTGGCACTCGCTACTTTTTTATCGATCCCACCGATTCGACCAACGGTTCCGTCAGCTGAGATCGTTCCTGTCCCAGCTATGTTGTGGCCTTTACGTAGGTTATCTCCGGTCAACTGTTCATAAATTTCAAGGGTGAACATCAAACCAGCGGAAGGTCCTCCGATATTGCCAGAATCGATCACGATCTCTTCATCAGAAGTGATCTCTGTATGATCGACGAGGGAGATGCCGATACCAGCTTTTTGATTGCTCTCCAGTTCAATTAGTTTGCCCGTTGCTTCTTTTTCTTCGCCATCTTGCAAGTAAGTCACGGTGATTTCATCACCAATGGTTTGACTTTGGACGTAGTCGATAAAATCTTGACTGCTTTTAAATTCTTTACCGTTGACTGCGGTGACGGTATCTCCAACGGATATTTTCCCAGCAAAGCTGGAATTTGGATCGATCCCCATGACATAGACCCCTTTATAGGTCATTTCATAAGGTAAGTCTGCCAGCTTTAATGCTTGCTCAATCGCACTATTTTGCGAGGATTCCATATAGTAACGTTGAATGCGGTTGTACTCCTCATCTGTCGCACCGCCTAAAAGTTCTTCCTCACTGATCAAGTCTTGGAATTCATTGAATTTCGTTCCAATCGCTGTGAACACGGTAGCTTGTCGAATCCCAACACTGGTCAAAGAAAAGGAGCCGGCTGAGGTGTCTTCTTTTTGATTGACGGTAATCAGCTCTTTTAAATCGATCGTTGCTCCTGGTTGCTCGATATAATAGGGAATCGGCAAAAAAGCACAAGCTGCGATGATCAGCGCTAAAACAAACAGAAGAAGATATTTGATCGTTGATTTAAGATTCATTGGTATCACGCTTCTTTACTATAGCATCGTAGATATTTTGAGGTAAATACTCGGCAACATCGCCGTTAAAGGTTAAGATTTCTTTCAACAAACTGGAACTGATGAAACTGTGTTTTGCGTCTGCTAAAAGAAAAACGGTCTCTAATGAGGGTTCTAGGTGATGGTTCATCTCCATGATGTCCCGCTCATATTCATAGTCTTTCACACTGCGAATGCCTCTTAGCAGAAACTGAGCACCTAGTTTTTTTGCGATCGTAACCGTCAGCTCCGTTTCTTGTGCCAGAATCTTGACGTTAGGAATATGGGCGAGGGCTTCTTCGATCAACTGAACTTTTTCTTCACTCGTAAAAAACTTTTTTTATTGGTGTTTGTAAAAACGCCGACGATCAATTCATCGAAAAGCGTGGCTCCTCGCTCGATCAGATCGACATGACCGGACGTCAATGGGTCAAAACTCCCTGGAAATAAAGCAATCTTTTTCACGTTATCCCTCATTTCTATAGATCGTCACGGCCGATATGCCATAGGTTTGGGCACGGACCAAATGCAACGAGCCGATTTGTTCTGGTAAGTCGATAGACTTGTCTGTTTCGCAAACTACGTATGCAGACGGGCGAATCATTTCATCCTTCAGCATAGCTTCTAACTGTTGCAGAATCTCTTGCTTTGCGTATGGCGGGTCTAAAAACAAATAATCAAAACTTTGTCCCTCAGCTGCAAACTGCCGTAAAGCTTGATTCGCATCCATTTTTAACACCGTGAACTTTTCGGGTTCTTTGGTTATAGCAATATTTTCGCGGATCACTTTGGTTGCTGGAAAACTACGGTCGACACAAACCGCATGATCAGCTCCCCGAGAGATCGCTTCGATAGCTAAGCCCCCGCTTCCGCTGAATAAATCCAGTACAACACCTCCATCTAAATATTGCCCTAACATGTTAAAAATCGCCCCTTTTACTTTGTCTGTCGTGGGGCGAGTGTTGTCTCCAGCGAGACTTTTTAATCTGCGGCCACCATATTCTCCGGCTACTACACGCATGCTTTTTTCCCTCCAAGATCTTCGTAAATACAAATATAGCACTGTTTCTATAAATAGCAATAAAAAAATGGCGGTGACTCAAGGCACCCCCACTTTTTTATTACACGTTTTCTGCCAATCGAATCATCGTATTTTTTTCTTCGATATCAAACCCTTCATCTTTCACTGGATAGGCTGCTGAAGTACCAATTTTTTCAGCAAAATCCATTTCGACATCTGGTCGATAGGAAGCTTCAACTTGTCGAACAAAGTGAAACTGCTCGATTTTTGCTTTTTTGCTTTCGTATTCTTCTTCGTTCAAATACATGACCACGTATTTCGTCTTACGTGATACATAATGAACAAAACCAAAACGACGCAAATTTTTTAGTTGGCGTAGGCTGTAAACCCATACGATCAATCCTCGACGCTTTTGCATCGTAAAAGGCTCTTTATCCTCGTGCATGACAATTTCCTCCACAACTTGATTTTGATTGAAAAAAGGGACTCCCAGCGTCCACTTTGACAGAGGGAGAAAAACAAGTAGAGATCGCCACAGTCAGTTCATCCAGCAAACGCTGTAGTTGTGTTTCACTCCAGCGATACTCACTTACTTGTTCATTAAGATCCAACTGCCGCTTGGCTGTGCGCAACGCCCGTTTTTTTTCTTTGAAATCAGGCGCATACTCACCGTAAGCTTCAATTCTTTCAAAATCCAGCTTCTTTTCTAAAAACGATCGCATCAATTCCTGAACAACAGGATCTTGATGCATAATTGTTTTCGCTTTTTGATAGGTTCTACACGTTTCACTTGCTTTGATCGCCATCACAAGTGAATCGATTTGATCTTCAATCTCGAAAAATGCTTCATCGTAAATCATCTGACGTACTATCCTCGGTCCCTTCCACATCTTCTTGCACTAAGACTACCATATTTGCTTCAGAAAAAGCAATTCCTATCTTTTCTGATTGTTCATAGGTCAGACGTTCAGCAAATCTTGGGTTACTGAACCAAGACAAAATCGTAAAAGTCGGATCGTAAACAGGCGCTTCGAAGATCGAAGCAGATGCTTCCAATTCCTTATCCGCCAACAACTCTCGCCACTCGTCGTTCGTTAAAACAAAATTACTCGTTTTTTCTGAAGAAAGAGCGCGTTGATAAGAATGGATTCGTTGAGAAGTCAAATAGTCTGATAGATTATTCGTCAAATCAAATAAAAGTCCAGCTGCTTCTTGATGTGTTTGGGTATCCTGTGAGAAGCTTTTTAAGCCGATTTGCTGGCGAATTTTATCGATGATAACAAACGCCAGGGTCTCTTTTTCAAGGTTGGCTTGGGCTTGGTCAATTGTTTGCGAAACTTGAAACAGCGGTCGCTGTCCTTCCGTCAAGGGATAAGGTGCCAGTTTAAGTAGCGTGGTCTGATCCAAGTAAGTAACGGCTTGCAGTTGGGCAGTCTCCTGATCGAAGAACAAAACAGCAAAAGTCCCGTTGTCAAAAGCCACTAATGGACGATAGTTCATATCTTCTTCCATCAATTCGAAACTGATCGCACGATCATTTTGTGTCAAGGTAAAGTTAGGATAAATCATGGTCAACTCCGTCAAGTCAGTCAAGGTCATGCCCATCGTAAAAGGTGCCAGGGAAGAGCCCCCGGCGCCGATAACTTTGATTGCTTGCACACTTTCACCATCGGTATTGATCTCAACATACTGTTGATCGTCTAATTGATTGTAGACCCGAATTTCAAACTCGTAGCCCGAGCGATAGGTTTGAATGGGAAGACCATAGACTTCTTCAAAATCCGAAACAGGCTCCCCAATCATTTCAGCTAACCCTTGGGCTGCGATCGGTTCGTAATTCATGGTTGTTGGCGCTTTGATTGGGTTTTCGATCGTCATTCTTGAATCTGAAGCGTTTTGCATGAATACTGGCTGCAAATACACGATTATTAGGGCCAGGACAAATAAGCCGCAAAACAATAATCCTCTCCGCTTCATCTGTGGATCGACTCCTTACTTCTCTTTGACTTCAATCAAAAGGTCTCCTGACTGAATTGGTTCACCATTGGTTACATACACATGTTCAACCACACCTGAGAAGCGAGCTTCGACAGAAGTTTCCATCTTCATTGCTTCCGTGACCATCAAGGTCTGTCCACGTGCCACTCGGTCGCCTTTTTTGACTAATACTTCTAAGACTGAGCCACTCATGGAAGCACCGATCTGTTCTTTATTCGTTGGCTCTGCTTTACGTTTTGTTTGAACAGAGCTGATGATAGAGTTGTCCTTAACGACGATTTCTCGACGTTGCCCGTTCAAGTTAAAGAAGAGGGTCCGGTTGCCTTCAATGTCTGCCTCACCGATCTCATCGAGACGAATAATCAAGATTTTGCCTTTTTCTAATTCAACATTGATCGTTTCACCTAAGCGCATGCCGTTAAAGAAAGTTGGCGTATCAAGGACTTTCACATCGGCAAACTGATCATAAGCTTTTCGATAGTCAAGGAAGACTTGCGGATACATCAAGTAGCTTAAGACTTCTTCATGTTTTGGTTCATAGCCGATTTTCTCCGCTAGTTCTTGCTTCACTTCAGCAAAATCAACTGGCTTCGCAAATGTTCCGGGACGTTCTGTAAAGGCTGGGCGTCCTTTTAAGATAATGCGTTGCAATTCTTTCGGGAAACCACCAACTGGCTGACCTAACTCGCCTTGGAAGAAGGTGATCACTGATTCTGGGAAGCTCAATGTATCGCCTTTTTCAAAAATATCTTTTTCTGACAAGCCATTTTGTACCATAAAGAGTGCCATGTCACCAACGACTTTCGAAGAAGGTGTCACTTTTACGATATCTCCAAACATCATATTGACTTCATGATACATTTCTTTGATTTCATCCCATTTTTCGCCTAAACCAACGGCTTTGGCTTGCTGCTGGAGGTTGGTATATTGTCCCCCCGGCATTTCATGCTTGTACACTTCTGTTTGAGGTGCGTTCAAGCCATTTTCAAAGGAATGATAGTACATGCGGACATCTTCCCAGTAGTGGTTCAACTGTTGGATGTTGTCTACATTGATTTCTGGGCAGCGTTCGCCGTTCAATAGTGCATAATACAAACTACTCATACTTGGTTGACTCGTTGCTCCACTGACCGCTGACATAGCGACATCCACGATGTCAACACCGGCTTTAGTAGCTGCTGAGTAAGTAATGATCCCATTTCCACTGGTATCATGGGTATGCAGATGAATCGGCACATCGATCGTATCCTTTAGCTCACTGATCAAACGATAAGCTGCTTGCGGTTTTAATAATCCAGCCATATCCTTGATAGCAATGATATGGGCACCAAGGTTTTGCAATTCTTTCGCCATATCTTTGTAGTATTGTACTGAATATTTTTGACGGGTCGGATCATTGATATCCCCGGTATAACAAATCGTTGCTTCTGCGATTTTTCCTGTATCGCGAACGGCTTGAATACTTTTCTCCATTTGTGGAACCCAGTTCAAACTATCAAAGATTCGGAACACATCAATTCCTTGCGCTGCAGATTCTTTGATGAATTCTTCCAATACATTGTCTGGATAATTGGAATATCCCACAGCATTGGAGCCTCTAAACAACATTTGCAACAAGGTATTCGGCATTTTTTTCCGGAACATCCGCAATCTTTCCCATGGATCTTCTGTTAAGAAACGGTAGGCAACGTCGAACGTTGCTCCACCCCACATCTCACTTGAGAACAATTGCGGCAGGCCAGCTTCCGTCAACGCGGCAATTTTCTTAAAGTCATGGGTTCTTACACGTGTTGCTAACAAGCTTTGATGGGCATCTCGGAAGGTTGTATCCGTCAGCAAGACGTTCTTTTGTTGACCGATCCACTCAACAACTCCCTCGGCACCTTTCGTATCTAAAATATTTTTGGCGCTGACAAAATCAGGCGTTGCTTGGATGTGTTGTGGCATCCGTGGTTCATTGTAGAAAGGTTTCTTTTGTTTTTCGATTCCCGGGAATCCATTGATGGTGATTTCACCGATATACTTCATGGTTTTGTTTCCACGGTCACGAATCCGAGGGAAATTGAATAGTTCTGGCGTATTGTCGATAAAGGTGGTTTTGGCTTCACCTGAACGAAAGGCTGGATGAGAAACAACATTACGCATAAAGAGAATGTTTGTTTTTACACCACGTACTCGGAATTCTTTCAGACAGCGCATCATTTTTTGAATCGCTTGATCAAAGGTTGCCGCATGTGTACAGACTTTTACAAGCAGCGAGTCGAAATAAGGGGTTACCACCGCACCGGCGTAAGCATTTCCGACATCCAAACGAACCCCAAATCCACCTGGAGAACGGTAAGTATCGATCTTACCAGTATCTGGCATAAAATTATTGGCTGGATCTTCCGTTGTCACCCGACATTGAATCGCAACACCCTCAAAGCGAATGTCTTTTTGTTCAGGAATCCCGATTTCTTTATGCAAGTCTTTGCCTTGTGCAATTAGTATTTGTGTCGTCACGATATCTAAATTGGTGATCATTTCAGTGATTGTATGTTCCACTTGGACCCGAGGGTTTACTTCGATAAAGTAAAATTTGTCGCCTTCAACTAAAAATTCCACTGTTCCGGCATTGATATAGCCAACATGCTTCATCAGTTGAACAGCAGCTTGACAAATTTTTTCCCGCTGTTCAGCCGTCATTGACACACATGGTGCCACTTCGACTACCTTTTGGTGACGGCGCTGAACGGAGCAGTCACGTTCAAATAGATGGACGACATTTCCGTGCTTGTCCCCTAGAATTTGGACTTCAATATGTTTTGGATTACTAATATATTTTTCAACATAAACTTCATCACTACCAAAAGCCGCTTTCGCTTCACTTTTGGCGCGTTCGTAGCCATCACGTGCTTCTTTTTCATCATGAGCGACACGCATACCTCGACCACCACCGCCAAGGGCTGCTTTGATCATGATCGGATAGTCATGTTCGTCGGCGAATGCTAAAACGTCGTCAATCGATGCTACTGGACCGTCAGATCCGGGAATCGATTGAATTCCCGCATCGATCGCCGCTGCTTTTGCTTTGATCTTGTCGCCAAAAATATCTAAGTGGTGAGTGGATGGTCCGATGAAAATCAAACCTTCTTCTTCACAGCGCTGCGCAAAGCTCAGGTTTTCTGATAAAAAGCCGTACCCTGGATGAATCCCTTCGGCCCCGGCTTTTTTCGCTGTGCGAATAATATCTTCAATGTCTAAATACGCATCAATCGGCCGTTTGCCTTTCCCTACTAAATACGCTTCATCTGCTTTAAAGCGATGGACGGAGTATTCATCCTCCGCAGCATAAATACCGACTGTTTTGATTCCTAACTCCGCACATGCGCGGAAGACACGAATCGCGATTTCTCCACGATTGGCAACAAGAATTTTCTTCATCTAATCCACTCCATTCAATTGATCAATAATTCAAATAATATTGTTTCCTCTTTTCTTCGGCACTGATATTTAATACAAAACCAATACAAATCGACAGCATCAGCAAACTTGATCCTCCCTGACTTAGAAACGGAAATGTGATTCCCGTCAATGGGATCAAACCAGTGATCCCCCCTAAGTTGATAAAAATCTGGGACATAAATAGAGCCCCTATGCCGATACACATCATGGAATTAAAGGGATCTCTTGAACGAATACCGACAAGAAAGATCCGTCCCACCATATAGAACAAAACACCTAAAATGATGATCGATGGGATCAAGCCTAATTCTTCCATAACGATCGAAAATATATAATCGGTGTGCGCTTCGTTTAAGAAACCACGTTTTTGGATACTATTTCCAAGTCCGCGTCCGAAAAGCCCACCGTTGAACATTGCGTAATACCCATTGACCATTTGATGACCAGTATTGTATTCATCAGCAAACGGGTTCAAAAAGGATGAAAAGCGACTGTAGACATATGCTGGCAAAAGCTTACCGCCGGTTAGATTCACAAATAGGACGATCAATGCGCTACCAACGATGCCTGCCACGCCTAATATCAAGGTATACAGGTAATTCAGACCACTAGATAATAAAACGACAAAAGCCAGTAACATGATGATCACAGCATTCCCAAAGTCTGGGTAAAAGGCCATGATCCCGGTATAGACGAAAACGATCCCGATTGGGCGCCAAACCGTTTTCCAAAACTCCTGTTGAATGCCTTTTTGACGATAAGATAGCGTTACAGATAAGAACCAAATAACAATAAACTTCAAGTACTCAGCTGGTTGAATGGAAAAGCCAGCAATCGATAACCAGCCATGTGCCCCGTTTCTTGTTGGAAAGAAGAAGGCAGCGATCAATAAGAATAAGATCACGATCATGGCGATCTGGACAAATTTTTTGTTCCGAAAAACATCCGTTTTCATTTTATACATGACAGTGATCGCTACTAGACTCACCAACCAAAAGATCGTTTGATTGATGACATAAGAAGCAGCTGTAGTTGGTTTTGTAGCAGTCATCGCGACGTAGGACGTGGAGCTATAGACCATCATCAAACCCGTGACACACATAAAAATATACGGCAAGAGAATACTATAATCTAATAAATGTCTTTTCTTTACTTTTTCTGGCAAGTTTATGCCTCCTTGCCGATTTCAGGTGTCCGCTGGTCTTCATAGACCTCGCTGTACAATTGGTTCAAATCTTTTTCAAGATCCGCCATCAATTGTTGTCCTGTTTGATTATCGACGATCCCCAAGCGGATCGCAAATGCCACTTGCCGTGATAGACCATACATCTGAGTATCAACCACTTCTTCAAATGCTTTGCATTGTGCGATACATAAACTATTTTCTTGGTTTCGGATCAGCTTTTTGATTCGTTCTGCGTCATCTCTCAGCAGATCAAGCGCTTTTGTAGAATCGATTTGCTCCATTCCGGTCCCCCCATTTCTTCGTTTCACCATTATAGCATATTCTCCTCCGCTTTTGCATCCTTAGATTGCATAGAAATACGGAAATAACGAACTTTAATGAGCATATATTCTTAACGTTCGTTTTTTTAGGATAGAATGTCCTTTTTTCGTAATTTTTATTCGTTTTATCTTTGACTGCCTTCGACACTTTCGTGAAACAAACACAATTCGTGAAACACCATTCGAAAAACGTTCTTTACAAAAATTTAAGAAAAGCTGTTCTATCAATTTTCCGAAAAAATAATCCTATTACTTTTTCCACAATTCATTTTAAAAAAAGAACAGGTCCAAAAGTCCCTGTTCTTCCACTTTGCATGAAAAGAAAATCCTTTACTGTGTTTCGTCGCCGATTTTGCCATCGCCATTGATGTCCTCATCGGAAAGACGTTCGACTTCTTTAATAAATCCTTCGCTCATTTCTTGATAGTTCTGCTCACCTACGACCGCATCATCAGGGATTTGATCAACATTTGCAAAAAATTCGATATGATTGTGTAGATTTTCAAAGCGCATAGGAGCATCTCCGCCATATTCACCATCAAGGTTGATCATTAAACGATTAACCTGTTCTGGCGCGTCTACTTCAAGAAAAGATGTCTTCGTATAAATCAGACGACGATCGTTGATGTGCTTGCCCCCATTCATCATCAAAGCGACTAAATGGACGATCTCAAAAATATTGGCTGTTTTGACAATAATCAGTGAAAACTTCCCATCGTCAAGCTTAGCGTCAGGGGCAATCTGTTCAAATCCCCCTACAGAATTCGTTAGTCCTAAAAAGAACATTGAGGCTCCGCCAATGTATTCTCCGTCTTCATACTTTAGATGCATTTTGATTGGTTTGACGCGGGGCAGTAATTCGGCTCCTTTTGCTAGATAAGCTAAGTAGCCAAAAACACTTTTCAACTCAGAAGGAACATCATAGGTCAGTTCCGTTAAGTGTCCACCAGCAGCAATGTTGATAAAATACGTATTGGGTGTTTTTCCGACATCCATCTTCACCGTCTGCTGTTTTAAAATCACTTCCGCAGCTGCTTTGATATCGGTCCGAGGAATCTTTAGTGCACGTGCGTAGTCATTGGTGGTTCCTCCAGGAATAATCGCCATCTTCGGGCGTTTTTCTAATGGAGCGATTCCGTTGACGACTTCATTGATCGTACCATCGCCACCGGCCGCTACCACCAAATCAAAACCAGCTTCACCGGCTCTTCTTGCTTCATCACGGGCGGAAAATGGTGCAGCGGTCGTGGCAAACGCACTCGCCTCATAACCGCCTCTTTCCAAAACATCTAAAATGTCTGCTAAATTTTTTCGAATCAATTCTTTCCCAGATGTCGGGTTATAGATTACTCTTGCTCTTTTCATCGCTTGCCTCTTATCGCTTTGCTAGTTCTTCTTGCAACAGCTTGTTCACAACGCCTGGATTCGCTTGTCCTTTGGTTGCTTTCATGATTTGACCAACTAAGAAACCGACTGCACGGTCTTTTCCGTTTTTGAAGTCATCGACGGATTGTTGGTTGTTATCTAGTACTTCATTGATCATTGGTAGTAATTGCGCAGGATCTGATAATTGGATCAATCCTTTGGCTTTTACGACTTCTTCAGCGTCGCCGCCGTTTGTGATCAATTCTTTGAAGACTTTTTTCGCAATCTTCGAACTGATCGTGCCATCGGCGATCAAACGAATCATTCCCGCTAAATTATCTGGTGTCAATTTCGTTTCTGGTAGTTCCAATTTCTCACTGTTCAGATACGCTGAAACTTCACCCATCAACCAGTTAGAAGCTTGTTTGGGATCCGCACCGGCATCAATGGTTTTTTCAAAGAAATCGGACATTTCTTTTGATAAAGTCAAGACCATTGCATCGTATTCTGGTAAGCCCAATTCAGAGATGTAACGGGCACGACGTTTTTGCGGCATTTCTGGCAAGCTTTGACGTACACGTTCGATCCATTCATCATCGATCACAAACCGTGGGATATCTGGTTCTGGGAAGTAACGATAATCAGAAGAACCTTCTTTGACACGCATCAATAATGTTTTGCTGGTTGCTTCATCAAAACGACGAGTTTCTTGTTGGATCTCGCCTCCAGAAAGCAATACTTTGGCTTGGCGTTTTTCTTCAAATGCCAGACCTTTTTTCACGAAGGACATAGAGTTTAAGTTTTTCAGTTCTGTTTTTGTTCCGAATTGTTCTTGGCCGTAAGGTCGCAACGAAATATTCGCATCGCAACGCATAGAACCTTCTTCCATTTTCACATCGGATACTTCTGTAAACAAGATGATTGAACGCAATGCTTCTAGATACGCATATGCTTCTTCTGGTGAACGCATATCCGCTTCGGAAACGATCTCGATCAACGGGGTTCCTTGACGATTTAGATCAACATAAGAATAACCGCCTTTGCCGTGCATGTTTTTCCCGGCATCTTCTTCCAAATGAACTCGCTCGATGCGGATTTTTTTCTTTTTACCTTCCACTTCGATCTCGATCCACCCATCATGACCGATCGGTTGATCGAATTGTGAAATTTGATAGGCTTTTGGATTATCAGGATAGAAATAGTTTTTGCGGTCGAAATGCGTTTCTTTTGAGATTTCACAATTCAACGCAAGCGCAGCTTTCATCCCAAATTCGATAGCCGCTTTGTTCATTACTGGTAAAACACCTGGATAGCCCCAGTCAATCACATTCGTGTTGCTATTTGGTTCAGCGCCAAAGTGAGCAGGTGCTGGAGAAAAAATCTTTGATTCTGTTTTTAATTCTACGTGGACTTCAAGCCCAATGACTGTTTCGAAGTTCATGCCTTATCCCCTCCTAAAATCACTGGTTTTTTCGTGTGGAAATCAGTTGCTTGTTCAAAGGCATAAGCCGCTTTATACATGGTTGCTTCATCAAAATGTTTCCCAATGATCTGCAAGCCGACAGGCAGTCCTTCAGAAAAACCTGCTGGAATCGACATCCCTGGCAGTCCTGCTAAGTTCACAGGAATGGTTAAAATATCATTCAAGTACATGGTGATCGGATCATTGATGTTTTCTCCAATACCAAATGCTACCGTTGGGGAAGCTGGGCCAATGATCAAGTCGTATTGGCTGAAGACCTTATCGAAATCTTGTTTGATCAACGTTCGTACTTGACCGGCTTTTTTGAAGTAGGCATCGTAGTAGCCAGCACTTAGTGAAAACGTACCTAACATGATCCGACGTTTTACTTCTTCCCCGAATCCTTCACTGCGAGAATTAACATAGACATCTTCTAAATTGCTGACATTTTCTGAACGGAAACCGTAACGGATGCCGTCAAAACGTTGCAAATTAGAACTTGCTTCTGAAGAAGCGATGATATAGTAAACAGCTACCCCATATTTTGAATGTGGCAAGCTGACTTCTTCCACGGTCGCTCCTAACGCACGGAAAGTGTCTGCAGCTTTTAAGATCGCTTCTCGGACGCCCGCTTGAATTCCTTCGCCTAAGTATTCTTTTGGCAAAGCGACTTTCATGCCTTTGATATCACCAGTCAAACCTGCTGTAAAATCAGGAACAGCTGCCCCGGCTGACGTACTATCTTTTGCATCAAACCCACTGATGGCATTTAATGCGATGGCATTGTCTTTCACCCCACGGGTCATTGGACCAATTTGATCTAACGAAGATGCAAACGCGATCAAACCAAAACGAGAAACCCGTCCGTAGGTTGGCTTCAACCCGACGATCCCATTGAAAGCTGCTGGTTGGCGAATCGAACCACCCGTATCGCTACCTAATGATAAAGGGACTTGTCCCGCTGCAACGGCAGCCGCCGAGCCACCTGATGAACCACCAGGTACTTTTGTCTCGTCCCAAGCGTTTTTTGTTTTCTTAAAGAACGACGTTTCCGTACTCGCCCCCATCGCAAATTCATCCATGTTTAACTTACCTACTGGAATCATGTCTGCTTGGTAAACTTTGTCCATGACGGTTGCATCGTAGATTGGGTCAAAGTTGCCTAAAATTTTAGAAGCAGCTGTTGTGCGTAGATCTTTGGTAACAATGTTATCTTTGATCCCAATGGGAATCCCTGCCAACACATTGCTTTCAGTGATACCTTTTTGATCGATAGCTTGCGCTAACGCATGGGCTTTTTCTTCGTTCAATGCAAGAAACGCATCGACTTTTGGCTCTGTTTCTTTAATGCGAGCAAAGGTTTCCCTCGTTAGATCTGTCGCAGTAATTTCCTTTGACACTAATAAGCTATGCAATTCTTCTAAGCTTTTATTATATAGTTCAGTCATTAGGCACCCGCCTCCCCATTGTCAATGATTGCAGGCACTTTAATAAAGCCTTCTTCGGATTCTGGAACATTTTTCATTAATTCATCACGGTCCCAGCCACCTGTCGTTACATCTTCACGCATCACATTGATCGTTTCTGCGACATTCGATGTAAAGGGTACTCCTGTAGTATCCACTTCTTCAAGTGTTTCTACCATATCAATAATTTTTCCTAGCTGAGAGGTAAACTCATGTAATTCATCATCTGAGAATGAAAGTTTTGCTAGTTTGGCAACGTGTTTGACTTGTTCTTCGCTGATCGCCATAAAATCCTCCTCTTTCTCGCATCCGTAATCTACGTTTACGTTTTTCCAATGTATTGTATCATTTTTTTAACAAATCATGAAATAGAATTTGAAAATTATCAAATATAATTGCAAATAAAAGCAGAAATCATTTCTTTCCTCGTATTGCAGGGAAGAAATGATTTCAGTCAAACAAGAAAAAACAGCTCTTCTTTCCTAAACATCGCTTAACAGTTATTGTTCTGCCGAATGACTGCCTTCGATCGCAGCCACCATTTGAGCTTCATCCCAAACGGTAACGCCTAGGGACTGTGCTTTGGTCAGTTTGCTGCCTGCTTCTTCCCCGGCAACAACGATATCGGTCTTTTTCGATACACTGCCTGTTACCTTCCCACCGAGATTTTCAATTCGTTCCTTGGCTTCTTCACGGGTGAAATGACTCAATTTCCCTGTCAAAACGACGGTTTTCTCTTTAAATGGTGATTCGACGTCTTCCAACTGTTCATTTCTAAGCCCCAAATAAGCAAAGTTGACACCCGCTCTTTCAAGTTCATCTAACAGGTCGTGAACTTCTTGATTGTCAAAATACGTAACGACACTTTCCGCAATTGTAGCACCAATGGTTTCCAACGAAATGATCTCTTCTTCTTTGGCTTTGCTAAGGGTTCGAAGGTCACCAAAATGTTCCGCTAAAATCCGAGCCGCTTTGGCACCAACATGACGGATGCCTAGTCCGAAAATCAAGCGCTCAACTGAATTTTCTTTGCTTTGATGGATGGCACGCAAAAGGTTATTAGCTGATTTCTCTTTGATTTTATCGAGGGTCAGCAATTGTTCTTCCGTTAAAAAGTACAAGTCGGCCACATCTTTGACTAAGGATTTATCGAACATTTGCTCTAAAACACGTGGCCCTAAACCATCAATATTCATAGCGTTTCGGGAAACAAAGTGGCTTAACCCCTCTTTGATCTGCGCTGGACACTTCGGATTGATACAACGCAAGGCAACTTCTTCATCTAAATGGATCAGCTCACTCCCGCATTCGGGACAATGTGTAGGCGATTCAAAGGGTTGACTTGCTTCCGTGCGTTTTTCTTCCAAGACTTTCGCAACCTCTGGAATAATGTCCCCCGCCTTATAGATGATGACCGAATCGCCAATGCGAATGTCCTTCATTTTAATGAAATCTACATTATGCAAACTGGCACGGCTGACCGTCGTTCCGGCAACCCGGACAGGGGTCATAACAGCGGTCGGTGTCACAACACCCGTTCGTCCCACGGTCCATTCGATCGTTTCGATCACTGTTTCCGCTTCTTCCGGTGGAAATTTATATGCCGCCGCCCATCGGGGTGCTTTTACGGTAAAGCCTAGCGCATCTTGATCTTTAAAATTATTGACTTTGATGACAACACCATCTATCTCGTAAGGAAGCTCACTGCGCTTGTCATGAAACTCTTCGATATATGCCCATACCTCATCGATGGTGTGGCAAACTCTGCGTTCGTGATTTGTACGAAAGCCTAATTGATCTAATTCATTCAATGCCGAAAATTGATCATTGGCTTCAATCGGACCAAAATCAGCCAGTGTGTACAAGAAGGTGCTTAAGTTTCTTTGGGCTGCGATCCGTGTGTCTAATTGTCGCAAGCTTCCAGCAGCTGCGTTTCTCGGATTGGCGAAAACTTCCACCCCTTCTTCTTCTCGCTGTTGATTCAACTTCAAAAACGAAGCCTTTGGCATATAGCATTCGCCACGAACTTCCAACGAGATTGGTTCTTTTAATTTTAGTGGGATCGATTTGACGGTCTTTAGGTTTTCTGTAATGTTTTCACCTACCGTACCATCCCCTCGAGTTGCTCCCCGAACAAAGCGCCCTTCTTCATATTTTAATGAGATAGACAATCCATCGATTTTTAACTCGCAGACATAATCTACCGCTTTCCCCAATGCTTTTTGAACACGGGCATCAAAAGCCACGATTCCTTCTTTATCAAACACATCGTTCAAACTATAAAGTGGGATATCATGGGTGACTTTTTCAAAGCCAGGTAAAATGATGCCACCTACTCGTTGGGTAGGCGAGTCTTCGGTTACTAGCTGCGGGTAGTTGGTTTCAATTTCAACCAGTTCTGCATACAGCTGATCATAGAGATAATCTTCAACAGAAGGTTGATCTTTTACATAGTATTCGTAAGCGTACTGATTTAATTGCGTACGCAGCTCTTCTGCTCGTGATTGGATTTCTTTTGAAGGGACATCCATCCTAATATCCTCCTTATTTTTCAACTTTTTCAATCGGCGCAAAGGCCGCCAACAGTCGTTTGACGCCTTGTTGTGGGAATGCCACATCTAATTCGATGTCTTGCGCGCTGCCAGTCGTCCGAACGACCGTACCGATTCCCCATTTTTTATGTTGAACTTTCTCGCCAACTTGCCATGTATTGCCCGCTGCAGAAGTCTGTTGCTTAGAAGCGACGGTTGTTTGACGCGGCTGTGTATAGCTCGGTTTAAAGACTTTTGGTTGAAACGGTGCAGCAGCTTTAGGCTGTGAACGCTCGCCTAATGATTGCAGCAGATCTTGTTCGATTTCTTCGATAAACCGTGACGGGCGATTGTATTGGGTACGGCCGTATAATGTTCTGGAAAAAGCGTTGGTCATAAAGAGCTCTTCCTCGGCACGAGTGATCCCCACATAAGCAAGGCGCCGCTCTTCTTCGAGTTCGCTTTCTTCCATTAAAGCTCGAGAAAGCGGGAAGATATTTTCTTCCAACCCAATTAAGAATACCACTGGAAACTCTAGTCCTTTTGCCGCATGCAAGGTCATCAAAGTCACTTGACTACTTTCTTCTTCATAACTATCGACGTCTGACAATAAAGCTAAGTCATTTAAGAAAACACTCAACTTCTCATCTGGTGCATCTGCATCGTCTTCGTTTTGCGCCTCAAACCGTTTGTCGAATTCTTGGGTAACCGATAAAAATTCTTCCAGGTTTTCAAGTCTAGCTTGTGCTTCTAAATTATTTTGGTTGACTAACTCTTGACGATAACCCGTTTTTTCTAATATTTCTTTCGTCAGTTCGGTTACTGAGAGGTAAGGAACCATTTGGGCGAAGCCATCCATCATCATCCCAAAGCTTCCTAATTCTTTGCCGGCCTTCCCCGAAATATTTGCTAACTCGACGTTCATGGCTGCTTCTAACAATGACCATTCATGAAGATTCGCAAACTCTCGTAGTTTCTCGACGGATGTCGCACCGATCCCACGTTTTGGTACATTGATGATTCGTTCCAAGCTGATGGAATCACGAGGATTGGCGATCGCCGATAAATAAGCCAAAATATCACGGATTTCTTTGCGGTCATAGAACTTTCTGCCGCCGACCATCGTATAAGGAACGTTGGCTTTTAAAAGCATTTCTTCAATGATCCGTGACTGCGCGTTGGTCCGATACAAAATCGCAAAATCACCGAATTTACGGTTCTTTTCTGCAATTTGTTTCTGCATTTCACTGACGATAAATCGCGCTTCATCTCGTTCACTATCCCCGCGATAATAAGTGATCTTTTCCCCATTACGATTTTCTGTCCACAGATTTTTATCTGGACGGTTGCGGTTATTTTTGATTACTTGGTTTGCCGCATTTAAAATCGTTTGCGTTGAACGATAGTTTTGCTCTAACAAAATCGTCGCGGCATCTGGATAGTCCTTTTCAAAGTCTAAAATATTTTGCATGTTGGCACCACGCCAACCGTAAATACTTTGGTCCGCATCCCCAACAACACAAAGATTTCGAAAACGAGCGGCCAATAAATTGACCAGCGTGTATTGGGCGTGGTTAGTATCTTGGTATTCATCGACATGGATATAGTGGAATTTCCGTTGGTAAAATTGCAGCGCATCTTCATTGTCTTGGAAGAGGCGGATCGTATTCATGATTAAATCATCGAAGTCCATGCATTGATTATTGCGCAGCTCTTTTTGATATTTTTCATAACAACGACCTACGATCTGCTCAAATAGACTACCTTCCATGGCTTGGTAAGCTTCAGGTGTCAATAGCTCGTTCTTTGCATGAGAGATCGTTCCCAAAATGGAACGAGGATCATATTTTTTGGGATCGATATTCAATTCTTTTAATACCCGTTTCATCAGGGTATTTTGCTCAGAAGAGTCAATGATGGTAAAATTCTTCGAATAGCCGATTCGATCAACATCTCTGCGCAAGATTCTGACACACATCGAGTGGAAGGTCGAGACCCAAACGTCTTCTCCACCGGAACCTAATAATTGGCTGACCCGTTCCTTCATTTCCCGCGCCGCTTTATTGGTAAAAGTGATGGCTAAAATGTTCCATGGATTTACATTTTTTTCTTCTATTAAATAGGCGATTCGGTGGGTTAGGACACGGGTCTTCCCGCTTCCTGCCCCTGCCATCAGCAGCAACGGTCCTTCCGTATGCATAACGGCTTCTTTTTGCCGTGGATTCATGCGTTCAAGTAATTCACTTTTGGATGACATGATTTTAAACATCCTTTCTTTCTCAATCTTCTCAATTATAGCATTATCCGGGAAAGGGGAAAACCGAACGCTTTGAAAACTTTTTAATTAAAAGCGCTTTGATTTTTTTCTTTACGATGCCTTCCGTTTTGAAAGAAAAAAGTCAGTCCATATTTGTTTACATAATAAAGAGGCTGTAAACTTACCAGCCTCTTTATTAGTTTTATTAATGAAAATCAGCTAAAATATTTCTCCACTAGCTTTTCATTCACATAGATCGATACTTGTCCATCATTGACCGGGAAAAGTCCTTTTCCGGTGTCATCTAAAACCACTTTCGCTTCATTATTCTTTAATATATCCACGAAGGTCTCTCCACCATGGATCGCGCTGATGGTCATTTCTTTTTCCGCTCCTTGGGCATTGGTCATCACGACCGCTAATCCAGAAAGCTCATGTTCATAATCGCCAGTTAATACCCAGCCGATACAGTTAGGATCATCAAAATAGTCCACTTGATTCCCAAATGCAAGCTTCTCTCGAAGTTTCAGCATATGGACCAAAGCATCACCAACAGGAGCGATTTCTTGCGCGGGAATCCCAAATAAATCCCCCCAGAAAACTACGGGTACGCCAGCTTTACGTAAAAGGATCAATGAATAGGCATGGACTTTAAACCATCCGTCTATCCAAGATTGTAAACTTTGTCCGACTTGCGTATCATGATTGTCTACAAAAGTCACCGCATAATCTTCGCGCGCGGCAGTCAGTGTACCGGCAAAAATTTGACTCATATCATATTCGCCATTCGAGTGAGATGCTTCATATAAATTATAGTGCAAAGGCACATCGAATAAATAAATCAGATTTCCTGAAGAATCTAAATACTCTTCTAATTTTGGCAGATCCCCTGACCAATATTCTCCGACAACAAATAGTGGTTTGCCTTTTTCTTCCCGACGATTCAAGATCCAATCTGCGTAATAGTTGAACTCAATGTGTTTCACCGCATCTAGTCGATACCCATCAACGCCGGTCAGTTCTTGGTACCATTGGCCCCATTTATTGAGTTGTTCCACTGTTTCGGGATTTTCCATGTCCAAGTCACAACCCATTAAATAGTCGTAATTGCCCATCTCATCATCCACTTGGTTTTCCCAGCCCTTATCAGCGAAGTTAAAAATCCCGTGGTCTTTGTTGCGGTCATCATAATCGACACCAGAAAAATTATGCCACGTCCAAACGTAATCATTGTACGTCCCCTGACGTCCTGGGAAGGTGAACTTGGTCCAGGCTTCGATTTCTTCCTCATCACTGATCGGTTCATTCCGGTTTTCGGTATTGTATTTGACCGCCGGAACGACTTCTTTTTCATCGGCACCAATCAAGTGATTGAAGACGATGTCGGCATAAACCTCTACTCCTTGTTCTTGCAGTGCTTTGATAGCTTCTAGATATTCATCCTTTGTCCCATATTTTGTTGGCACCGACCCCTTTTGATCGAACTCGCCTAGATCATAATAATCATAGACACCATACCCAACGTCTTCGGACCCAGCTGTCCCTTTATAGGCAGGTGGCAGCCAAATTGCGGTAAATCCATACTCTTTGATTTCTTTACTCATTTCTTTCAATTTGTTCCAATGCTGGCTATCTGCCGGCAGGTCCCATTCGAACCCTTGTAAAATGACTTTGTTATTCATTTATTTATCCCCCCTTACTTCAATTAAGCCAAATAATAGTAAAAATTGTCAAATATAAGGATAGCGTTCAAATCAAAATGACGGTTATCATGACCGTTTGTGACCGATTGTAATTATTCGCGCTTACATTTTGAATGTTTTTTACTGTTTATGATTGATTTTGGATGAATCATATGGTATTATGGCAAGTGAAGAGGTGATGAAAATGCTTACAGAGGAGCGTCATCAAGCAATTTTGGCACGATTGGAACAAGAAGAGATCGTCAAGGTCAGCGAACTGATTCAACTGTTGAATGCTTCAGAATCAACGATCCGTAGAGACCTGCAAGAATTGGAAGACAAAGGATTTTTAGTCAGAATTCACGGTGGAGCCAAGAAAAGCCAGCAATTAGGCTTCGAACCAAACATGTCAGAAAAAACAGCGAAGTTTCAAACGGAAAAGCAAAAAATAGCAACAGCAGCTGCCCAGACGATCAAAAATGGTGAAGTCATTTACTTAGATGCTGGAACAACGACCCTCGAAATGATTCCTTTCCTATCGGCTATCACAGGCCTTAAGGTGGTCACAAACTCCGTCAAGCACGCTTCCCTACTGATTGATCACGGGATCGACACCATGATTTTAGGTGGAACCATTAAGATAGCTACGAACGCTGTGTTAGGGATCAATGCTGGAGAACAACTGCGAAAACTACGCTTTAATCGTTGTTTTATGGGCATGAACGGGGCTCACTCTGAGGCTGGGTTCACCACACCCGATCCTGAAGAAGCCCTGATCAAGCAGATTGCACTAGAGCACAGTCAACAAGCCTATGTCTTGCTAGACCATTCCAAATTTCAGCAAACAACTTTTGCTCAAGTTGCTTTTATCGAAGGGGCTACGATCATCACCGATTATTGCCCAAAAAACTATTTAGCGAAATTCAGAGCAAAAACAACCATTATGGAGGTAATACAATGATTTACACAGTAACACTCAATCCATCGATCGATTTTATCGTCCACGTCGATCATTTGGAGATCGGTGCCCTTAATCGAATGAAACAAGACTTTAAACTACCTGGTGGCAAAGGAATCAATGTCTCACGGATTTTGAAGCGAATTGGCATCTCCTCGACTGCCCTTGGTTTTGTTGGCGGATTTACTGGTCGTTTTATTGAAGAGTGGCTGACCAAAGAGGAAATCAACAGCAACTTTACACAAGTCGCTGCCGATACCCGAATCAATATCAAATTAAAATCTGGCGAAGAAACTGAGATCAACGGGCTTGGTCCAGTGATCAGTGACAAGGAAATCGGAGAACTAAAACAACAACTAGCCGCTCTTTCTGCCGAAGACATCGTCATCCTATCAGGAAGTAAACCAGCTGGTCTTCCAGCAGACTTTTATAAAGAATTGATCAAAATCGTTAAAGAAGCCGGTGCGGAATTTGTCATTGATACGACCGGTGCGGAACTTTTTGATGCTTTAACGGATCAACCTTTGTTGATCAAACCAAATAATCATGAATTAGCCGAACTATATGAAACTTCTTTTTCAACAATCGAAGATATTTTGCCTTATGGTCAAAAAATGTTAAAGGATGGTGCTAAAAATGTCATCGTCTCTCTAGGTGGTGATGGTGCCCTGCTCTTTACTGGCAATGAGATCTATCGCTCCAATGTGTTGAAACGACCTTTGAAAAATTCAGTTGGTGCTGGAGATTCCATGATTGCTGGATTCATTGGACGTTACGCGAAGACCAAAGATGTGGTTGACGCATTCAAATGGGGTGTCGCTTGTGGCAGTGCTACTGCTTTTTCTGATGATTTAGCTGAGGCGTCATTTATCGAAGAACTACTACCGGAAGTCATTATTGAACAAGTAAATTTATAGGAGGATGGAAAAAATGAAAATCAACGAGTTGATGCTGAAAGATGCCATGATCATGGACTTGCAAGCAACAGACAAAAAAGGTGCCATTGATGAAATGGTCGCAAAATTATATGCTGTCGGACGAATTTCAGATATCGAAGTCTACAAAGAAGGAATTCTTGCCCGAGAAGCCCAAACATCAACAGGGCTAGGTGACGGCATCGCAATGCCCCATGCCAAAAATAGTGCTGTCAAAGAAGCGACGGTCTTATTTGCAAAAAGTAATGCGGGTGTCGACTATGAGGCGTTAGATGGACAACCAACGTACCTCTTCTTTATGATTGCAGCACCAGAAGGAGCAAATGATACTCATTTACAAGCATTAGCAGCTCTCTCTCGCTTATTGATCGATCCAGATTTCGTTGCTAAATTAAAAACAGCGACAACTGCTGATCAAGTACAGCAACTTTTCTCAGAAGCTGAGGCACAGCAAGAAGCCGATGCTTTAGCAGAAGAAGCGGCAAACCAAGAAGCAGCACCTACTAGCGAACGTCCCTATATCGTCGCAGTTACAGCTTGCCCAACAGGGATCGCTCATACCTACATGGCAGAAGATGCTTTGAAAAAGAAAGCCAAAGAACTTGGCGTTGACATCAAAGTTGAAACAAATGGTTCAGAAGGAATCAAAAATCGTTTAACAGAAGCTGATATCGCCCGAGCTACTGGTGTGATCGTAGCTGCCGATAAAAAAGTTGAAATGGATCGCTTTGACGGCAAACATTTAGTAAACCGTCCAGTCAGCGATGGTATCCGTAAAACCGAGCAATTAATCAATGAAGCAATGAGCGGAACTGCTCCTGTTTTTCATGGTAGCGGCCAAGCTTCTGATAAAGAGGACGCTTCTGCTGATGGTTCAGTCGGTCAACGAATCTATAAAGATTTGATGAATGGTGTTTCTCACATGCTACCATTTGTTATTGCCGGTGGAATCATGATCGCTATTTCCTTCATGGTTGACCAGTTCATGGGTGTCCCTCAAGATGCCTTGAGTCAATTAGGAAACTACAATCAAGCAGCTTCTTGGTTCAATCAAATCGGTAGCGCGGCATTTGGTTTTATGCTACCTGTCTTAGCTGGATTTATCGCTTCAAGTATCAGTGACCGACCTGGATTGATCGTCGGTTTCGCAGCAGGTGCTTTAGCAAATACAGGTGGTGCTGGTTTCTTAGGTGCCTTGATCGGCGGTTTCCTAGCTGGTTACGTCATCAAGTTCTTACGTTCATTATTTAAAGGCTTACCAAAATCATTAGAAGGAATCAAAACGATCCTCTTCTACCCTGTTTTCGGTCTTTTGATCACTGGTTTCTTGATGTTATTGATCAACGTACCAATGAAAGCCATCAACGATGGTTTAAACAGCTTCCTGACCGGCTTAAGTGGCACAAATGCTGCTTTGCTTGGTGCGTTGCTAGCAGCGATGATGGCAGCCGATCTAGGTGGCCCAATCAACAAAGCCGCTTATGTTTTCGGTACTGCAACATTGGCAACCACCGTTGCTGAAGGTGGTAGCGTCGTGATGGCATCAGTAATGGCCGGCGGAATGGTTCCTCCATTGGCAATTTTTGTCGCAACACTATTGTTCAAAAACAAATTCACGAAAGACCAAAAAGAAGCAGGTTTGACAAATATCGTCATGGGGCTATCCTTCGTCACTGAAGGTGCGATCCCATTTGCAGCAGCAGATCCACTACGGGCGATCCCAAGCTTTATCGTCGGTTCTGCACTGACTGGTGCGCTTGTCGGTGCCTTTGATATCCAATTAATGGCCCCACACGGTGGGATCTTCGTTGTCCTATTATTATCTAAACCAATTTTGTTCTTGCTATTCATCTTGATCGGTGCAATCGTTTCTGGCGTCGTATTCGGTTTGTTGAAAAAAGCGCCTGAGCAAACAGCCTAATTGAAAAGACCCGCAAGATCCTGGTGATCTTGCGGGTCTTTTTCATTCTTGATTGGTAAAGAGCTGCTGTTCGACTAGCTTTTGGGTATTCATAAAATATACTCGTAGTTTTTTCCCATCCTTCTTTAGGTTAACCCACGTATATTTGCGCGTGCGGTGCAAATACCCAAAATGAACATCCGGCATCGCTGCTTTCAATCCGTCTATCGGCAGCTCCTTCAAGGCTGTTTCTGGTAAATAAAATTGTAAGCAAGCCGTGTAGTCTTTAAAGCGATCCTCTGAGTAATCAATTTCGAGGTGATTCCGAATATAAAAGGCATATGCCTCGACCCCATCATCTACAGTCAATTCCGGTTTTAATACGATATAATCCATCATGCGCAACCGCTCTTGATCAATCCAAGGAAAATATGCTTGTGCATTCAAGTAACCTTTTACCCGACGCTCCTGGTACTCTTCATTCACCAGGTCGAAGCTTCGAGTGACGAAATGTGTCGCGTTACGCTTTGTTGTCGGCTGCATCCGATCATTTTGGTATTGGATGGTTTGGATCAAGTGATCGCCAAAGGCGTATTCAATATATGGTTCTCTTAAAATACCGACGCCGTTATCCCATGTTAATTGATCGATCCCAGTTTGATCACGAAACAAACGCTGGTAAGAAAGATTCAACTCGTGATCCCACTGAAATGGATCGCGATACAATTCCACCATCACGATTCCTTGCTCTCTCACTTGGACTTGCTCAACTTGTTGCGCATCCGTAATGATCACCTGAGGAATGATATGCGCGTAGAATGCCGAAAAGTACATTCGCCAGCAAGAGGTCAGTGTATAGCCATTGTAAAAGACGTCGTAACCAGAAAACTGATTGCAGTCGATGACGATTTCTTGTTCAAAATTTTTCCGCTTCGGTAACGCGTTGATTTCAGCAATCGATTGAAAATTTTGTCTTTTCTCGATTCGCTCGACGTTATGCATCAAGTACTCGTCATATGAACGCAAATAGCCGAACAAGCCATCTCTTTGCATCGTTTCATCGAAGTAACTTAAAACAACTGGTTTTTGCGTAGAAAATACGTCTTTTGTAAACAGATGTCGTTGCAACACTGCTTCTTGAATGACATGGATACTGGACTCATTTTGACCATCTGTCACAATAATTTCTGTATTGATTTCTTCAGGGGCATTATGCAACAACCGACTGATTTCATTAAAATCGTAGGGTTTCTTTTCTTGCTGATTGTAGTAATATTCCGTCGGCTGATAGCTAAGACGAACCAAAGTGAACCAATTCTCAATCAACAAACGCAACTGTGATGCTTCCATTTGTGTCGATTGTAGAAAGCCATAGATTTTTTCAGTTTTGATCATCGCTATCCCTCTTTTCTATCCCCTTTCTTTAATTATAGTTAAGGGAGAAACGATTGAACACTATTTCGCTTTTTTTTGATGAAATCTCACACCTTTCGTGGTAAACTAAAGGCGCTTGGAGGTGAACCTATGGGCTTAAAATTCCAACGAGAAGACTCGCTAGATAAAATGTTTGATGATTTTGCCTTTCTTCCCGATAACGATAAGGACAATAAAAAGGAACAAAACGATATTGAACGTTTCTTAAAAAACGAACCTGATGATGAGAATAAAAAACAACCAAAAGATAGTAAGAAAGCAGACTAATAAAAAAGGCAAAGGACGCTTCCGTCCCTTGCCTTTTTACTTATGCGAATAGAAAATGAGCCACTGAGTCTACTTAAATGCAGCAATCAGAATTGGCATCTAATAGTTTCCTTATAGCTCTTCATACATCATGCTTTGACGTAAGCGCACTAAGCCAATGGTCAACAAGCAGAGAATAAGGAAGACGGCTGCTAAGATCGTCATCACGAAGATCACCACAAAAATCGGTGAATTTGTAAAATGAATCATTGGTTCAAAGATAGTGGTCTTGATCAAGTCAGGGATCTCCGAGGCTAAGAGTTGTTGAATCGCTTGGTTAAAATCCTCTGTGGTTGAATTTGATGGCAAAACAGCCATAAAACTCCCCACACCGTAATTGGCAACCCCAATCCACGCAATTGCAACATTCGCTAGAGCGAGCCAGCCAATGCCAAGATTACCGACAACAATCGAGCCGACAGCAAGATTGCCAATCCCAACTAAAAAGCCAAAACAGAGGTTCCCTATTGCAATAACACCGGTGCTGACTGTCCCAATCCCTACCATTCCGAAGGACAATAAGCCAATCGATAAAAAACCTAAGCTGACAATTCCCAAAGCAATAACCCCTTTGGCTTTGACACCAAGGCTAAACCAGCCGCTGGCAGTTGGTAACTCTTTTATCAGAACAAAAAACTCTCGAACACTCGTCACTTGATTCAGCAATAAGAATAAATTGGGAATCAAAATATGCATTAACGGAAGCCGCAGAACCATCCGTTCACTTTTGTATTCATAATAATAGGTTTCTTTCTTTTCTTTTAGTAACTCTTCCACTGGTGTCCCTAGTAAATCGGCTAGATGAACCAATGTCTCGATATCTGGCAATCCATTCCCTCGTTCCCATTTTGAAATGGCCTTATCAGAAACAAATAACCTTGCAGCTAATTCTTTCTGAGTTAAGTTATGCCTTGATCGATACTCTTTTAGTTTTTTACTCAATGTTTCATGCATTCGACCACACCTCCTTGTTACAAGTTTAACAAATAACAAGGAGATTTTCGCTAAAATTGGGCAAATTTAGCACTCTACGCTGCGTAGAATAGCATAAAACAGCTAATTTCCACTATAAAATGCGAAAAACCGAAGCAAGGGACTTCTTTGCTTCGGTTTCCGAATTAATAATTATTTTATTGCTGCTTCAATCGCTTTCCAGGCTTCTTCTTTTCCTTGTTTGGTAATAGAAGAAAATAGGATAAACGTATCTGCTGGATCAAAGGACAACGCTTTTTTGATCATACTCTCGTGCTTGTTCCATTTTCCACGAGGAATTTTATCTGCTTTGGTAGCAACCACGATCACCGGGATCTCATAATACTTTAAAAATTCATACATTTGAATATCTTCTTGGGAAGGTGCGTGACGTAAATCAACCAAAGATACTACTGCTCGCAGCTGCTCTCTTTGTTCGAGGTACGTTTCAATCATTTTCCCCCATTTCGCTCGCTCGGTTTTCGATACTTTTGCATAGCCATAGCCAGGGACATCGACAAAATGCAGCGTATTTTCAATCAAATAAAAGTTCAACGTTTGGGTCTTCCCCGGTTTTGACGAGGTACGGGCTAAGTTTTTACGGTTAATCAATGTATTGATAAAGGATGATTTACCGACATTGGAACGCCCTGCTAAGGCAATCTCCGGTAAGGGTGTGTCTGGGTATTGTGCTGGTGATACAGCACTGATGACGATCTCAGCATCATGTACTTTCATTGGATCGCTCCTTTTCATTTTTTTTCAAAAAGAAAGCCGGATAGCAATGAAACTATCCGACTTGGTCTCGATTAGACTGCTTTTTTGGTCTCTTCATTGTAAATGATTTTTGGTTCGCCAAGTCCTTTCGCAGCTTCTTCCGTAATAGTGACTTTTTGAATCGACTCATCAGAAGGAACATTGAACATGACTTCCATCATAATATTTTCGATGATCGAACGTAATCCACGAGCTCCGGTGTTTCGCTCAATTGCTTGCGCAGCAATCGCACGTAAAGCCTCTGGCTCAAATTCGAGTTCTGTATCATCTAATGCCATCAATTTTTGATATTGTTTGACAAGGGCATTTTTAGGTTCAGTCAAAATATGCACTAAATCATCTACCGTCAATTTCTCTAAAGCAGCCATCACTGGCAAGCGACCGATAAATTCAGGGATCAAACCGAATTTAAGCAAGTCTTCAGGAATGATCTGTTGCATCACGCTCTCGCCTTCTTCAAGACGTTTGTTGTTTGTACCAAATCCAATAGTTTTTTCACCTAAGCGGTTTTTAACAATTGTTTCGATCCCGTCAAACGCCCCACCAACGATAAAGAGGATATTGGTCGTATCGATTTGGATCATCTCTTGATGCGGATGTTTCCGTCCACCTTGAGGCGGCACACTAGCAGTGGTTCCTTCTAGGATCTTCAATAAAGCTTGCTGAACACCTTCACCAGAGACATCACGAGTAATCGATACGTTTTCACTCTTACGGGCGATTTTATCGATCTCATCAATATAGATAATCCCTTTTTCGGCCATCTCTACATTATAATCAGCAGCTTGTAACAGTTTCAAAAGAATATTTTCCACATCTTCACCGACATAGCCGGCTTCTGTCAAACTAGTTGCATCAGCGATTGCAAATGGCACATTCAGAGAACGTGCTAACGTTTGTGCTAAGAATGTTTTCCCTGAACCCGTTGGTCCAATCAAGCAAATATTGCTTTTTTGTAATTCTACATCTTCAGCTGTCGTTTCTACATTGACCCGTTTGTAGTGATTGTAAACCGCTACAGCCAATGTTCGTTTGGCACGATCTTGTCCAATCACATATTCATTGAGAACATTCAATAGTTCTTGCGGTTTCGGCACTTCAGTAAATTCCCGAACTGCTTCTTCGTAAAACTCTTCATCAATGATTTCTTTGCACAAATCGATGCATTCATTACAGATATAGACCCCAGGACCTGCAACGATCTTTTTCACCTCTTCTTGTGTTTTTCCACAAAAAGAACAACGAACAGCTTCATTACCGTTTGTATTATCGTACATACTGTTCACCCCTTGAAAATTTTCCAACCTATTTAAAGGAGTGGAATTTGGTTTACTAACTTTGCAGTCTTAAACAATCATATCATAACTTTTTTGAAAGAAAAAGTTCTTTTTACTTTGCCTAATGTTTTCTTATCATTTGTTAGTAATTCCCAAAATCTCCATTTTTACTCCCATGAAAAAACGGCAAACACCGGTAGATGTTCGCCGCTTTTAAGAGTTTTGCTTACGCTTCTTTTGCAGTACCTGTTACAAGTTCAACTGCTTTTTTCATTGTGATATCATGTTTCAACATGTCTTCTGTTAAGACGCGTTTGATTTGATCCACTGGCATGTTGTAAGCTTCAGAAAGTTCTTTGATTTCGTTTTCGATATCTTCTTCTGTTGCTTCCAAACCTTCTGCTTTAGCGATTGCTTCGATGACAAGGTTTGTTTTCACGCGTGTTTCTGCTTCGCCTTCGAATTGTGTGTGCAGATCAGCTTCAGTTGATCCAGTTAATTGATAGTACATTTCTGGTGAGATTCCTTGACGTTGCATGTTGTTTAAGAATTCATCCATTGAACGGTGAACTTCGTCATGCACCATTGAATGTGGTAATTCAACGATTTCTGCGTTTTCAACTGCTTGACGAATTGCAGCTTCGTCTTTTGCATCTTCTGCTGCTTTTTCTTTTGTTTCTGTCAATTCAGCACGGTATTTTTCTTTTAATTCAGCTAATGATTCAACGCTGTCATCAACGTCTTTTGCGAATTCATCATCTAATTCAGGAAGTTCTTTTGCTTTGACTTCATGAACCGTTACTTTGAAGACTGCTTCTTTACCAGCTAGATCTTCTGCTTGGTAATCTTCTGGGAAAGTCACGGTAACGTCTTTGCTATCGCCAGCTTTTGTTCCCACTAATTGTTCTTCAAAGCCAGGGATGAATGAGTTTGAGCCAAGTTCAAGTGAGTAGTTTTCACCTTTGCCGCCTTCAAATGTTTCTTCCCCTAAGAAGCCTTCAAAGTCGATAACGACTGTGTCGCCATTTTCAGCTGCTTCGTCTTCTTTGATAACTAATTCAGCTTGTGCTTCTTGTTCACGTTTGATGCGTGCATCCACGTCTTCTTCTGTTACTTCACGGTCTTGTTTTTCAACTGTTAATTCTTTGTAATCACCAAGTTTAACTTCAGGTTTTACAGTAACTTCTGCTTTGATTACCCAATCTTGGCCTTTTTCCATGCTGTCAACGTCGATTTTTGGTTGCGCAACAGGATCGATCCCTGCTTCTTTTACAGCAGCTTCATAAGCTTCTGGAAGAACAGCGTTCAATGCATCTTCATACAACGCTTCTTCGCCATACATACGGTTAAATACTTGGCGTGACACTTTTCCTTTACGGAAGCCAGGTACGTTAAGATTGCCTTTCACTTTATTGAATGCAGTCGTCAAGCCTTTTTGGATTTCTGCTTGAGCGATCGTAAATGTCAAAACACCATCATTGGTGCCTGTTTTTTCCCATTTTGCAGTCATTTATTTCCCTCCGAATATTAATTGATTTACATATGAAATAGCTTCATGCATACCTTTAAATAGTACACTAACGTTGTTTAATTGTAAACATTTTACCATGAAAGTTGCGAATTTTTCTTTCAGCGAATGCTCAATCGTAGGATATTGCGCAAGTGTCGTTTGCGCTCTTCTATTTCATTCGCTGCTTTTGGCTGTTCTTTTTCTTCAAATAACCCGCGATAATCTGCAACGTAGCTTGCCACCCACGCTTTTGCCTCTTCTTTTGCTGGTAAAAATGGGTAGCTGATAGCTAAATGATCATTGATTTCTGCTGAGACACTTTCTGCTAAAATCGGATCCTCTTGGGCGATCGTTTCGTCAATCTCTTTCTTGATCGCCTTAACAGCGTCATCCTCTTGCAAAAGTTTCACCTTTTTCGGAACGATCTGCCGCATTTGACCAAGATAATCGATCAAATCAAATGGTTCGTCTACTTCTAAACGCACCAGCTCATCCACTAATTTAGGCAGTAAATACGGATTTTTGATGGAAGCCAGCGTTTCATGCATCAGCGTGACAAATTGTGGTTTAGTAATGGCTTGGGTAAAAACGTGCCATTCTGTTGCACTCACCGGTTGATTGGCTTCGTCCAGTGCACGTAGATGCTTGCGTTTCCCATGAAAATCTTCCAGCCCTAAAATTTGCTGCACTTCTTCTACTTTAGCTAATTCACTTGCTAACTGTTCCTGGTAGCGGCTCGCAATTTTTGTTTTTTTACCTAATGTAAGCCAGCGCCGAGCTTTTAAATACTGTCCATCCAAGATCAGCAGATGACCAATTTGTAAATACCCATCGGTTTCTTTTAGATAGTCATCCAAATAGTCTTCCGCCAGATCTAACGCTTTGGCAAAATCATTCAGCTGCTGCAGACATTCAACCAGCCATTGATTGATCTCAAAATTGGCGTTTTTTTGATACAGTTCATTGTACAGGCGAAAAGCTTGCAAAAACTCTTTTGACTGGTAGGCTTTTTCTGCCGCCAGACGAAGCCGTTCATTTGGTCCTGGGAAATCAATCGTCTCACCCATTCACGATCCCTCCTTTACTACTTGCTTGATCTGCTGGTTAGTTCTGTGCACCAACCATTACATGATTGGCATCTACCTGTTTATTAAAGGCTTTGATCAGATTGATGGTCACCACACTCGTCTCAGCAAAATAATCCGCAGCTTGTTGCTTATTTTTATTAAAAATGATTGGCAGGTAACCGAGATAAAAGAAAACATTGAATTGCAGCACATAGCGCCCGCAAAGTTCGCGGATCAAGACCGTTTGCCAGCTGAGTTCTTCTTCTACGAAAGAAATAACGCGGATGCCAAAGAGCATTTTCCCAATAGTTTGGCCATGATTAAGCTTTGTCATCAGAACAAAATAGCCGAGATAGATCGCTAAGGCACAGATGTTGTAAAGGCCAAACCGCTGGTTAGTTGCCGTTAGATTCGCTAGATTATAGATACTGCCGATCGTTATTTGCGTGATTGCCCGGATCACTAGAAGATCCACTAAAAAAGCAAACAGACGGATCCAAAAACCGGCAAAAAAGTAACTAGGAAAGTCATTAAAGAACCGTTTGTCTTCGGTCTGTTTTTCAGGTTCTTCAAAATGTTGCCACGCTTTTTGTCTTTCTTCGATCTCGCTTTGGGTATACTCTTCTTCTTGAAAAGACGTCAAGACTTGTTGATAAAAATTATCGGGATGGTTTACTTGTCCGTTTCTCATCGCTTTGCTGGCGTTTACTGGTTCGGTTGTTTCTGAAACCTGTGCTTCAGTTGGCACATCCGTTTGACCGGTTGCCGGTGTGGAGGGTTCCCGCTGTTCCCTTTGATCGAATGGCATACTTGTGTGATTGTCATCCGTTGACGATGCGCCAGCGGAATACTTGTTTTTCTCTGTCATAGTTATTCACCTCCATAGTAATAAAGAGGTTTAGGAGCATCGCTGGTTCCAAGGCTTTCCATCAATTGGATCACTCGCTCTGTGTTTGATTCTTTTAATCCTTGCAGTTCGGCTAAACTTGAACCTAACCAAGTAGAAGCAAATCCAGTAGATGAAACGTCATAGCTGAAAATCTCGGCATCTTCCAAGCCTAGATCTGCTTGCATTGCTGCTAATGTATCTTCAGGAAAGCCGATTTCATCTACTAAGCCAACAGACACTGCTTGCTGACCATCATAGATGCGGCCATCAGCGATTTTTCTGACAGCTTCTTCTGTCATGCCACGTCCTTCTGCTACGATTTTAACGAACCGACCATAGGCATTGTCGACATAAGTTTGCAAGACTTCTTTGTCGGCTTCTGTTGGTTCTCTCGTTGCTGAACCTACATCTTTTAGTGCACCACTTTTATACGTATTGTCTTCGATCCCTAGCTTTTCGAATAAGCCGGCATAGTTGAGCCCTGACATGATCACCCCGATTGAACCGGTAATCGTTTCATCCGTTGCAAAAATTTTATCAGCACCTGCCGAGATATAATAACCGCCACTAGCTGCCATATTTTTCATGCTGACATACATCGGAATCCCTAACTCTTTGATTTTTGCTAACTCACGAGCAATCTCGGCACTTTCATAGACGCCGCCTCCAGGGGTATTGACTTCCATCAAAATGCCCCCAATAGTTGGATCTTCTTGGATCATCCGTAGTTCTTCTAAAAACCGCTGATGATCATAAGATTCTGTCGTGAATAAGCCGCCACTGGAGCTGCTGGCGATCGTTCCTTCTAAAGATAAGCGAACGATGCGATTGTCTTGATCTCCGGCAACTAACGTTGTCTCTTCGATCGCATTACTTCCATAGAACAAAGCATTTAACCCTTGCAGCGTCTGAGTTTCCTCTTGCTCTGGACGATTTGTGATTGCTGAAAAAATCCCCGAGCAGATAAATAACCCTGCTGCGATCGCCACTGCGATCCATCTTCTTTTATTCATTTTCCCACCTAACTTTTCACCTTTCCCATAATTAGTATAGATTTTTAATGACGATCACTGCTTCTTCGTCTCCAACCGCATCAAATTTTCCACTTTTTTCAGCTAACACATAGCCACCAAAAAATTCCTTTGTTAGTTCATCCTGGACTTCGAATGTTTGCGCGGTTTCAACGGTGACTGACCCGGGCAAAATTTCTTGCAAGCTGTCCCAGCCCGTATCCAACATGACCTTTGTTTCATCTGTGACATTAGGATCTGTTTCTATCGAAGCTACCATTTTCTTTAGCTCTGAAAAAGTCATACAATTTACAAATTCTGGCATTTCATTCCCTCACTTTCTTACTTTTTTATTGTATCGAACTTAAAAAAAAAACATAGCTTTATGAGGAAATTTCTTGGGAATCTTATTCGACAAAGCTATGTCAGCTGTTTTGATTCCCTTTAGACAGGTTCAGATCAGCCTTACCAATAACTATACCAATTATTTTTATATAACTTTCAGTTGACAGAAACAGGAATAGATATTATGATATTGCTTGTATTTCTATAAAATATCTCACAAGGAGGATAGATAGACCAATAAGGATAGCGCCTGATCTGGAAACAGATGACGAGGAAAGAGTTTATCGAAACATTCGGCGGATGACTCTAGGGACTGCACTCTACAGGCAAGAACAAATCTCATCGCAAGATGATGACAAAGACTTGCTACGCAGATAGAAATACATAATGTCAAACTAAATTTTTTGAAAGTAGGATTATCATTATGTGTGGAATTGTAGGAATCGTAGGAAAATCAAATGCAGAACGGATTATTTTGAACGGATTGGAACGCTTGGAATATCGTGGCTATGACTCAGCAGGTCTTTATGTCGCTGATCGCACTTCAGATCATTTAGTGAAAGCCCAAGGAAGAATCAAAAACTTGGAAGAAAAAGTGACTTCTGAAGTAACAGGAACGATCGGTATCGGACATACCCGTTGGGCGACCCATGGCAAACCATCAGAAATGAATGCTCATCCTCACACTTCAGCAAACCAAGCACTCGTTTTGGTTCATAACGGTGTGATCGAAAACTTTGAAGAGCTTCATCAAGAATATTTAAGCAACCACCAGTTTGAAGGTCAAACAGATACCGAAATCGTTGTTCATTTGATTGAAGTGTTGAAAGAGCAAGACAACAGCACGACCAAAGCAGCCTTCAAAAAAGCTTTGTCCTTGATTCGCGGCTCTTATGCCTTTGCTTTAGTCGAAAAAAATGATCCAGAAACCATTTATGTTGCCAAAAACAAAAGTCCTTTATTGATCGGTTTGGGAGATGGATTTAATGTCATCTGTAGTGATGCCTTAGCAATGCTTGATCAAACGACTCATTTTGTTGAGATCGAAGATGGCGAAATGGTGACCGTAACCGCCGATGCGATCGAAATCGAAGATCCAAAAGGAAACCTTGTGTACCGTGAATCTTATGAAGCACAACTAGATCTGACTGACATCGAAAAAGGAACGTACCCTTACTACATGTTAAAAGAAATTGATGATCAACCAACCGTCATGCGCCGCTTGATCCAAGAATATCAAGGTGAATCCGGCGAAGTGGTGATCGATGCAGCGTTAAAAAATGAACTTTTAGCGAGCGATCGGATCTACATCATTGCTTGTGGTACCAGTAATCATGCTGGTTGGGCAGCAAAATCCATTTTAGAAAAACTAACACAGATCCCTGTTGAGGTTCACTTATCTAGTGAGTTTGGTTACAACATGCCATTGTTGTCAGCAAAACCCTTCTTCTTGTTCTTATCACAAAGTGGTGAAACGGCAGATAGCCGTCAAGTATTAGTGACGATCAACCAGTTAGGTCTTCCTAGTCTGACGATTACCAACGTTGCTGGTTCTACTCTTTCTCGAGAAGCGAACCATACCTTGTTGCTTCATGCTGGTCCAGAAATCGCTGTTGCCTCTACAAAGGCGTATACTGCGCAGATCGCAGTGATGACGTTATTAGCAAAAGCCATTGGTGATGAAAAAGCCGTCCCTGAAGCATTGGACTTTGATGTCTTCCATGAACTAAGCATCGTTGCTTCTGCAATGGAAGCTCTAGTAGATGAAAAAGCTGTTATTAGTCAATTTGCTGAAGATTTCTTATCTGATACCCGCAACGCCTTTTATATTGGTCGTGGGAATGATTACTATGTATCGATGGAAGCGGCATTGAAATTAAAAGAAATTTCTTATATCCAAGCGGAAGGTTTTGCGGCTGGTGAATTAAAACACGGCACCATCGCGTTGATCGAAGAAGGTACACCAGTGATCGGTGTGATCACGGAAGAAGTGACCGGCTCTCATACGCGAGGCAATTTAAAAGAAGTCGAATCTCGTGGGGCTCATACCCTTGTGATCGTTAGCCAAGAATTAGCAAAAGCGACCGATCAAATCATCTTGCCAAACGTCCACCCATTGGTAACCAGCTTAGTGGCAGTCGTTCCAACGCAACTGCTAGCATACTTTGCTACTTTACAACGTGGATTCGATGTTGATAAACCAAGAAACTTAGCAAAATCCGTTACGGTCGAATAAGTTTTTTAAAAGATTAAAAGCAAATTGATTAGACTCTACAAAATAAAAAGACCGGCTAAGTGGATCTCTCGATCTTACTTAGCTGGTCTTTTTCCCTTGATGCTTGCCCAATAAATACAAAAAGACTTTTAAAAAAACGAACTCCACTTGTTGAAACCGCGACTTACCTTAAATGAGCACCCTTCATTCCGGTGATAATTAGGACGATCCTTTTTCACTTTTTTCTGACTAGCAACTGAAAAAAAGACGATCAAAGCCTTCCTCTGATCGTCTTTTTTTCGTTTAATTATTCCGCACCGATTTCTTCTCGAACGACCGCTGCGATTTTTTCTACATAATAGTCAACTTTTTCAATCGTTGGCGCTTCCGCCATCACCCGAAGCAATGGTTCTGTTCCGGAAGGACGAACTAAGATGCGGCCTTCACCGTTCATTTCTGCTTCTGTCTCTTCTACGATTTTACGGATTGCAGGAACATCCATCGCACCATTCTTATCGGTCACTCGAATGTTGACCAGCTTTTGTGGATAGATCGTTACTTCTCCTGCTAATTCAGACAATTTTTTCCCTGTCTGTTTCATGATATTCAATAGTTGGATCCCTGAAAGTAAGCCGTCTCCGGTCGTATTAAAATCTAAGAAGATCATATGCCCAGATTGCTCGCCACCCAAATTATAATCATTTTTACGCATTTCTTCTACGACATAGCGATCACCAACTTGTGTGATCACATCTTTCAAACCAATGGCTTCGACTGCTTTATGGAAGCCTAAGTTACTCATGACCGTCGTAACGATCGTTCCTTGGTTCAAGCGTTTTTGTTCTGCTAAATATTTTGCACAGATATACATAATTTTATCGCCATCAACAATGTTCCCTAATTCATCAACTGCAATGACCCGATCACCATCTCCATCAAACGCAAGACCAGCATCTGCACCTTTTTCAACGACGAACTCAGCTAATGCTTCGGGGTGCGTTGAACCAACACCATCATTGATGTTCAATCCGTCTGGGGAAGTACCCATCGTGAAGAATTCTGTTTCTAGATCGGCAAACAGTCGATTGACACTGGTAGCTGTTGCGCCATTTGCTGCATCAACGCAAACCGTGATCCCTTCCAAATCGTCAGGAATCGTTTGACGTAGAAATTGAGAGTATTTCAATAACCCTTCTGGGAACTCATCCACCGTTCCTAAGCCATCAGCAGAAGGTCGCGGAAGTGTGTCTTCAGGCGCATCAAGCAATGCTTCAATTTCAGCTTCTTGTTCATCAACTAATTTAAAGCCATCATTTCCGAAGAACTTGATCCCATTGTCTTGTGCGGGATTGTGAGAAGCAGAAATCATTACACCTGCGCTTGCTTTTTGTACTTTCGTCAAGTAAGCCACTCCCGGTGTGGAAATAACACCTAGCTGGAATACTTCGATCCCAACGGATAATAGACCAGCAATCAACGCGCTTTCTAACATCTGTCCAGAAATCCGTGTGTCCCGCCCAACCAATACGCGAGGACGACGGTCGCCGGTTTCGTGCTGACTTAGTACATAGCCGCCATAACGACCCAATTTAAATGCTAATTCAGGTGTCAACTCCTTATTCGCTTCTCCTCTAACACCATCTGTACCAAAATATTTTCCCATTTTAATAACCTCTCTTATTCATTCTCTACAGTCAAACGACTAAGGACTACTTGTCGTTGTGCTGCTTGCGGAATTCTCTGTTTGCTCGTTTGTCGTGTCGACTGCCGAAGAATTATCTTGAGAATTCTCACTATTCTCTGCTTCATTGCTATCATTGTTTGATTGATTCTCCGTAGTAGTTTGTGCTACTGGTGTGATTTGGATCGTCACGACCGTCGGATTAATCGTCGTCCCATCAGGCACTGGAATGGTTACTGTTCGTTCCGTCGTTGTCGTGATCTCACTAACGTCCACCGGCACACCAATCTGCTGTGTTTCATCCAAGATACTTTGTGGTCCTGTCAAAACGGCACTAATACTGCTCATGCGGTAGATATAATGGGAGACCCCTTCTGGTGTCGTCCCTTGTTGCGTAACAAACAACTCAATTTCTTTACTTGGTGCTTCCATCATCAAGGCAACATCTACCGAATCAGGGTCAGCGATGATCGCTAGTGGATTGTTGTCACTATCCCATGCTTCGATCGTTCCACTGACAGTGATTGAATCACCTGTGATATCATCGGGATTGACGATTGCTACCACTCGGTCGATTTCCGCTAACGTTTGATCGCCGGTCGTGATTTCTACTTTCTGCGGATCGACACTCATTGAATCGACGCCGTAGCCGCTGGTTGCTCCGTCGGTGGAGATGACGGGTTCAACGGTAAAGGTTTGGGTGACTTTTTTCTCGATCGTCACAGTGACTGTTTTTGGTTCGATTTCAGCTGTGACACTTGAACTAAGATTTTTTACTTCTAAAGGGACCTCGTGCGTTCCTTCATCGAGCCCAGTCAAATCAGCTACGACTCGAAAGCTCCGTGTTTCCTCACTACGTTCCGCATTCAATTGTACACGATTTCGACTAGATAAGGTCACATCCACTGTTGTTTCAAATCCTTGGATGAAGTATTCATCCGTATCGTAGGTGGTCTGAATCGGTACATTATCGATCTCTTCCTCATAAGGATTTGATGTTCCCGCAAGATTGACTTGCAGACTTGATCCGCTGGCGATGAAAAACAGAACCAGACTAAAGAACAGCGCTAGTATACCATAAAATACGTTTTGACGACGCTCTTTCTTGATCATTTTCTTCCTCCTTTGTTGACCCCTTCAAAGAAAGATTGCAGCAAGTTGCGTTTACCAGGTTTTTCTTCCGGCACTAATTCGCGATTCAACACGTCAAGATACTCTTGGCGAGAAAGTTCGGTCAACATGCGATTATTTAGCGTAATACTAACATCACCGGTTTCTTCTGAGACGATAATAGTCAATGCGTCACTGACTTCTGAAATCCCGACAGCCGCTCTATGGCGTGTCCCGAATTCTTTCGGAATCAGCGGACTTTCCGACAATGGCAAGTAGGCACTAGCAACAGCGATCTTATCATCTCTTAAAATGACTGCGCCATCATGAAGCGGTGTATTGGGAATAAAAATATTGATCAGCAATTCACCCGTCACATCCGCATCTAAAGGAATCCCGGTTTCGATATATTCTTCTAATCCCGTCGTCCGCTCGATCGTGATCAACGCACCGATCTTTCGTTTTGCCATATATTGAACAGCTTTGTCTAACGCTTGGACCAAAACTTCATCCCGTCGTTTTTCATTCTTAGAAGTCTTGAAGAAAGAGCTGCGTCCTAGATGCTCTAACCCTCGTCGAATTTCTGGTTGGAAAATAACAATTGCAGCAATCACACCATAAGTGATGACTTGATCCATCAACCAAGATAGCGTCTTTAATCCTACAATACCTGCCAAAAACCTTAGAACAATGAACAGGCCGACTCCTTTGAACAACTGGATCGCTTTTGTGCCTCGCACAAGCTGGATCAGCTTATAAACCAAGTACCAAACAACGATCACGTCTAAAACATTTACTAAAAATGACCAAGAAAATATATCAAATGAGAGCAATTCTCTCCAATAATCTAAATTAAAAAAATCCCTGAAATTTATCAACATAAACAGCCTTCCTTTATTCTTAAGACTTCAGATAATAGTATAACATAGGACTTCTTCAAAGATTTGAAAAAAAACAAATTTATGAAAAAGTTTTGAAAAAATAAAACAGCTCTTTTACTTAGTTTACCATTATCCTGAAATCATTGTTTGTCAAAGGTCTTCGAAGATTTCATCTAAGGAGTCATCGGCACCCATTTCATAGAAAAAAAAACAAACGACCCTGAAAAAACAGCACAAACCGTTTTTCAGGGTCGTTTCTCCGCAATCGATTGATTCCTCAAAGAGCGATTAAAACCACTTAGCTTACTCTTGCTGACGGCGTTTCGCGCGTGCCGCTCGCCGCGCAGCCCTTTCAGCTAACTGTTCTTCGCTTAGGGTCTGTCTTTCTCTACGCACACGAGTCGATTTTACAGCCGTTGTTTGTTCCGGGTGACCACATTCCAATGGGCTATTTTCGTCCGTAACGTCTGTTTTTTCAAGTTTTGCTCGTATTTTTTCTTCTTGACCTGCTAAACGGGCATAGTTATAGAAACGAGTTTTGGCATCTGAAACGGTTTTTTCAAACAATGCTTGCGCCGCATTGGGGTTGGCACTGTGTAAAGATGCAAAACGAACTTGGGTCTGCATAAAGGCGGGCATTTGGTCAAATGCCGGCTTTTTGAAATCAAGGGTCATTGGCTGTTTCCCTTTTTCTGCCAGAAGCGGGTTATAGCGGTAGAGACTCCAATACCCCGATGCAACTGCTTCTTGTGCTTCCTTCAAGGATTGACGCATTCCACCAGCAAGACCATGAGTGATACATGGTGTATAGGCAATAATGATTGACGGCCCAGGGAATCGCTCGGCTTCTTCAAAGGCTTTGATTGTTTGCATTTGATTGGCACCAGATGCGATTTGTGCGACATAAACGTGGCCATAGGTCATCGCCATCATTCCCAAGTCTTTTTTGGAAACAAACTTGCCACTCGCAGCGAATTTAGCAATTGCCGAAGTCGGTGTTGCTTTAGAGACTTGTCCCCCTGTATTAGAATAGACTTCATTATCTAACACGAGAATGTTGACATCTGCACCAGAAGCGAGGACATGATCAATACCACCAAATCCGATATCGTACGCCCAGCCATCCCCGCCAATCATCCATTGGCTTGGCTTAACGAATAAATCTTTCTCCTTCAAGATTGGAGCCAGCTGCGGAGTATCGAAGACTTCCGCTTCTAAGGCGGCGATCAGTTTCGCTGCTCGCTGCTGGGTCCCAGCACTTTCTTCTCGATGAAAGTCCCAATCCTCAATCAAAGCCTGCAATTCTTCTGATACAGCGGCTTTCAATGACTGCAACTGGGCTGCTAATTTCTCCCGTCTGGTTTGATTGGCTAAGAACATGCCGTAGCCATATTCGGCATTGTCTTCAAACAACGAGTTTGACCAAGCTGGACCTTGTCCTAAGTGATTGGTTGTATAAGGGGATACTGGTGAGGTTCCACCCCAAATCGAAGAACAGCCGGTCGCATTGGCGATCATCATGCGATCCCCAAACATTTGGGTCAATAATTTGACATAAGGGGTTTCCCCACAACCCGCACAAGCACCAGAGAACTCCAATAAAGGTTTATTGAATTGGGAGCCTAGGACCGTCCCAGGTTTTGCTGGATTTTCTTTTTGACGTAAAGTCATCGCAAAAGCCCAATTTAAAGCTTGTTCCTTTTGTTCTTCGTAAGGACGCATCGTCAAAGCTTTCCCTTTGGCGGGGCAGGCTTCCACACAAAGACCGCAACCTGTACAATCTTCAACGGAAACTTGAATTCGATATTTTTGCCCATTCGCGCCTCGCATCTCTCTGACGATAAAGCCTTCCGGCGCTTCGGCTAATTCATCTTCATCTGCCAAAAACGGACGGATCGCCGCATGAGGACAGACAAAGGCACACTCATTACACATGGTACAGCGATCTGATAACCACTCGGGGACTTCAACAGCGATCCCCCGCTTCTCAACCGCTGTGGTCCCGACAGGAATCACCCCTTCAGTCATTTGATTCCGTACGAGGGTACCCACGCTTAGTTGATTGCCTTCTTGACGGTTGATGGGTTCCACGATTTCTCGCACAAATTGTGTTGTCGCAGTGGATGTCCTTTCCGGCACTTCGATCGTTGCCCACTTGTTTGGAACAGGGATTTCTTGTAATAATTCGATGGTGCGATCAATGGCTGCTTGGTTTTTTTCAACGATCGCCATCGATTTGTGCCGATAACTTTTCAGCGCCTCTTCTTTTAAAATCGGCAAGATTTCCTCGGTCGGAATGATGTTTGCCAAGTAAAAGAAGGCTGTTTCCATCGCGGTATTGATCCGTCCACCTAAACCAACTTCCATTGCCAACTGCATGGCGTTGATGGTATAAAAACGGATCTCGTTTTCAGCAAGATAACGTTTCATCTTCTTCGGTAGATTTTTAAAGATTTGCTCTTGTGACCAGGTCGTATTTAATAAAAAGGTTCCGCCTTTTTTGAGTCCTTTCAGCAAATCATACGTATGCAAATACGCAGGCGTATGACATGCAACGAAATCCGCGTGTTCGATCAGATAGGTGGAACGAATGGGGGTATCCCCAAATCGCAGATGGGAAACCGTTAGACCACCAGATTTTTTCGAATCATAGTGGAAATAGCCTTGCACATATTTTTCGGTATGGTCACCGATGATTTTGATTGCTGACTTATTCGCCCCGACGGTCCCGTCAGAGCCGAATCCCCAGAATTTCGCTTGGAAGGTTGATGGATCAGTTAGATCTAGCGTTCCCTTTGATGGCAACGACAATTGCGTCACATCATCCGTGATCCCAATAGTGAAGCGTTTCTTTTGACTGGCTTTTGGCTTGAGCAATTCGTCATAGACAGCAACGATTTGATCAGGCGTCACATCTTTTGACCCCAGACCATAGCGTCCACCAATGATCGTCGGCCGCATCGCTGCATCATACATGGCACTTTGCACATCTAAAAGCAAAGACTCGCCATTGGCGCCAGGTTCTTTGCTGCGATCCAATACAGCGATACTTTTGACGGAAGCAGGCAGTTTTTCTAAGAAGACTTCTAATGGGAATGGTCGATACAAATGGATCGACAAGACCCCTACCTTGCGGCCTAAAGCGCACAGATGATCCACCGTTTGCTGGATCGTTTGCGTCGAGGAGCCCATCGAAACGATGACTTCTTCGGCGTCTGAAGCACCATAATAATCCACTAAATCATAGTTGGTCCCTCTTAAAGCATTGATTTTTTTCATGTAAAAACGAACGATCTCAGGCAATGTTTGATAATGCTGATTGATCGTTTCCCGCTGTTGAAAATGGATATCAGGGTTTTGATTCGTTCCACTCGTTGTTGGGTGATTCGGATTCATGGCTTTTTGACGAAAAGCAGCCAATTTTTCATGATTAACCAGTTGTGCGAGTTCTTCATAGTCCAAAACCTCGATTTTTTGAATCTCATGACTGGTTCGGAAACCATCAAAAAAATTTAAAAAAGGTATATTGGCTTCGATAGCTGCTAAATGAGCGACTGGCGCTAAATCCATTACTTCTTGAACACTGCTTTCCGCTAACATAGCAAAGCCTGTTTGTCGGGTGGCCATTACGTCGGTATGATCTCCGAAAATATTCAAGGCGTTGGTCGTCACTGCTCGGCTGGCGACATGAAAGACGCCTGGCAGCATTTCACCAGCAATCTTATACATATTAGGCACCATCAGTAAAAGTCCCTGTGACGCCGTATAGGTTGTCGTTAAGGCACCTGTTTTTAAAGAGCCGTGAACCACTCCAGCAGCCCCTGCTTCGGATTGCATCTCAACAACCTTCACCGGCTGCCCAAAAAGATTATGCTTTCCTTGAGCAGACCACTGATCCACTAATTCGGCCATGGTTGAACTAGGGGTTATCGGATAGATCGCCGCAAGTTCCGTAAAGGCATAGGAAATATAGGCAGCAGCCGTATTGCCATCCATTGTTTTTCTTTTTCTCATCTATATAACTTCCTTTAATCATCATTTTGCACAATAAAACACAATTCATTATAGCTGAAAATTAAGGAATATAAAAGCATTCCCAGTATAATTCTGTTAATTTCGTGAAACGAAATACATAGATTCTCGCTCTTTTTTACTCTCATTTCACAGAGTTTGATGAAAAGACCTGTGGCTTTTCTTTCAATAGAAACTTCGGTAAACTAAGAGAAAAAGGAGGAATTTAAATGGATATTTCAATTATCAAAGCACAAGAAACAAATGCGGTAACAGGGATACATATCGGAGACCCGTCTGCAAAACCAATCGTAGAATTTATGAATTTGCGCTGTCCTTATTGTCGGCAATGGTTTGAGGAATCGTTACCGATCTTAAGTGAAGCTGTCGCAGCTGGGAAACTACGCCGTGTCATCAAATTATTTGACAAAGAAAAAGAATCCTTGCAACGAGGCAATGTGATGCACCGCTTTGTTTCTAGTACAGACCCACAAGCAACGATCGCTGAGATCACAAAAATTTATCAAACACAAGACGAATGGGGTCATTTGTCTTTACCTGAAGTGGCAGAATATGCGAAAAATACCTTAGGGCTAGCTGAACAAAACCATCCTGCGATCGCCGGAGAAATTGTGGAAGAAGCGAAAAACGCCAACATTCAATTTGTGCCAACGATTATCTTAGGTGGGCACATTTTTGATGAATCGATCTCTGCTGAAGAATTAACTGCATTGATCAATGAATAACCTCTAACAAAAAAACAGGAGCTGATTTGACACTAAAATCCATGTCAAATGCAAGCTCCTGCTTTTTTGAATTCATTCACTACTTAGATTAACTCACTTGTTCACGCAAATGATCCGCAAATTCATTGATTTTGCGAATACGATGATTGATCCCTGATTTCGAGATCGCTCCTGATGGAATCATTTCTCCTAGTTCTTTCAAGCTGACCTCGGGATGTTCCAGTCGTAATTCGGCGATTTCTTGCAGCTTTTCAGGTAAAGCTTGCAAGCCAACTCGATCTTGAATAAATTCAATATTGTCGATCTGCTTCGAAGCAGCGTCGATCGTTTTGTTCATATTGGCGGTTTCACAATTCACCAAGCGGTTGACTGAGTTACGCATATCACGCACGATCCGCACGTCCTCAAATTTCAACATGGAATTGGTGGCACCGATCAGGGTCAAAAAATCAGCGATTTTCTCAGCGCCTTTCAAGTAAGAGATATACCCGTTTCTACGCTCTAATGCACGGGCATTCAATCCATATGCGTTTAGCATATCGCAAATATCTTGGTTATGCTCCTCATAGATGGAATAGATCTCTAAGTGATAGCGGCTGGTTTCTGGATTATTGATCGATCCAGATGCCATAAAAGCTCCTCGTAAATAGGAACGCATTTTTTGAGTATTGCCCATGATCTCATCAGAAACATGGCTTTGAAACATCAGCCCGTCCATGATATCTAAGTCCAAAAGCACGCGCTTTGTCTCTTGCTTCAAACGAACGATGTAGACGTTATTCTTTTTTAATTTCATTTTGCGACGGACCAGCAATTCGCTGCGCACGTCGTAATGATCTTTTAGTAAAGAATAGATGCGTCTGGCAATCGCCGCGTTTTCTGTTTGAACGTTTAAAACAAATTGCTGGTTGTTGATACTTAATGACCCATTCATCCGAATCAAAGCTGCCAATTCTGCCTTGGCATGTTCGCGATGAACTTCTAATGCAGTCAATTCTTTTTTCACTTCTGCTGCAAAGGACATAAAAAAATCCCTCCTTTCTTAGATTTTGGCCCCGTAAACGATACGTAGAAGTTCTTCAATCACTTTATCTCCGTCATGAAAAACTCCGCCATCTCTAAGCTCCAGAAAGTCAGCTGAAATGACACGGCTGGCTTCTTCTCGCAATCCTTGGAAATCGTGTTTCACTTGTACAAGATATTCATCATAAATCTCTGGGTCCATATACCCTTCTGGAACTTTCTCGGTATTAACTAACACCGTATCAATAAAGGGTTTGCCTAAATGCTTATGCAGGACCCGCACATGGTCGGCATCACTAAAGTGTTCGGTTTCACCTTTTTGGGTCATAATATTACAAATATAAACGGTTTCCGCTTGGGTTTCCAACATTGCTTGGCCAATCTCGCTGATCATGAGATTGGGCAAAATACTAGTAAAGAGACTACCAGGACCCAAGACGATCATATCTGCCTCCATAATTGAAGAAACAACTTTACGAGCTGCTTTCGGCTCATCATTATTTTCTTGATTACGAACAAAGACTCGATCGATTGTTTTGCGATCGACCGCGATCTTGGACTCGCCTACCGCTTCAGTGCCGTCTTTAAACACTGCATGTAAGACTAACGGCAGATCAGAGGAAGGAAAAACCCGTCCGTCGATATGCATGATTTTCGATAAAATCTGAATGGCTTCGTAGGTGCTGTTGCGCATTTCGGCAATCGCCGCAATAATCAAGTTCCCAAGGGCATGATTGGCTAAAAATTTGTCTTCTGCTTTAAAACGATATTGAAAAATATCGTTATACAGTTGCGGCATATCAGATAGAGCCGCCAAAACATTGCGCAGATCCCCCGGAGGTGAAATCGATGAGACCAAATTGCGGATTTCGCCGCTGCTGCCACCATCATCAGCGACCGTAACGATCGCTGTGATGTCAACACCTTGGTTTCGTAAACTTTTTAAAATGACTGGTAACCCAGTTCCGCCACCCACCACAACGATCTTCGGCTTTCTGATCCGGTATGTTTTCATTTTCATGAGCGATTCACCGTCTCTTTACGCTTATCTTTGTCACGATGGGTAATATTTACACGATAGTCTTCAGACAAAGTTGCCCCGATTCGCTCCGATAAAGCAACCGATCGGTGTTGCCCACCGGTACAACCAATGGCAACCGTCAAGCTGCTTTTTCCTTCCTTGACATACCCTGGCAAAATGGTTTGCAACAGCGTAGTAAATTGCTGATAGAATTCTTCCGTTTCCGGAAAAGACATAACGTAGTCATAAACCGGCTCATCTTTACCAGTTAAAGGACGCAACTCAGGAATGTAATGAGGATTTGGTAAGAAACGCACATCCATAACGATATCAGCATCGATCGGCAAACCGTACTTAAACCCAAAAGATACGATCTCAACACGAAAACCCGTCTCATGGGAAGCCCGAAACTCTTGATTGATTTTTTCTCTCAGTTGCCGTGGAGTTAACGTCGTTGTGTCGATAACGATACTGGCACGAGTCTTCAAATCATCCAAGATCGCACGCTCTTTGCGGATCCCTTCCGTAATTAAGCCATCCATCGCTAAAGGATGAGCTCTTCTCGTTTCTTTGTATCTTGATACCAGTTCATTGTCCGATGCATCTAAAAAGAGCATCCGGGTGTCGATAAAATTCGTATTTTCAATATCGATCAGCATACTCTGGATTTCTTCAAAAAACGATCTAGAGCGCAAATCGACAACTAAGGCAATTTTTGTCACTTTCCCTGATTCTTTGATCAGTTCCCAAAATTTAGGAATCAAGCTTGGGGGCATATTGTCGATACAAAAGTACCCCATATCTTCAAAACTCTGGATAGCGACCGTTTTGCCGGCTCCGCTCATCCCAGTAATAATAACCAATTCTAAATGATCCACTTCAGTCATAGGTAAAACTCCTTTCTGAAACAACTCTATTATATCATGCCGGGCGTATCATTGGAACACCGGCATAAAAAAAGACGTTAGCTCAAAAGATGCCGCTAACGTCGCTATCAGCTTTAGATTGCTTGGCGATCTGCCAATGCTTTTTCGATCGTCCGATCAACCAATATGGATTGAGCATCCACGACTGGATAAGGATTGTCAGTCACAAACTCATCCATCAAGGACAACTCGGTACATCCAAGCACTACGCTTTCACAGCCGATTCGTTCGGTAACTTCTTCCAATATCTCAAAGTAAAGCCCTTGATCAAGATGATCATTTTCTTTGATTCGATCATAGATCAATGTATTGACCTTTTTTTGGATCGCTGGCTCTGGCAGATAGACATCAAGTCCCAACTGGCGCAGTTCTTTCTCATAGATGCCGGCTTTGACACTGCCTTCTGTCCCAAGAAAGGCCACTTTTCCAGTGACGCCTTTTTCAAAAACGACTTTCGCCGCCTCCCGAGGCATATGCAGTATCTCAATCTCAGTGGCTGCTTGTAATTCATCAAAGAAATAATGAGCCGTGTTACAAGTCAGTACAATAAAATTGGGTTTTAATAGATTTTGCTTTTCGATATCATCCATTAAATAAGGAACCGGATTTTCTAACGTATTATCTAAAATATACGCGGTCCGATCTGGAACTGTCGCATGATTGAATAAAACATAGTTCAAATAGTCTTGGTCTTTATGGGTCTGCGTCCGTCGGTTTAAGATGCGAACAAAACTTTCCGTCGCTAACGTTCCCATGCCGCCTAAAATACTAAAAAAATTCTCCATCTTCTAGCCTTCTTTCGTATGGAAATACGTTTTGAATCGTTTGTTGTACAGATGGAACATCCTCTTTAATAGAATCCAACGCTTTAAAGATAAGTCTTCTTTGTAAAAAACAGTCGTTCCCCAACGATCTTCTGCTAATAATTTTTTTGCCCGTTCTTTTGCAGGATTTTCTTTTGCATAGGTCAAGAAGATGTTTTTTGGTACCCCTAGCCATAATTTCGCTTCTGGCGCGTCAGCTTTGCCATAAACCGTTTCTGTGTAAGGTTTTTCGAAGACTAAATCTTCTGTGATAAACTTCGCCAGATTCAATCCGCTTAAGGTAATAAAGAAACTGCTTCTTCCTTGACGCAAGTTGATTTCAAATAATTTGTATTGCCCGTCTCGTGCATCATATTTCAAGTCAAAATTGGCAAATCCAACATATTCGATCTCTTTTAGAAACTTGCGGATCATTTGATAAATTTGCTCATTTTCGTCTGGAATAATCACGACATAGTTCCCAACAGCACCTGGGGTTGGGTCTTCTAGTAACGGATGACCTAAGCCCATCACGCGAACTTCATGATTCTCATCAACATACGCATTTAAAACCCGCATGTTGCTGTCGTCACCAGGAATAAAATCTTGGACGATCATTTCATATTGATACCCCGCTTGATAAATGCGAGAAACGATTTCTTCAAATTCTGCTCGATCATCAATGATGAAAGCTTTTTTGCGACCTTCAAAATCAACCGAAAGCCACGCGACACTATTTGCAGGTTTCAAGGCTACAGGAAAATCAAACGGCAGCTCTCCTTTAAAGGTTCCTTCCGTCAACAGTTCAGGTGTTAAAATGAACGTCTTTGGATAAGGCAAACCATACTCCTCGCAAACTTCGTAAAAACTTACTTTATTGATCAACCGTTTTAATAAGGAATAATCATTGGCGATAAAGGTATAATAAGGTTGCAATTCTTCTTTGTGTTTTGCCAACAGTTCCGCATAGCCATCGCCGCAAGGAATCAACAAATACTTGATTGTAGGATCGTTGTAAGTGTTTTTCCCTAACTCGATCAGCGTCTCAGTGAATCCGGGATCATGCTCAAAACCTTCCACTTGATTGATTTTTACAATTTTACTAAAGCGGGTTGGCGCAAGTTCCGCACCAGCATAGGCAACTGATTGAATGCCATAAGCTTCGTGGAATGCTCTGGCCATACCATAAACATTCATATCGCTTCCTAATAATATGGGAAGAAAATTTTCCTGACTCATCAAAAATCACTCTCTCTTTTGAATACGAAAAACGACCGCTCTCGTTTCGTTTAATTACAATAGCATTATCATACCACAAAGAAAAAAGCAATCAAAGTATCTATCTTTGATTGCTTTCTCCCACTTTGAACGGATAGAACTTATAGGCAGTTTATTCAATGCGAATATACGTATACCTATTGCTATTCTATCAAATAAATTTTTGATTTCAAGCCTTTATCATGAAATTTACAGATATTTCAGGCTTCCTTAAACTTTAGCGAAACCTATTGACAGATAAGTAAAAAAGTGGAAGCTTTCCCTCTTGATCATAGGACTTTTTTCAAATAATGACCGGTATAGCTTTCTGGAACGGCAGCAATTTCTTCTGGTGTACCAGTTGCAATGATCGTTCCACCGCCTTCGCCACCTTCTGGACCTAAGTCAATCACATAATCCGCTGATTTGATGACATCCAAGTTGTGTTCGATCACTAAAACAGTATTGCCTGCGTCAACAAACCGTTCCAAGACTTTCAACAAACGGGCAATATCATCCGTATGCAGACCTGTTGTCGGTTCATCTAAGATATAAAAACTCTTACCATTAGAATTTTTGTGCAGTTCACTTGCAAGTTTCATCCGTTGCGCTTCCCCACCAGACAAAGTAGTGGCTGGTTGTCCCATAGTGACATAACCTAAACCGACATCAACGATCGTTTGCAATTTCCGATGAATTTTTGGAATATGTTGGAAAAATTCCACTGCATCTTCCACGGTCATATCTAAGATCTCAGAAATATTTTTTCCTTTGTAATGAACTTCTAAGGTTTCTGAGTTATAACGTTTGCCATGACAAACCTCACAAGGTACGTAGACATCAGGTAAGAAGTGCATCTCGATCTTGATAATTCCGTCCCCTTTACATGCTTCACAGCGTCCACCTTTTACATTAAAACTAAAGCGGCCTTTTTTATAACCACGGACTTTCGCCTCATTGGTTTTAGCAAATAAATCACGAATGTCATCAAAGACACTGGTATATGTTGCCGGATTGCTTCGAGGCGTCCGACCGATAGGGCTTTGATCGATATCAATCAATTTCTCGATAGCTTCATAACCAGTAATGGTTTTAAAGCGACCAGGTTTGTTCGAATTCCGATTGATTTTTTGCGCTAACGCTTTTTTCAAAATTTCATTGACTAATGTTGATTTACCAGAGCCAGAGACCCCTGTAACTGCGACGAACTTTCCTAGTGGAAAATCGACTGAAATGTTTTTCAAGTTATTCTCAGAAGCACCGGTCACACGAATCTTTTCACCATTGCCTTTGCGGCGTTCTGCCGGTGTTGGGATTTGTCGTTTTCCAGATAAGTATTGGCCTGTTAAAGAAGACGCATTAGCTGCAACTTCATCTGGAGTGCCGGCAGCCACGATCTCACCGCCTGCGTGTCCCGCACCTGGACCAACATCAATCAAGTAGTCCGCTGCCCGCATCGTGTCTTCATCATGCTCAACGACAATCAGGGTATTCCCAAGATCACGCATTTTCCGTAATGAATCGAGCAAACGATCGTTGTCTCGTTGGTGAAGACCGATCGATGGCTCATCAAGAATGTAAAGCACTCCAGACAAATTGGAGCCGATTTGTGTTGCCAAACGAATCCGTTGCGCTTCCCCACCAGAGAGCGTGCCTGACGCACGGCTCAAGGTCAAATAGTCCAATCCGACATTTTTTAAGAAGCTTAAACGATCATCGACTTCTTTCACGATGGGACGTGCGATCATTTGCTCTTGTTCCGTTAGTTTCAATTCTTCGACAAAGTTCAAGGCATTGTTGATGGCCATCTCACTCATTTCACCAATGTGTTTTCCGTTGACTTGCACGCACAGCGCTTGAGGGTTCAAACGATAGCCATGACAAGTTTTACAAGTCAATTCCGTCATATACAAACGCATTTGATCCCGAGTGAAATCAGAGTTGGTTTCATGATAACGGCGTTTGATATTTGGTAAGATCCCTTCAAAAGCGACCTCAACATCACGTACCCCACCAAAATCATTCTCATAATGGAAATGGAAAATTTCTCCATTCGAACCATTCAAAATAATGTCTTTGTGTTCTTCTGGCAGTTCTTCAAAGGGTGTGTCCATATCGATATTAAATTCTTGGCAAGCCTGTTCTAGCATTTGCGGATAATATTGAGAACTGATTGGGTTCCATGGCAATATGGCACCTTCACGTAAGGTTTTGGTTTGATCGGGAATCACTAAGTCTACATCGACTTCGAGCTTCACACCAAGACCATCACAGTCTGGACAAGCACCAAAAGGCGCATTGAATGAAAAGAGCCGTGGTTCTAATTCCCCAACTGTAAAGCCACAATACGGACAAGAATAATGCTCACTGAAAAGCATCTCTTCTTGACCAATCACATCGACTACCGCATAGCCATCCGCTAAACGTAATGCCGCTTCAAAGGAATCAAACAGACGAGAACGGATGCCTTCCTTTACAACGATTCGGTCAATGATGATAGCAATATCATGCTTTTTATTTTTTTCCAATTCAGGCGCTTCGGAGACATCATAGACTTCGCCATCCACCCGCATCCGAACATAACCTTCTCTTTGGATACGTTCGAAGACTTTTTTGTGCTGCCCTTTCTTTTGATAAACGATCGGTGCCAACAATTGGATCTTGGTGCGTTCTGGTAATGCCAAAACTTCATCCACCATCTGCTCAACCGACTGACTAGTAATCTCAATATGATCATTGGGACAAATCGGGTGACCGATTCTGGCGTAAAGAAGCCGCAGATAATCATTGATTTCAGTAACCGTTCCTACTGTTGATCGCGGGTTCTTGCTGGTGGTTTTTTGATCGATAGAAATCGCTGGACTAAGTCCATCAATGCTATCTACGTCGGGTTTATCCATTTGCCCTAAAAACTGACGGGCATACGCCGATAGACTTTCGACATATCGGCGCTGTCCTTCGGCATACAATGTATCAAATGCTAAGGAGCTTTTCCCTGAACCCGAAAGACCAGTTACCACAACGAGCTGGTCTCTGGGAATCGTCACATCGATATTTTTTAAATTATGGGCCCGTGCCCCATGGATCACAATTTTATCATTTGCCATATTGTTTCTCCTTCTAATCAGCAGCCTTCAGCTCAAGAATAGTATCTCTTAAGGTAGCAGCCGTTTCAAAATCCAATGCTTTTGCAGCATCTTTCATTTCTTTTTCTAATTTCAGCAACAAGGTTGCTTTTTCTTCACGACTTAGTTCTTCATAAGATGTCGTAGTGTATTCACCGGTCTCTTCCGCCACTTTCGTGATCGCAATCAGATCGCGAATCTCTTTAATAATAGTTTTCGGTACGATCCCATGTTCTTTATTGTACGCTTCTTGAATACCACGGCGTCTGGCTGTTTCATCGATTGCTCGCTGCATCGAATCCGTCATTTTATCGGCGTACATGATTACTTTTCCTTCTGAGTTACGAGCTGCCCGTCCAATAGTTTGGACTAATGAACGTTCGCTTCGTAGGAAACCTTCTTTATCGGCATCAAGAATCGCAACCAGAGAAACTTCCGGTACGTCAAGACCTTCCCGTAGCAAGTTGATCCCCACTAGTACATCAAATTCACCGAGACGTAGATCGCGAATGATTTCTGTTCGTTCCAACGTTTTGATATCACTGTGTAAATACTTGACTTTGATTCCTAATTCTTTGAAGTAATCCGTCAAATCTTCTGACATTTTTTTCGTCAAGGTCGTAACAAAGACCCGTTCGTTTCGCTCAACGCGCTCATTAATTTCTCCCACGAGATCATCGATTTGACCCATAATAGGTCGTACTTCGATTACCGGATCTAACAGACCAGTTGGACGAATGATTTGTTGAACGACGGTATCGGTTTGATCGTACTCATAAGGACCAGGCGTGGCCGAAACATAGACGATTTGATTGACATGTTTCTCGAATTCTTCCAAACGCAACGGACGGTTATCCAGCGCAGAAGGCAAGCGGAAACCGTAGTCCACTAGCATTTGTTTTCTCGCCCGGTCACCGTTATACATCCCACGAACTTGCGGCATCGTTACGTGTGATTCGTCGATTACTAATAGAAAATCATCTGGGAAGAAATCCAATAACGTATAGGGCGGTTCCCCTTCTTTTCGTCCATCCATGTGGCGAGAGTAGTTTTCGATCCCTGAGGTGTACCCCATTTCCCGCATCATTTCAATATCATAATTGGTTCGCTGCTCTAAACGCTGTGCTTCTAGCAGCTTATTTTCCGCTCGCAAGACTTCCAGTCGGGCATCCAGCTCACTTTGAATCGAGGCGATCGCATGTTCCATATGGTCTTCATTGGTCACAAAGTGGGTTGCCGGAAAGATCGACACATGTTCGGTGTCACTCATGATCTCACCCGTCAAGGCATCGACTTCACGGATCCGATCGATTTCATCCCCAAAAAACTCAATGCGTAATGCTCGCTCGTCACGAGAAGCTGGAAAAATCTCCACAACATCGCCACGCACGCGAAAACGTCCCCGTTGAAAATCGATGTCGTTTCGCTCAAATTGGATCTCGATCAATTCTTTTAATAGTTGGTCTCGAGACTTTTCCATCCCTACTCGTAAAGAAACAACTTGTCTCGCATACTCAATCGGCGAACCTAAACCGAAAATACAGGAGACGGACGCTACAACGATCACATCGTTTCTTTCTAATAAAGAACTGGTTGCCGAATGCCGTAGCTTGTCGATTTCATCATTAATACTGGAGTCTTTTTCAATGTATGTATCACTGGAAGGAACATACGCTTCTGGTTGATAGTAATCATAGTAACTGACAAAGTACTCGACCGCATTATTTGGAAAAAAGTCTTTGAACTCGCCATATAATTGTCCAGCCAATGTTTTATTATGGGCAATGATCAATGTCGGTTTATTGACTTCCTTGATTAGATTAGAAATCGTATAAGTCTTACCAGTACCAGTGGCTCCCAACAAAATCTGTGCTTTTTTACCACCGACCACCCCGTCAACCAACTGACGTATCGCTTCCGGCTGATCACCTGCTGGTTGATATTTTGATACTAAGTCAAATTCATGGGAAGTTGTTCTTTCGATCATCTTCATTCCCCCTCGATTATTCTAAACGACAACAAAAAAAGAAAAACTCGCTGTCGCTTTTCCATAAATAAGTATATCATAGCGAACATACTTTCGCCATCATTTGCTATGAAAGTTTCATGCGATTTAGCATAACTTAACATGTTCGTTTTTCTAACATCCGATGTGAGGTTTGAAGGAATTTGTCACATTTTTAAAGAGAAAGACTTGTGTGTTGAAGAAAAAATCCATATAATTTATAGATACGTTATATCTAAAGGAGGAATTTTCTTGAAAAGAAAACACATGACCTTCGCTATAATCGCGCTGATTGTCAGCTTTTTTACTTTTTCGGTAAAGTCAGCGAATGCGGAGGAAACTACGTATAAGATAGGAACAGATTTAACATTTGCGCCTTTCGAATTTCAAAATGAAAACAATGAATATGTTGGGATCGATATAGATTTATTAAACGCGATCGCTGAAGATCAAGGTTTCGCAGTCGATTTACGTCCTTTAGGTTTTGACGCCTCCATTCAAGGAGTGCAATCAAATCAGCTAGATGGCATGATCGCTGGGATGAGTATTACAGAGGAACGTAAAGAAACCTTTGATTTCTCTGACCCTTATTTTGATAGCGGGATCCAAATGGCTGTAGCTGCAGATAATGACAGCATTACTAGCTATGAAGATCTTGAGGGCGAAACGGTCGGTGCAAAGGTTGGTACCGAAAGTGCCCGCTTTCTAGAAAGCAATAAAGACCAATATGGCTACGACATCAAATTATATGATGACGCTACTGGACTATATGGCGCTGTACGCAATGGTACTGTGGCAGCCGCTTTCGATGATTTTCCAGTGCTTGGCTATGCTATTAACAATGGCGAACCGATGAAACTTGTCGGCGAACCTGAAAAAGGTGCTTCTTACGGATTCGCTGTCAGAAAAGGCCAAAATCAAGAGCTACTTGAAAAATTCAATGCTGGTTTAGCCAATATGAAAGCTTCCGGCAAATACGATGAAATCGTCAATACTTACATCACAACGTCTGATTCAGATGCAGACACTAGCGAAATGGTGAAAGTCGAACCAAAGAAAGATGTTTACCGCATTGCCAGTGACTCCGCTTTTGCCCCATTCGAGTTTCAAAACGAAGACAACGAATATGTGGGAATCGATGTTGATTTAATGAATCGGGCTGCAGAATTGCAAGGATTCAACATTGAATTCAATTTCATCGGTTTTTCAGGAGCTTTGCAAGCGTTGGACGGTAACCAAGCAGATGGGATGATTGCTGGGATGACAATCACTGATGAGCGTCGTCAATCCTATGACTTTTCTGATTCTTACTTTGAAAGTGGTATTCAGATTGCTGTAAAAGAAGGCAATGATTCCATCAAATCTTATGAAGATTTAGATGGGAAAACCGTCGGTGCGAAAGTTGGGACAGAAAGTGCAGACTTCCTGATCGCCAACGAAGAGAAATATGGCTATTCCATCAAATATTATGATGCCGCCGATCAATTATATGCGGCTGTTAACGGTGGGCAAATTGATGCCATGATGGATGATTATCCAGTGATTGGTTATGCCATCAGCCAAGGACAAAAACTAATGACACCGATTGAAAAAGAATCTGGCGGTCAGTACGGATTTGCGGTGAAAAAAGGCCAAAATCCTGAATTGATCCAAATGTTTAATGAAGCATTGAAAGAAATGAAACGTACTGGGGAGTACGATCAAATCATCAACAAATACATTGAAGATGGTTCTGCCACAGAAAAACGAGTAGATGAATCAACGATCACTGGTTTGATCAGCAACAACTATAACGTCTTATTAAAAGGATTATGGAATACCCTTTTACTAGCCTTGATTTCATTTGCTTTAGCATTAGTGATCGGGATCATTTTTGGACTATTTAGTGTCGCACCAATCAAAGCTTTACGGGTTTTTGCTGGAATCTATGTAGATATCATTCGTGGTATCCCAATGATGGTATTGGCTTTCTTCATCTTCTTCGGTCTTTCCGATGCGATTGGTATCACAATTCCGGACTTTGCAGCCGGGGTCATTACATTGACCTTAAATGCCAGTGCTTATATCGCTGAGATCGTTCGTGGCGGGATCAATGCGGTGCCAAAAGGTCAGATGGAAGCTTCTCGAAGTTTGGGGATGACCTACACTCGGACGATGCAGAAAATCATTTTACCGCAAGCGATCAAAATCATGATTCCATCTTTCGTTAACCAATTCGTTATCTCGCTGAAAGATACAACGATCATCTCGGTTATCGGAGTCGTAGAATTATTGCAAACCGGGAAAATCATCGTTGCTCGGACCACGCAAAGTACCTATGTTTACTTGATCATCGCGATTATTTACTTAGTCGTGATCACAGCTTTAACGAAACTTGCAAAAGTTTTAGAAAAGAAGGTGAAATAGCATGAAAGAAAAAATCTTAGTTGAAAATCTTGTGAAAAAATACGGAGACAATACCGTATTGAACAATATCAATGTTTCCATCGCTGAAGGAGAAGTTGTTTGCGTGATCGGTCCTTCAGGATCTGGAAAATCGACGTTCTTACGCTGTTTGAACCGCTTAGAAGAACCAACCAGCGGTGATATTATCATTGATGGCGCGCATCTGATGGATAAAAACACCAACATCAATGCTGTACGACAACATATCGGCATGGTGTTTCAGCATTTCAATCTCTTCCCGCACTTGTCAGTTTTAGAAAACATCATTCTAGCCCCGATGGATCTAAAAAATGCTTCTCGGCAAGAAGCGGAACAAAACGCGATTCGTTTATTAGAGACGGTAGGTCTGGCTGATAAAAAGACATGTACCCTGACAATCTATCTGGAGGACAAAAACAACGGGTGGCGATCGCGAGAGCTTTAGCCATGAATCCCGATGTGATGCTTTTCGATGAACCAACCTCCGCACTCGATCCCGAAATGGTTGGGGATGTACTGAATGTTATGAAAGACCTAGCCAAACAAGGAATGACCATGGTGATCGTCACTCATGAGATGGGCTTTGCCAAAGAAGTAGCGAACCGCGTGATGTTTATTGATGGCGGTAATTTCTTAGAAGACGGCACACCTGAGCAAATTTTTACCAATCCTAAGCATGATCGTACGAAAGATTTCTTAGACAAAGTATTGAATATCTAAAAAAATCCTCTGGAACAGCTCTTTTCTCGGACTGTTGCAGAGGTCTTTTTTCATTGATTTTTTCTTTTTGTTTCTTCTGAGATCCGTTTTTGATTTTCACCTAAAAATACTTTTGTATCGATCGGGTTTGCTTTGTTTGCCCCACCGATGCCGGTATCAACCATCTTTCCCCAACCTTTCAATGGCTCTTTTCCTTGCGCACGAAGCCTCGCATTTTTTAAACGTAACGCTTGTTTTTTCGCTTCTTTTTTCGCTTGATGTTTTGCTTGCCATTGCTTTAAGATGCTCATCTTCTTTTCTTCCTCTCCTTCTTTATTAAAAAAAGATTTGCTTACATACATTCTTGGCAAACCGCGTGCTACTTCCTACCGACCTGGTAAGAGCCACTAGGATTCACCTTTGATATAGCACATTTTTATTGAGTAGTTAATTCTATTATAACATTTCCTTTTCACCCGCGTAAGCTGCAGCTCATAATTTATTAAAACTATCAAATAATATTTGAAATCCAGTGAGCAGATCAGAAGCGACATATTACACTTATTTACTAACGTTCACCCCAAAACTAATACGCCTTACAAAAAGATAACAAAAATGCAGCTTATCACTTTGAAGAACCCCAAATATTGAATCCTCTTCTTATTGCTTAGTCATCAAAAAAAGTGCCCGTGTATACAAACACAGGCACTTTTTTCTATGATCTTTTTCGTTTAGGCAAAAACGGTCGACCAATTGTCACGTTCATCAAGAAATTCTTGCGCTAATTTTTGCGCACCTTCTAAGGTATGGTTCGCCGCCCAACCGCATTGCACTTCATTGCTGGCAGGTACTTCAGTTGCTTGCAAAACATCCTTCATGGTTTTTTCAAGGACTGTCAAAATCTCTTCATAATCGTCATGATTCAAGACAGTCAAATAAAAGCCGGTTTGGCAGCCCATTGGTGACCAATCCACGATATAATCTGCATGATTACGAATCAATTCTGCCGTCAAATGTTCTAAAGAATGCAGACTTGCCATATCCATATGCGCTTGGTTCGGCTGCTTCAAACGGACATCATATTTGATAATGGTATCATTCGTTCCTTGTTTTTTATCGGCAACCCGTACATAAGGTGCTTTGACTTTCGTATGATCCAAATTAAAGCTTTCAACGTTCATTTTCATTGTACTTCTCTCCTACTCTCTTTGTGCTTCCACAAGCCAAACATACTCATTGATTTGCTTAAAACGACTGGTAAACCCCTGTTGGCGAAAGTACCGTTCGATATCCGCAGTAACTGGATAGTACTCCCGTTCCAGATCAGCGGCTAGTCGCTGGTGACCAGCTTGACGCGCTTCGTCGATTAGTTCCATTTTGCGGGCTAAAGAAAGAAACATCGTATCACCGAAAAGCACTTTCCCGCCTTTTGGCAGCATCGCTGCATATTTGCCGATCACCCGTTGTTTTTTCGTCCTCCGTAAGATGATGAAAAACATAGGTAGAAACGATCGTATCAATCGCATCCGTGATCTCAGGAAAAACCTCCATATCACCATCAACAAAAGTCACTTTAGAAAGACTGGGTTTTGACTTGGCGATCCGCCGCATCTCTGGCGATGGCTCGATCGCCAGCACATTTTTTCCTTGATCAAGTAGAGCTTGTGTTAGATTTCCAGTTCCACTACCAAATTCTACCACAGACCGCCCTGCCTTTTCAGCAATTTCTGCTAGTAACTGTTCATATTTTAAAAAAACTGCTCGATATTCTTCATCCTTACCTGCAACTGTTTCATCGTACTCAGCTGCCCAGTCTGAAAAAATTGGAATAAACTCTCTCCCCATCACTAGTTACCTGCCTTTTCAAACGCTTGCTCTAAATCTGCTTGTAGATCCTCACCGTCTTCGATGCCGACCGACAATCGAATCAAGCCATCTTTGATCCCAGATTGCTGGCGAATTTCTTTAGGGATTGAGGCATGGGTCATCACGGCTGGCACTTCTACCAAACTTTCCACGCCACCTAAACTTTCTGCTAAAGTAAAAATCTTTAATGCTTCAACAAAGCCGGCTGTTTTCGTTTCATCGGTTAGTTCAAAAGATATCATACCGCTATACCCAGACATCTGTGATTTGGCGATTTCATGTCCTTCATGGTCAATCAATCCTGGATAATAAACCTTTGCGACAGCTGGATGTGCTTGCAAGTAGTGGGCAATTTTCATCGCGTTGTTTTGATGTGCTTCCATCCGCAAAGCAAGTGTTTTGATGCTTCGTTGAATCAACCAGCTATCATGAGGCCCCAATACACCACCAATGGCGTTTTGTAAAAAAGCAATTCTTTTGGCGATTTGTAGCTCTTTGGCAACCGCTAACCCAGCTACTACATCACTGTGTCCACCGAGATACTTGGTAGCGCTGTGAATCACAATATCTGCGCCTAATTGTAGCGGCTTTTGAAAATATGGCGTCGCAAAGGTATTATCCACGATCGTCAAAATGTCCTGTTTTTTAGCTAGTTGGGCAACGATTGCGATGTCCGTAATCTTCAATAATGGATTCGTCGGTGTTTCTAGAAAAATCGCTTTGGTCTCAGGAAGAATTGCTGCTTCTATAGCAGCTAAATCATCGGTTTTGACTAGCGAATATGTCAACCCGCTTTTTTCTAATACTTGATGAAGCAAACGAAACGTCCCGCCATATACATCATCCCCTAAAATGACGTGATCTCCTGTCTGAAACAATGAGAAGACCGCATGGGTGGCTGCTAATCCAGAGGCAAAAGCAAACCCTTGGGCGCCTTCTTCAAGATCCGCAATCAATTCTTCTACGGCAAAACGAGTTGGATTGCCTGAACGACTGTATTCATATTGCTTTGGCTGACCAAGTGCGTTTTGCTTGTAAGTTGATGTTTGATAGATCGGCACACTGACCGCCCCAGTCGTTTCGTCTTCACTGATACCACCGTGGATTACTTTTGTATTAAAGTGCATTGTATTCTCCTCCTGTAAATGGTGTAATTGTGGATTCGCCAGCATAAATTTGTTTTGATAGATAGCGGTCGCCACCATCGGGAAAAACTGTGACGATCGAGCTGCCCGTTGGCAAAACAAAACTTTCTTTGACGGCTGCTGCCATGGCGGCTCCACTTGAACTCCCAATAAGCAGACCATAGTTTTTTGCCAAGTAACGAGTAAAGGCAAAGCCTTCCGCATCACTGATCGTATAAATTTGATCAATACGTAAATCGTCGAAAAATTGTGGAATGAACTCAACACCGATCCCTTCAATCTCATGGCCGTGGGCAGGACCGCCATTCAAGATTGATCCTTCTGGTTCAACAACAGCAAGACGAGTACTTGATTTTTGTTTCTTTAAGTATGTTGCGACACCTGCGAAGGTTCCCCCGCTACCAGCGCCGGCAACAAAGCTATCAATTTTTCCAGATAGCTCCTGAGAGATCTCTGGGCCTAAGGTTGCTTGGTAGGCTGCAGGGTTGTTTTGATTGTGAAATTGCATTGGCATAAAACTATTTGGCACCTGTTTTGCTAGTTCCTTTGCTTTTTCAATCGCCCCTTGAATGCCTGCTTCAGTGGGCGTATGAACGATGGTCCCGCCTAATGCTTCAATCAATTGCTGCTTTTCAAGGCTGAATTTTTCAGGAATGACAAAAATCATTTTTAAGCCATACTCGATCCCGGCTAAAGCCAAACCAATTCCAGTATTTCCCGCTGTCGGTTCGATAACGGTTGTCTCATGATCGATCACATGCTCACGAAACGCTTCATCGATCAAATATTTCCTAATCGGTCCTTGATACTTCCACCAGGACTTAAATACTCAAGTTTTGCGTAGATGGTACTTCCCTTTTTGCCGCCAAATGCTGCGGCATCAAATTCAAAGAATGGGGTTTGCCCAATCAATGCTTTTATGTTATTAACGATCATCGCTCGACTCCTCGCTCAAGTTTTTGGTACAACTCGTATGCTTCATGTACTCATTTTCGTTTGCAATCATCAGCCGTCGCCAATGAAAGCGGTGAAAAATAGCAAAAGAAAAAGGGGTACTGACTATTACATCAGTACCCCAAGAATGTCGTCTTATCCGGATAGAAGCGAATCACTAAAAAACTCAGCGATCTGCTGCGACAAAGGAACTAATAATAGGCATGACAAATGGGTATGCTGCTTTTTGCACCATACAACAACAACATGTAGTTTGTGTGTTGAAGTTCGTCATGTCTTGTTCCCTCCTTTAATTTGCTTGTTAACAAAATAGCACGACTCTTTTTCATTGTCAAACGTTTTTTTTTAATCAACAAGTATCGATCAATGAACGTTAATAAAATAACATCATAGAGGATAATAAGCGGTCACATAGGCATCCACGGCTTTGATCGCGGCTACAACATCTTCTGCAGATACCGTGAACGGCATATTGTGGATCGTCTCCCCTTCGATGGTTGCTTGTTTGCCGACTTTCATAAGGTCTGCATCACTGACATCCGCAAGATGCATTTCAGCTAATGTCGTTGGTAATTCCAACGCCTGATACAACTCAATATATTGGTCAATTTCATCAGGATCCGCGTTTTCCAGCATCAATTGTGTAAGTGTCCCGTAAGCAACTTTCTCTCCATGAGTCAAATCATGGACGTCTCCTTCAAGGGCTGTCAAGCCATTATGGATCGCATGAGCTGCTGCCAGACCAGCACTTTCAAAACCTAAACCACTTAACAGAGTGTTGGCTTCCACGATTTGTTCAAACGCTTCGGTAACGACTTGTTTTTTATTTGCTTGATAGGCTTTCAGCGCATTCTCAAAAAGGATCTCTTCGCATTTTTCAGCGATCGCCATGCCGGCAATTGGTTGAATGCCGCCAACCATATTCTGACTATGGCTTCGGGCAACGGCGCGTGCTTCGACATAGGTTGCGAGTGCATCCGCAATACCCGCTGCCAATAACTTGGCAGGCGCTTTCGCAATAACAGCTGTATCCACTAAGACAAGTTCAGGATTTTTGTTATAAAAACGATACTTTTCAAAGCGACCTTCATCTGTATAAATAACAGAAAGTGCAGAAGTTGGTGCATCAGTAGAAGCGATCGTTGGCAAAACGGCAATCGGTATGTTTAATTCATCTGCAACAGCTTTCCCAGTATCGATGGCTTTCCCGCCACCTAATGCAGCAATCACTTCAATGGATTCGCTTTTGGCTTTAGAGACGATACGATCGATTTCATTTGCAGAAGCTTCTCCACCAAAAATTTCTTTTACCGGATCTAAATCAGCTGCTTTGAGATTATCAAATAAGTCTTCACCGGCAATTTTCCAAACTGTTTCATCGGTCAAAAGCAGCACTTTCTTCCCTAGATCTTTAATGTGGGATAAACCATCTTTCAATACACCTTTTCCTTGAACGTATCGTGACGGACTCGCAAATATTCTTTCCATTGTATCTCCTCCTTTAATTGGTCTACTTTCATTGTGACATACTAAGCAAGCGATTTCAAAGGAAAAGAAAAAAGATGGACAAGAAGATTCGATTCTCGTCCATACTGCACATTTATATTCTTTCAACCACTCATGCTGATAAAACGGATGGTTTTATCAGGGCATGAATTGGATTATTGACTTGTTATTTCTTTTTCCCACCAAAAGCATCTTTCATTTTATCAAAAAATCCTTCTGGTTGTTGTTCGGTGGTTTCATGTCCACTAGCTTTTGCATAAGCCCGCAATGCTTCTTTTTGTTCCTCATTTAAGTTCTTCGGTGTGATCAGCTTCACTTTGACTTGTTGATCGCCATTGCCGCCTCCCCGTAAGCGAGGGGCTCCTTTACCGCGTAAGCGGAAGTTTGTACCTGTTTGGGTCCCAGCTGGGATTTTTAACTTCACATTCCCGTGAACCGTTGGTACATTGACTTCGTCACCTAAAGCAGCTTGGACAAAGTTCAGCGGTAGCTCGTAATAAATCTCAGAACCGTCACGATCAAAAATATCACTTTCTTCCACACGGAAAACAACGTATAAGTCCCCGTAAGGACCACCGTTGGTCCCAGCTTCTCCCTGGCCAGATAAACGCATTTGTTGTCCATCTTCGACACCTGCAGGCACGTTGACTTTTACATTATGTTTTTTCTTTTCATGGCCAGTACCATGACATGTTGTACATGGTTCCTTGATTTCTTTCCCAGTTCCATGACAAACATCACAGGTTTGACGGCTCATCACACGACCAAGTGGTGTTTGACGTTCAACATTGATAGTACCTGCACCATGACATTTATGACAGGTTTCTGGTGAAGTACCTGGTTTTGCCCCGTTCCCACCGCAGGTATGGCAGGTTTCTTCACGATTGTATTGAACAGTTTTTTCCACTCCGAAAATCGCTTCTTCAAAGGAAAGATCGACCGCATATTGCAAGTCCGCTCCTTGTCGAGGTGCATTAGGATTGGCTGCTCTGCCGCCTCCACCCCCGAAAAATGATTCGAAAATGTCTTCAAATCCACCAAAACCGCCTCCGGAGAATCCGCCACTGTTAAAGCCGCCGAATCCACCGCCATAACCGCCTCCGTAGTTCGGATCGGTACCAGCATGACCATACTGATCATAAGCAGCTCTTTTTTGGGAATCACTTAATATTTCATAGGCCTCAGAAATCTCTTTAAACTTTGCTTCTGCATCAGGTTCTTTATTGATGTCTGGATGATATTGTTTTGAAAGCTTACGATAAGCTTTTTTGATTTCGTCATCCGAAGCCCCTTTTTGTAGACCTAAGACCTCATAATAATCTCTTTTGTCTGCCATTGGCTTCCCTCCACTCTATTCTTGCGTCTCTCGTATTTTAGCATATAATTCGCTCTAGAAAAATACGTTTCGCAAATTCATAAGAAAAAGCCAAAGCGGTGACTTTGGCTTTTTCACAAACAGCGATTATTTATCGTCACCGTCTACTTCTTCAAAGTCGGCGTCAACCACATCGTCTGCGCCGCCTTGTGCAGCTTCTGGATTTTCTTGTGCTTGTTGTTGTGCTGCTTGTTCGTATAATTTAACGGTTAAGTTTTGTACGATTTCATTCAAAGCATCACGTTTGGTTTTCATTTCTTCTAAGTTGTTTGCTTCAACCGCAGCTTTCAACTCATCACGAGCTTCTTCCGCTTTTTTGACTTCGTCTGCATCCACTTTGCCTTCAAGCTCTTTCAATGTTTTATCAACAGTGAACAACAATGCATCGACGTCATTGCGTAGATCAACTTCTTCTTTGCGCTGTTTGTCGGCTTCAGCGTTTGCTTCAGCATCTTTTACCATGCGTTCGATTTCTTCATCTGATAAACCTGAAGATGATTTGATCGTGATTTTTTGTTCTTTTTGTGTACCTAAATCTTTTGCAGAAACATTGACGATCCCATTTTTATCGATATCAAATGTTACTTCGATTTGAGGGATGCCACGAGGTGCTGGTGGAATATCCGTCAATTGGAATCTTCCTAATGTTTTGTTGTCAGCAGCCATTGGACGTTCCCCTTGCAAGACATGGATATCAACGGCAGGTTGATTGTCTGCTGCAGTTGAGAAGACTTGTGATTTACTTGTAGGGATCGTTGTGTTACGATCGATCAGTTTTGTAAAGACAGCACCCATCGTTTCGATACCTAATGATAATGGTGTAACGTCTAGTAAGACAACATCTTTCACATCCCCAGTGATCACGCCACCTTGGATCGCAGCACCCATCGCTACCACTTCATCTGGGTTTACTGATTTGTTTGGTTCTTTATTGGTTTCTTTACGTACAGCATCAACTACTGCCGGAATACGAGTTGAACCACCAACTAAGATCACTTCATCGATTTCTGATTGTGATAAGCCAGCATCTTTCAAAGCTTGGCGTACTGGAATTTTTGTACGCTCTACTAAGTCTGCTGTTAATTCATCAAATTTCGCACGAGTCAAGGTCATTTCCAAGTGCAATGGACCAGCATCGCCAGCTGTGATAAACGGTAAGCTGATTTGGGTACTTGTTACACCTGACAAGTCTTTTTTCGCTTTTTCAGCCGCATCTTTCAAACGTTGCAAAGCCATTTTGTCTTTTCCAAGATCAATGCCGTTTTCTTTTTTGAATTCTGCTACCATGTAATCGATGATTTTGTTATCAAAGTCATCCCCACCTAGGTTGTTGTCCCCAGCAGTTGACAATACGTCAAAGACGCCATCGCCTAATTCAAGGATCGATACGTCGAAAGTACCGCCACCTAAGTCAAAGACTAGGATTTTTTCATCTTTATCTGTTTTATCTAACCCATAAGCTAAAGCTGCAGCAGTTGGTTCATTGACGATTCGTTCTACTTCAAGACCGGCAATTTTACCAGCATCTTTAGTTGCTTGACGTTGTGCATCGTTGAAGTATGCAGGAACAGTGATGACTGCTTTTTCAACTTTTTCACCTAAATAGTCTTCAGCAAATCCTTTGATGTATTGAAGAACCATTGCGGAAACTTCTTGTGGTGTATAAGATTTGCCTTCAACTTCTACTTTGTATCCTGCTTCACCCATATGGCGTTTAATAGAAGAAATCGTATTCGGGTTTGTCACTGCTTGGCGTTTTGCAACTTCCCCTACTTGGATCTCACCATTTTTGAATGAAACAACAGAAGGTGTGGTACGGTTTCCTTCTGGATTCGTAATGATTTTTGCTTCGCCGCCTTCAAGGACAGCAACAGCTGAGTTTGTTGTTCCTAAGTCGATACCGATAATTTTACTCATAAGTAATACACTCCCTTTTTTAATTTAAACATCTACTTATAGATAGAAAGAACTATTGTGCAACGATGACCATGCTTGCACGCAAGACACGATCATGCAATTTATACCCTTTTTGCAAGACAGTAACGATTGTGTCTGCCGGTGTTTCATCAGAGGCAGGTACAGTCTGCACCGCTTGATGCAAGTTCGGATCGAACATTGCACCTTCAGCAGGAATCTCTTCGATTCCCTCTTCTTTTAAGGCTTGACGCAGACTTTCAAGAACCATTTCAACGCCTTTTTTCAAATTCGCCGCTTGGTCTTGATCGACATCTGCTGCCATCGCTCGTTCCAAATTGTCGATTGCTGGCAACAGTTTTTTGCCAAGATCTTGCGAGCGGTATTTTTGTAAAAGTTCCCGCTCATTGCGGTTACGTGAAGTGATATTTGCGATCTCTGCACGAGCACGCAGGAATTGATCTTCCAATTCGTTATTCTTTTCTTGCAAAAGTTCCAGTTCGCTTTTTTCCACTGCTTCTTCCTCTGGTTGAGGAGTCTGTGCTTCAGTTTCAGTTGATTCATTTGAAGATTCAGGTGTTTCTGCGGTTTCTTCAGCAGTTTTAGCTAATTCTTCATCTAAACGCTCTTCTTTTTCCGTCACGTTTCAACCATCCCTTCTACGATTTGTTTCATTGCCGCTTATTCATTGGCAGCGTCTAATGCGCGATAATAATCGGCCAATTTTTTTGCTAACTCGCCTCGAAAAACTTCCATCAGTCCAAACATCCGTGAATACGGCATACTTGATGGACCTAATAAAGCGATCGTTCCTTGTCCATGACCTTCGATTTCATAGCTGGCTTGGATCAAACTCATATTTTGTAACAAGTCATTGCCAAGCTCAGAGCCGATTCTGATTTGAATCGCAGAATCTCTTGGCGCCAGCAGCTGTGTCAGCTGATCTGCGTTTTTCATAAATGAATACATCGATTTGAACTGACTAACATCTTGCGTCGGTTCAAAATCCAGAAGATTCATTCGCCCGCCGACGAAGATTTTTTCTTCAAAAATATGGCTCAGCATCGTATCAAAGAGATCAACGATTCCGTCAGTCGTTTGAAAATACTTATGCAGAATCATCGGAATCTCGGTTCTTAATCGATGGTAGACCGTCATTAGAGGTTCACCGATCAATTTGTCGTTGATGATCCTTACCATTTTTTCCAAATCTTCGCTGCTCATCGATTCAGGAAGGGTAAAGACTTGATTTTCGACATTCCCTTTATCCGTCACGATGATCGCGATGATCTGTCGTGCATTCAAAGGGACGATTCGAAAGCCCGTCAATTTCCTTTCCTTCATATCTGGCCCTAGAGACAACGCTGTATAGCTAGTCAAGTTGGACAAGATCGTGGCAGACTGCTGGATGATTTCATTGATTTCATGAAAATCTTTTCCAAAAGAATGACGAATGGTTTGAATTTCGTTTTGGTCAACTTCAGATGGCTTCAATAAGTGATCAACGTAATAGCGATACCCTTTTATTGATGGCACACGCCCTGAAGATGAATGTGTCTTTAATAGAAGTCCAGCTTCTTCCAGCGCCTTCATCTCATTGCGAATGGTGGCAGAGCTAGCTTCAACCCCATCTTCCATCAATCGCTTCGAGCCCGTGGGCTGACCAGTATTCGTATAGTTTTGGATGATGAGGTGTAAAATCATTTGTTGTCTAGGTGTCAACATTTTATCCACTCCTCCGTTAGCACTCATTCCTATTAAGTGCTAACACGATTATAAATATACCATATTTGCTAGGAATGTCAAGTATTTGCATCACTTTTTTAGCACTCTTTCTAAGAGAGTGCTAAAAAAAGAAAGCAAAAAAGAAGCAGCGCGAAATGGCTACTTCTCTTCCTTGTTCTTTCTTATTTTTCTCCATCCAAGAGAAATGCTTCAAACACTTCGTTGCCAATGAACATCCCAGCTTTCGTTAAAAAGACACGATCACCTTGACTAGCCAACCAGCCTTTTTGAATCAACTGTTCGCTAGTTGAACCATAGATTTCCTGAAAAGACTTCCCAAATTTTTCAGCAAAGCGTATTTTTGAAATGCCAGCCTTTTTACGGAGGCCTAAAAAAAGTTCCTCTTCCATTTGATTGCTGGTTGTCAATTCTTCGATTTCGTGGATTGGCAACTGATTTTCCTGCAATGGTTTCAAATAATGCTGGATCGGTCCTTTATTCTTGTAGCGAGACTGTCCAAGATAACCACTAGCGCCTGCCCCAAAGCCAAAATAATGTTCATTGTTCCAATACACTAGATTGTGCAGGGACTCATACCCTGGTCGGGCAAAATTACTGATTTCATATTGGGTCAAGCCAGCTTTGTTCATCGCAGCGATTGCTTCGTCAAACATCTGCGTTTCCGCTTCTTGAGAAGGTAGTGCCATTCTTCCTTGGCGAACCCAGTTCATAAACATGGTTTTGTTTTCTAAGATTAAGGAATACATGGCATAATGAGGCAACCCGAGATCAATCGCTCGCGTCAGCGTATCGCGGAAGCTTTCAATGCTTTGTCCCGGAAGTGCATAAATCAAATCGATCGTCACATTCTGAAAATCATGTTTTTCTAGCAGTTGGATGGTTGAATAAACATCTTCAGCAGTATGCTTGCGACCAATTTTTTTTAGCAAGCGATTATCAAAGGTCTGGACCCCCATAGACAATCGATTGACTTGGTGGTTTTTCAACACCAGCATTTTGTCTTCGCTCAAATCACCAGGATTTGCTTCCACTGTAAACTCTTTCGTTGTGTGAGTCGGCAATAATTCGTGTACGCCTGACAGCAATCGATCCAGCTGGCTTGCCGAAAGCGACGTTGGCGTCCCACCGCCAATGTAAATCGTTTCCGCTTCGCTGACTGGCTGGTGGAAAAGAGTCAACTCAATTTCCTTCAACAGTGCTTCGATGTATTCATCCACTGGCTGGCCTTCTAAAAACACTTTGTTGAAGTCACAGTAGTAGCAAATATGTTCACAGAAAGGGATATGTAGATACGCGGAAATATTTCCTGCGCTTTTTGTAGATGGATCGTTTATTGTTTGACCTTCAAGCATTACTAAGTGATTCTCCTCTATCTTCGTTTTCACTCGCATTGCTGAGAGTATCGGCACTTATTGTAGCACAGATCTGTGAATTCTCCTATCACTTGAAATAGCAATAAGCAAAAAAACACCACTTCAAGAAAGTGATGTTTCAGAACAATCATAGAAAAAAACCAAGAGGACTACTCTTATTAAGTACGGTAAACTACCGTTTTTGTTCTTATGGCAAACAGAAAAATTGCGGTCTGCTACAAGAACTAACACTTCCCCCAAATTGTTAGCGCCACAAAAAATAAGCTGTTGTCGGCGGCTTACTGAATAAGAGTAGCTCTCTTCTTGAAAGACAATCGCTTGCCTTATCTGACTCTAGTATACCTTGATTTAAAAATTAAGTCCTATCATCTTTTTCATCAGTCTATGAAAACAGTGAGGAATGTAAGGACGCTTGATCGATTAAAAAACATGAAGTAAGATGTCGATCAAGTAACGGATCAACCGATAGGCGATAAATAAGAAAAAAATATTTCCTAGCAAAAACTGAAAAACATTTCCGATAGATCCTTTAAAGGAGCGAAAACTGAAATACCGGGACCAACGACTGAACCCATTTTGGCGATTTCGCTTTAATCGATACGCTTCATCATACTTCATCTCTAAGAGGTCATAATAAAAGATCATTAGGGGTTGTCGCACAAAAAACACTTTCTTATACCCTGCCATCAGCGTGTACTGCTTATTATTGGAAGGAAAGTTGCGATTGCCGTTTTTCTTCACGCGCATCGTCGTTCCATCCTTCATGTGGAATGCATAATGATCCTCGAATTCTGTCAGTTGATAAATTTGCGGCACCTGATTTTCTTCTTCGAAAGCAAGTACGACCTCACTCGCTCGCTGATAAAGTGAAACTAACCATGCCATCATCCCTAGCAAAATAACCAACAAAATGATATTTAAAAGCAAACTTTCTTGTAACAAAAATAGGTAACCTAAGATAATCAAAATCGCCACGCCAAGAGCAATCATTCTTCTACGGAAATAACTACGATACATCAACTCAAAAGAGCGCCGATAGTAGGCAAAATCTTCTTTTACAAAATCCATTCTTACCACATCTTTCCAGGTTGAGGTTGCTGCTACTGTATCAAAGATCCCTTTGAAAGTCAATTTACCGAAAAAGTTTCAGCGTCAGATTTGTATCAAATAAGAAAACGTTTTATAATAAATGATGTAACTAAAAAAAGCGACGAAAGTAGGTTGAAATACGTGATATTACAAGAAACATTTACTTTGCAGAACAAACTGACGATTCCTAAGATCGGCCTTGGGACCTGGCAATCTTCGCCAGAAGATGCTTACAATGCAACAAAATTTGCCATCCAAGATGGTTATCGACATGTCGATACAGCTGCTGCTTATAAAAATGAAGAAGCAGTTGGGAAAGCTGTCCGCGATTCAGGCGTTGCTCGTGAAGAGATTTTTGTTACCACGAAAGTACCTGCTGAGTTAAAAACTTATCAAGAAGCGGTTGATAGCATTGATGCTTCTCTAAAAAAACTTGACTTAGGGTATATCGATTTGATTTTGATCCATGCCCCTCGTCCTTGGAAAATCATGGGAAACAATCCAGAAAATAAAGATTTTTATCTTGAAAACATCGATGTTTGGAAAGCATTAGAAGAAGCCTACTTAAGTGGAAAAGTAAAATCGATCGGTGTTTCAAACTTCGATCAAAAAGATTTACAAAATATTTTCGATCATTGCGATGTGAAACCAATGGTCAATCAGTTTATTTACCATATTGGTCGCACAAATGAAGAATTATTGGCATTTTGCAAAGAGCACGAAATTTTAGTGGAAGGCTATTCACCAATCGCTACTGGTCGTTTACTAGACAACGATGCGGTCAAAACGATTGCGGAAGCCTATGGAAAATCGATTCCACAGCTTTCTATTCGTTACCTACTACAAAAAGATATTTTGCCATTGCCAAAATCAGTTCATGAAGAATACATTTCAGATAATGCCAAAGTTGACTTTGAAATTTCTGAAGAAGACATGAAGAAATTAGATGAGCTGCAAGCATAAGAATTCTTGCATTTAAGTGAAAAAAGCAGCCCGATCAAGTCCAGCAAATGCTGGTCATAGATCGGGCTGTTTTTTTGTCTTTTACAACTCTGTTTAGAAAAACAACCGACTCTTAGTCTGCCAGAATTGGCTTCTTTTTACGCTAGTTGCTCAAAGGTACCCCATACTTTCACTTCTTGTTTTTCTACCATCGTTTTGCCTTTTGCTAGAACTGTTTCTACAGCGAATGATTCTTTGTTAAGCAAGCAAATATCAGCATCCATCCCTGCTGCAAGGCGCCCCTTTTGATCAAGCTTCAATACTTTCGCTGGATTGGAAGTGATTGCACGAATGGCGATCTCCAATGGAATCTGCTCTTTTTGGACTGCTTCTTTAATGCCTACCATCAGTGCTCGCGAACTGCCGACACCCAGACCTATGAATTGATTGTTTTCATCAAAGTAAGGGAGACTGCCTTGCCCATCAGAGGTCATGGTAAATTGATCCAGCCCGATCCCTTCTGCTAACAAACGTTTCAATCCTTTACTGAAGCGAACCTCATCGTCTTCTTTTTCCCAGAAATCAGGATCTTCACTCGCCGTAAAATCGATCGTTCCACCCATTTTTGCAAAAGCAATACTCGCTTCGAAAAGCTCACTGGTCCGATTGGCATGTGTAGGTAAAAATTGGCTGATTGGAATCTCTGTCTCTTCGATGGTTCGTAAAAGCAGCTCATATTTTTTCTTCCCTCCACCTAAGTGGACGTTCACGATGCCTGCTTTTCCAGAAAGCATCCCACCGACACGAGCATCCGCAACCGCGCGGGTAAATTCTTCGAAACTTGGTTGTGAAGAACGATGGTCAGAAACGGCTATTTCACCGATACCAATAATTTTATCGATAGTCAAAAAATCTTGGATGATGGAATCCGTGACAGGCGTCAATGGCAATCGATAAGAACCGTCATACAAGTAAGTCGTGATGCCTTCCGCCTCTAGTCCACGGGCCTTACTGATCAAGGCAGTCATATCTCTGCCTACTCCGTCAGTACCTAAACAGCCAACCACTGTCGTTACCCCCGCAGAGGTCAGCTGAGACAATTTCACTTCAGGTGTCCGGTTTTGAAAACCACCTTCCCCGCCACCTCCTAAGATATGAAAGTGACAGTCAATAAAACCGGGCACAGCAAGCAACCCTCTGCCATCGATTTCTTCAAGAGCAACGCCTGAGAATCCTCCTTGAATCGAATCTTGAATGGCAATAATCTTGTCTTCATTTAATAAAATATCTTTTATTCCTAAATAGTCAGGAGCGTAAACCTCCGCTTGTCGTATCACCTTCATGAGTGCTTCCTCCTTGTGCCTAATTACTTCTTATTGCAAGCCGATTGCGACCGCAATAAAGATGAAGATCGTTCCTAATACAAATAAGAACCCTTGCATTTTGATCTGGAATTTCGCCCATTTCACCCATTCGATTCTTGCGACACCCAGGACACCGATTAGACTTGCTGATACTGGCGTGAAGGCATCCATAAAGCCTGAGCCCAATTGGTAAGCCAAGACAGCGATCTGTCTAGATACACCCAAAAGATCGGCTAACGGTGCCATGATCGGCATGGTTAATGCAGCCTGACCTGAATTTGAAGTCACGATCAAATTGAAGAAACTTTGGAAAATGTACATGAACCAAGCCCCAATAAATGCTGGAACATTGCTTAACAAACCGCCGATGCTATGCAAAATCGTATTCAACGCTGACGGCACGTTGGCATCAGAACCGCCGAGAACCAGAAGAATCCCTTTGGCCATCCCTACAACGATTGCAGTTCCTGCCAATTCTGAGGCACCTGATTGAAAAGCACTCGCCACGTCATTCAAGCCCATATTTTCTAATTTGAAGAGAACTGCTATGATTCCTGCCCCTAAGCCCATAACAAAGAATTGGGAAGCAATCTCAGGAATATAATAGCCTTTTTGTGTCACACCCCAAACGATCCAGATCAAGACTGCTAGCATTTCAACCAAGATCAATTTATGACCTAATAGAAAGGGTTTTTGCTCACTAGAGGTTTTCTCAAGATGATTTCTAAAATATGCATCCGATTGATAGGTTAGTGACTTCTCCGGATTCTTGCGGATTCTTTCGGCATAGATCATGAGGTATGCTGCAGATAATGCGGTAACCACGACCCACATGATGATTCGGAACGTTGCCCCTGAAAGAACCGGAATACCTGCGATCCCTTGAGCCACTGCCACACTAAATGGACTCATCCACGAGGTGGCATTCCCAATCTGGGAGGCGACATAGGTGACAGTGACCGCTACGATCGAGTCATACCCTAATGCGATCACGAAAGGCACCATGACCATCGAAAACGGAATGACTTCTTCTGCCATCCCAAAAGTAGCACCCCCAAATGAAAAAGCAAAGAACAATAACGGCAATGCCAAACGTTCTAATCCACGGGTTTTGCTGATAAACGCAAAGATCCCTGCATCGATCGCTCCGGTTTGCATGATAATACCAAATGCACCCCCGACCACTAAGATCAGCGCTGCAATCCCTACTGCTGAGCCGTATTTGTCGCCAGAAACCAACCCTTCAAAAACAAAATTTAAAAAGCCGAAACCGTTAAAGTCATCAGTTCCCCAAACCTTGGCTGTTTTATGCAGTTTTTCAGAAGTATCATAAATTTTTTCCCCGTAAAGACTGTAAAGCGTATCATCGGTTAGTCCCACCTCATCTAATTGACTCTGGGATATCTCTTTAGGACCTTCAGCCAGAACAGCTGCTAAAGCCTCAGGATCGACATCTAATTCTTCCAGCTCTTGTGGATCGTCTTCCAATTGATTCAACTGTTGATAGACGTATTCGTTATCTAACGGGTAGGCATAACGAAACGAATCTTGCATTAAGACCGTTCTGGTACTGATTTCCCCATTTGCATCGGTATACTCGATTTCTTGTGTACTAAATTTCCCAGCGGGAACTAAGAAAGTCAGCAACCATGCCAACAGCACAACCCCAAAGATGATGACATACGTATGCGGCGTTTTCATTTTGGTTAAATCTTTCTTTTCTTTCCCCTTTTTTACTTTTTTTCCAATTGTCACTTTTTCTCTCCCTTTCCCTTTGCAGCGTACTGCATAAATTATCATTTTAGCCTATTTTTTAGTATATCGAAAAACGTTTTTTCCTCATGGGGAAAGCATTAGAATTCAAATAAACTACGTTATAAAAAGAGAGAAAAAGAAAAAGTGAAAAGAAGCCAGAAGCGCTTCTTTTCACTACGAATGATTAGTTTTCTTCTTAAAGGCCATCAAAATAAGCTTCAGTGTCTCGTTCGTCTTGCTTTAATTGTTCGATCAATGCTTGCGCACCATTGAAAGCCACTTGATCACGCAAGAAATGATGCCAGCGGATTGCCACAGTTTCCCCATAGATATCTTGGTGAAAATCGAGAATATAGATTTCAACTGTTAACTGGCGCCCTTGACCAAAGGTGTCATTGTGACCAATCGATCCCATCGATGGATACCACTTGTCACCGACTTTGATTTCCGTCACATAGACACCTTCTTTTGGCAACCGAACAGTGCTCTTCACTTTGATATTCGCGGTTGGAAACCCAAGTTCTCGTCCTCTAGCATCACCGTGAACGACGGTTCCTTCAAATTCATAAATATACCCTAACAAGCGATTGACTTGCGCCATATCGCCATTTTGTAGCGCAGAGCGAATGCGTGTGGAGCTAACCTTTTCTTCATCAAACGATTCTTGCGCGACAGTCACAACTTCAAAACGTCCTTCTGCATAGGTTGGCAACAGCGCCATGTTGGCAATTTCCTTCTTGCCATAGGTATAGTCAAAACCTGCAACAACAACTTTTGCATGCAGTCCGACCATGTATTCATCTACAAATACTTGCGGTGCCAAATTTGCAAAAGCAGAAGTAAATTCAATGATATAAAGAATGTCTACCCCAAGTTGTTCCATATGCGCTTCCTTTTGAGCCAAACTGGTCAGGTATTGCATTTTTTCAGGATCGACTTTTTGAAACACGATCGAGGGATGTTGATTAAAGGTCATCAACGCCAATTTTAACCCTTTTTCCTCTGCAATCTTGCGCCCTGTTTCAATGACTTTCTGATGGCCTAGATGCACGCCATCGAAAAAGCCTAAAACTAAGACGATCTCCTCTTCAGGAATCGTTGCGTGATCATAAGGGTGTCTCATTTCAATGATTTCCATGTTCATTCTCCTATTTCTGTACGGATGACTTTTACCGGTTTCATCATATCGTGGTATTTGTCATGAGCTTTATAAATACTAATTAATTGTTCTTGATAGAAAATCGCCACTAACTCTTCTGGGTGCTCTTGTAATCCAAATGCACGAAACGGCAAACGCATGCCATTTTTTACTTTCTGCCAGAGGTCCGCATCGATCGTCACTTGAACAAACTCCGATACCCCGTATTCTAAAGGTAGTAGTAGTTCCGAAACACGTTGTTCATCGACTGCCTTTTGAACCTCTGCAATCGTGTAAGATTGTTCTTTAGAAAAACCACCGCTTTTTAGGCGAGTCAAATCAGACATATGCGCGGGTACGCCCAGCAATTTCCCTGTGTCGACCGCTAATGTGCGAACATAAGTCCCTTTTCCACAAGAAACTTCAAAACGCCAGCTTTGCGTATTGTCCTCATGAGTAACCGGCTCTGAAATTCGTTCAAAGGAATAAATTTCGGCTTTGCGTTGTGGCCGCTCGACAGTTTCATTGTTGCGGGCATATTCGTAAAGTCGTTTGCCATTGACTTTGACCGCCGAATACATCGGGGGGATCTGGGTAATCGTCCCCGTCAACTGTTTCATTGCCTGATCGATCTCTTCCTTCGTAAAAGGACGAGTTAGTGCTTGTTGTTCAACGATATCCCCCGACCGATCTTCTGTAGTGGTACTGAAGCCCAAAGTGATTTCCCCGGTGTAGACTTTTCCAGAATCAACCAAGTATTCGACGATCTTCGTTCCTTTTCCGATACAAATGGGCAAGACACCATCCACGTCAGGATCTAGTGTGCCGCTGTGTCCGATTTTTTTTGTCTTTAATATTTTTCGTAATTTAAACACGCAGTCGTGACTTGTTTGTCCACGCTCTTTCCATAATGGTAAAATCCCGTCCATCGTATTCCTCCATTTCACTTCAACTTGCTTATTATAACATATAAAAAAAATTCATTGCACGACAAAATCCTTTTCGCACCTTCTCATTACATGATAAACTAAGCATATAAGGAGGTCCTAAAATGGTTGTTTTAACGATAGGGTCATTTATTGGATTTGCCATTTTTTTGATCATGATTCAGCTCGGCACGATGCAGCGTTGGGAAGAAGCGTTTGCTTTGCAGATCATCCAAAGCCGTACGCCCTCTTTGACGCGCATGATGCACTTTTTTACCAATTTAGGAAAAGCCTTTCCGACAGTTGCGATTGCTTTACTGTTGTTTGCCTTTCCATCATCGCGGGCGGATCTTGCACCAAAAACAGCAGTCAGTATCTTCATAGTATCAGCAGCTGCTTACTTGATCAAACGAATCGTCCGACGAGATCGTCCTATTGATCATCGTTTAGTTGAAGAAAAAGATCACAGCTTTCCTAGTGCTCATGCTGCCACATCCGCTGCCATGTATGGAACGATCGCCTTGAATCTTGGACAATTGGTTCCCTCAGCTGTCATCCCGATGACCTTACTGGCAATTTTGCTTAGCTTTATGATTGGCTTTAGCAGAGTCTACTTAGGGATCCACTTTTTAACAGATGTGATCGGTGGTTGGCTCTTAGGGGCAGGTGTTGCTGGACTGGTTACTTTACTGATGAATTCCTGATGCTTTTTCCAAATAAAAAAGAACAGCTTCGACTGGAAGCTGTTCTTTTTTTTATTCTTCTGAGTGCAATGCGCGAATCATTTCATCAATTTTATTCCCGTATTGTACAGATTCATCCAACTCGAATTGGATTTCTGGAACTTTGTAGAGCGTTAGCGCTTGGCCTAGTTCACGACGAACCAACCCAGTTGCTTTTTCCAGTCCTGCTTGGGCTTTTTGCTTATCTGAAGCCAAGTCCGTCAAGGTGCTGTAAAAGATCGTTGCTTGCTGCAAATCTCCAGTTACTCGTACATCTGTGATCGTCACATCTTGCACGCGAGGATCACGAACTTTTTTACGAAGAATTTGATTGACTTCTTTTAAGATTTCTTGTGCCACTCGGCGATCTCGATAATTAGCCATTCAAAAAGCCTCCTTGTATAGTTGTCATTCCGTTATTTTGTTGGTACTTCTTCCATCACATAGCCTTCGATCACGTCATCAACTTTAAGATCGTTGAATTTCTCGATCATCGCGCCACATTCAAACCCTAGCTTCACTTCTTTGACATCGTCTTTGAAGCGTTTCAAGCTGGCAAGTTTGCCTTCATAGATAACGATACCGTCGCGGATCACGCGGACGCCACTGTCACGACGAATGCTGCCTTCCGTCACATAGCAACCAGCAATCGTACCCACTTTAGAAACTTTGTATGTTTCACGAACGATCATTTGACCAGTGATTTTTTCTTCGAATTCAGGATCAAGCATCCCTTTCATCGCAGTTTCGATTTCTTCGATCGCTTTGTAGATGATGCGATGCAAACGAATATCGACTTTTTCCGCTTCCGCTTGCTGTTTGGCTTGCGGTGTTGGACGGACGTTAAATCCGATGATGATGGCATTGCTTGCCGCTGCTAGCGTTACATCACTTTCATTGATGGCGCCAACGGCTGAATGGACGATGTTTACTCGCACACCTTCCACATCGATTTTCTTCAATGACGCAGCTAATGCTTCAGCTGAACCCTGTACGTCTGCTTTGATGATGACATTTACTTCTTTCAGTTCGCCTTCTTTTAGACTTTCAAACAAGTTATCTAATGTCACACGACTACTTGATGCGCGTTGCTCCATTAAAGCACGTTTTGCCCGTTCTTCCCCTGCTGCCCGAGCTGTTTTCTCGTCTTCAAAAGTAACGAAACGATCACCTGCTTGAGGGACATCGTTCAATCCTGTGATTTCGACAGGTGTAGCAGGTCCTGCTGTTTTATCACGACGACCTAAGTCATTCGTCATTACCCGAACACGACCGAAGGTATTCCCTACAACGATTGGATCACCTACATGAAGCGTTCCTTGTTGAACCAATAGGGTAGCCACAGGTCCTTTTCCTTTATCAAGGCGTGCTTCAATGACGGTACCGATTGCCCGTTGGGTAGGATCAGCTTTCAAATCTTCCACTTCTGCTACTAAAAGAATCATTTCAAGCAATTCTTCAATGTTTTGCCCAAATTTCGCTGAGATTTCAACGAAGATCGTATCGCCACCCCAGGCTTCTGGGATCAACTCATGTTCACTTAATTCTTGCATCACGTGTTGTGGGTTGGCACCTGGCTTATCGATTTTGTTTACTGCAACGATGATCGGCACTTTTGCTGCTTTCGCATGGTTGATTGCTTCCACCGTCTGTGGCATCACACCATCATCAGCTGCGACAACTAAAATCGTGATATCGGTGATACTTGCTCCCCGTGCACGCATACTGGTAAAGGCCGCGTGTCCAGGAGTATCTAAGAAAGTGATTGGTTTGCCATTGATGTCGATTTGGTAAGCCCCAATATGCTGGGTGATTCCTCCAGCTTCACCACTCGTCACTCGTGAATGGCGTAAAGTATCAAGCAAGGTTGTCTTCCCATGGTCAACGTGTCCCATGATCGTCACAACAGGTGGTCGTGACACCAAGTTCTCTTCGACTTGTTCTTCTTCTTCAAAGAATTTATCGATGTCTGCGATATCCACTTGGACTTTTTCTTGTGGTTCAATTCCGTAATCAGTAGCAAGCAGTTCAATCGTATCTTTATCTAAAGGTTGGTTTTGATTGACCATAACCCCCATCATAAAGAGTTTCTTGATGATTTCAGCTGGTTCACGGTAGATTTTTTTCGCGATATCCGCTACGTTCATGCCTTCTGTGTATTCCAATACTTCTGGTAACTCACGGAATTTACGTGCTGGAACTGGCGGTTTCTTTTCCGTCTGCTGACGGCCTTTTTTGCCTTTTTTGTTAAATTTGTTGCGATTGTTATTGTTGAAATTGTTATTGCGTCCACCGTAATTTGACTTGCCGCGGTTTTGATTTCCTCCACGGGAATCATTCGATCCTTGCGTACGGTTATTGTTACGGTCTGCCCCTTGCGTATTTCCTGCAGATTGAGCGGCCGGACGGTTTTGCTGCCCTTGATTGTTCGGACGGTTTTGTTGTCCTTGGTTTGTTGGGCGATTTTGTTGCCCTTGATTGTTACGATTCTCTTGGTTATTCACTCGATTATGACTTCCTTGGTTATTTGGTCTGTTACTTCCTTGACTGTTCGTGCGATCTACTTGTCCTTGACCAGCAGGACGGTTATTACTTTGCGCAGTTCGCTGTTGACTTTGATTGTTATGACGGTTTTGGAAGTTAGGATTATTTCTTTGCGTTTTAAATTTCTTTTGTTCTTGTTTTTCCGGCTGGTTGGCTGGTTTCTGATTTGCGGGATTTGAGTTTGCAGATGTTTTACCATTTGGATTGCCGCCTAACGACTGCTGCAATTTCTGCGCCTCTCCATCTGAGATCGCGCCCATATGATTTTTGACATCAAAGCCTAAAGATTGTGCTTTTTCGACAACCTCTTTGCTCGATTTGTTCCATTCTTTTGCAAGTTCATAAATTCTTTTTTTCCCCATGCAATCACCTTCCTAACCTAATATTAATTCCTGCACCTTCCTTGCAAATCCTTGATCTAAGATGCCAATGACCATTCTTGGTTTCCCAATGGCCGCACTGATTTCATCAGCAGAAAATGCATCTAGGAGCGGAATTTCGTAATAAGAACTTTTGTCCTTAATTTTCTTTTGTGTATTTTTACCAGCATCACTGGCGACAATGACCAAAGCAGCTTTCTCATTGCGAATCTCTTTTAAGGTCATTTCTTCACCAGTCACTAATTTCCCAGCACGCATGGCTAGTCCTAACATATTTAATGCTTTGGTTTTATTCATTTGCAAATAACTCTTTTCGCGCTTTTTGGTGCGTTACATAGTCCAATAGTTCTTGGTAAAATTCATCTGTCAATTTCGTTTCCAACACTCGATCTAAAATACGTTTATCCCAAGCTTTCTGGGCTTCAGCCGGTTCGATCGCTATATAGGCACCACGACCAGGCATTTTTCCGGTTGGATCAATAGAAACAACGCCTTCTTTTGAACGAGTGATACGAAGCATTTCTTTCTTAGGCAACATTTCACCTGAAATCACTGATTTTCGTAAAGGAATTTTTCGTTTTTTCATCACGATCTCACCTCAACTATTTCTCGTCAAACTCAACATTTTCGTAATCATCTGCAGTCATGTCTGATGAAAGGATTGCTTCATCGAGCGTTTCTGTAGATTCCGTTGCTTCTGTGCTGATTTCTTCAGCAGCTTCTGAAGCATTTGCATCATACTCATCGATATAGTCGCCTTCATCCAACTTCGCATAAAACTCTTCCATATCTGTTTCTGATTTGATATCGATTTTGAAGCCAGTCAATTTCGCTGCCAGGCGGGCATTTTGTCCCCGTTTACCGATCGCCAATGACAATTGGTAATCAGGCACGACAACGGTACAAGACTTCGGATTATCAACATCGAAAATAACGTCGCTAACTTCCGCCGGATTCAATGCATTGGCAATGAAGATCGCTGGATCTTCATTCCATTCCACGATGTCCATGTTTTCGCCTTTTAGTTCATTGACGATTGCTTGAACCCGTTGCCCTTTAGGACCTACACAAGTGCCGACAGGATCAACGTTAGCATCAAAAGAACGAACAGCCACTTTGGCACGATCCCCTGCTTCACGAGCGATACTTACGATCTCTACAGTACCATCATATACTTCTGGCACTTCTTGTTCAAATAATCGGCGTAGCAAATCTGGATGGCTACGGCTAACAAATACTTGAGGCCCTTTAGACGTATTTTCAACACGAGAAACGAATACTTTGATCCGATCATGGGGTTGATAAAACTCATTTGGCATTTGGTCTTGTTTTGAAAGCACTGCTTCAATTTTACCTAAGTTCACATAAATATAACGATTGTCTTGACGCTCTACGATTCCTTGTAGAATGTCTTTTTCATAAGCACTAAATTCGTTATAGATAATGTTTCTTTCCGCTTCACGGACCCGTTGCAAAATGACTTGTTTGGCCGTTTGCGCCGCAATACGACCAAAGTCTTTAGGTGTTACTTCAAAGCGGATTTTGTCGCCGATTTCATAAGCGGGGTTGATTGTCATCGCTTCTTTTAATGAAACCTCTAGTTGCGAGTCCATGACTTCTTCTGTCACTTCTTTGACTGCATATACGTGGATGTTGCCTTTTTTCTGATCAAATTCCACTTCCACATTTTGTGCTTGCCCGTAATGACGTTTGTACGCTGAAACCAATGCCGCTTCCAAGGCATCGATGACAATCTCTTTTGAAATGCCTTTCTCTGCTTCTAATGCATCCAATGCATTCAACATTTCTTTACTCATGATTCTTTCATTCCTCCGTGTTTAAAATTGAATGGCTAAACGAGCTTTGGCAATATTTTTCCGGTCGATCGTTCGTTCTTTTTCTCTGGTTTTGATTCGGGTCTTCATAACTAGCTGATTTTCGTCGAATGACTGTAAAAAGCCTTCGAACTGTTTTTCTCCATCAATCGGTTGATATAAAGAAACATGAATGTACTCGCCGACTGCCCGTTGATAATCTGCTTCTTTCTTCAATGGACGCTCGGCGCCAGGGGAAGAAACTTCCAAGAAATAGGCTTGTGGAATAGGATCAGGATCGCATTGGTCTAATTGTTCACTAAGTTGTTCACTGACAAAGGCACATTCCTCGATATCGATTCCGCCTTCTTTATCGATGAACACACGAAGAAACCAATTTTTCCCTTCCTTCACGAATTCTACTTCAACTAATTCAAATTTTTGCGCATCCAGAATAGGGGTCACTATATCTGTAACAGTTTCCACTACTGTACTCACAACATCGCCTCCTTTATTTCTCAACGAAACGAACTTCATTCCATTAAAAAGAGTGAGCGAAAAAACCGCTCACTCACTCTAAGTATCATTACATTGTAAATATAACACAATTTTCATAAAGATTCAACTACTGTCGCATGTTCCCTTCGCTTTCAGAAAAAAACAAAGCATTTTCTTAATGTTTTTTAATGCTTGGGTGAATGGATGTTAGTGAATCACTTGACCAATCCGACGTAGTAGTTGTGGGAAAATACTTTCTGGATCAAAGTCCATGGGCGCTTCATGTGGGAAATGAAGCCAGAGCCGACCGCCATAAACCACTAGTACTAAAAGTGTCAATGTCACCCACAGGTTTTGACTGTGGTAAAGTTTGCCGATTTTCGGATTTTTTTTGAATAAAACGATCCCGAATACGATCGGCACTAACCAAAACAAGGGATGAAAATGTAGCGCGCCTTGAAGATCGCCTTGGAATAAATGTAAATATGCGCGCGTCATGCCACAACCTGGACAAGGAACCCCCGTTATCCATTTAAACGGACAGATCAATAATCGACCCAATCATCTGAATCAAACGGATCATTTGAAGCATCAGATGATGTCATAGTATTTTGATCAGCTGCTTCCCACATTTGGTTCATGTCTCCTTGTAAAATCGCCATATTGATAAAATCAAAATTAAAGAGGCTTAAGACAACAAATAGAATTTTGTTGTCACTCAAACGAGGCATTTTCGCTCGTTGTTGCGCACTCATAAAGATATCCGCGATTCGATACCACCAATAAATTTGATACAACCCACAAGTAAGGATCGTTAATAAAATCGACGTCTCTGGTGAAAGACGATTGTCCCCACTGTACTCTGCTAGTTCTTTGGTTGTTTGGTACATCCAAAAGAATGTATAAATGCCACAAGTAATAAATGTTAATAGAATGACCGATACAACCGATTTTTTTCTTACTCCATAATTATAGTTCATCACATACCCCTTCTATTTTTCTCCTTGTTGCTACCTGTTAATTATATATGATTTTATTCACAAAAACAAAATTTTCTGCATTTTCCACAGTTTTTATAGAACAAAAATAGATAAACAGCACCTGCTAAAAAGCAGGTGCATATACTATAAGACAATTATCTTCTTTGTAACAAAAACTATGCGCGGCTATAATTTTTCACTTCTGCAGCCATAGCATCAACAAAAAGATTCAACTCTTCCACTTGAGTTTCTTTGCTGCCATAGCGACGGATATTGACTGTTGCGTCATTGACTTCTTGATCCCCAACAACGATTTGGTAAGGAATTTTTTGTGTTTGCGACGCACGGATCTTGTACCCCATTTTTTCATTGCGATCATCTACTTCCACTCGCAGACCTTGCGCTTGCAAACGTTCTTTGATTTCGTAGGCATAGTCGCTGTGGGCTTCGACTGAGACCGGAATGATCGATGCTTGGATTGGTGCCAACCAAGTTGGGAATGCGCCTTTATAGACTTCTGTCAAATAAGCCACAAAACGTTCCATCGTTGAAACGATCCCGCGGTGGATCACCACTGGACGGTGGTTGTTTTCGCCATCTTCACCAACGTATGTCAAATCAAAACGTTCTGGCAATAAGAAATCCAATTGGATCGTTGACAATGTTTCTTCCATACCTAAAGCTGTTTTCACTTGGACATCTAGTTTAGGTCCGTAGAAAGCTGCTTCACCGTCAGCTTCAAAATAATCCAATTCTAATTCATCCATGGCTGCTTTTAGCATTGTTTGCGCATTTTCCCACATCGCATCGTCATCAAAATATTTGTCTTTATTTTGTGGATCGCGATAGCTTAAACGGAAACGATAGTCAGTAATATTAAAGTCTTCGTAAACGCCCACCATAAGATCCAGTGTCCGTTTGAATTCTTCTTTGATTTGATCAGGACGAACGAATGTATGACCGTCATTTAAGGTCATTTCACGAACCCGTTGCAACCCTGATAGCGCGCCAGATTTTTCGTAGCGATGCATCATCCCTAATTCAGCGATTCGAATTGGTAGTTCACGATACGAATGGATGTCATTTTTGTAAACCATCATGTGATGCGGGCAATTCATTGGTCGTAGAACCAGCATTTCGCCATCACCCATATCCATTGGTGGGAACATGTCCTCGTGGTAATGATCCCAATGCCCTGATGTTTTGTATAAGTCCACGTTTGCCATGATTGGTGTGTATACGTGTTGGTACCCAAGGCTAACTTCTTTATCAACGATATAACGTTCGATCGTACGACGGATCGTTGCTCCTTTTGGCAGCCAGAAAGGCAGACCAGCGCCGACTTCAGGAGACAACATAAACAATTCTAATTCTTTCCCTAGTTTACGATGATCGCGTTCTTTTGCTTCTTCCCGTAAACGGATAAATTCCTTCAAGTCTTTTTTATCGAAAAAGGCTGTTCCGTATACTCGTTGCATCATCTGGTTATCAGAGCTTCCACGCCAGTAAGCACCTGCCACTGATAACAATTTGTATACTTGGATACGGCCAGTTGATGGGACGTGGGGACCGCGGCAAAGATCGACAAATTCACCTTGCTGATAGGCAGTAATCGTTTCGTCATCTGGTAATTCAGTGATCAACTCTACTTTGTATGGATCTTCGGCAAAAAGGGCCAACGCTTCTTCTTTTGTTAATACACGTCGTTCGATTGGCAGATTTTCTTTGATGATCTTCATCATTTCTGCTTCGATTGCCGGTAGATCTTCCGCAGTTACTGGGTTTTCCCCATTATCTGTGTCATAGTAAAAACCAGAATCAATTGCAGGTCCTACCCCAAAATGGATCGATGGATAGAGTCTGCGCATAGCTTGAGCCATTAAATGAGCTGTCGAATGACGAAGTAAGCCTAAGGCGTCTTCGTGATCGGGTGTCACGATCTCAATCGTTGCATCTTCTTCGATCGGACGTGAAAGATCGATCAGTTGTCCATTGACTTTTCCAGCTAAGGCTTTTTTTGCAAGACTTTTCGAGATACTTTCAGCAATCTCTTTGGTTGTTACCCCAACAGCAAATTCTTTTTTTGCGCCATCAGGAAATGTAATAAATAATGACATATGAATGTCCTCCTTTGAATGATTTCAATCAATAAAAAAAGTCCTAGTATCGGTTACGATACTAGGACGATCACTCGTGGTTCCACCTATTGTTTAAAAACAGAAAAAGTCTGTTTTCCTCTTCATGAGATAACGGTTCAACCGCCTCTGTTTCGACAGAGGTCTTAAAAAAGTGGTCATCCTTTGGTTTTCTTCTAGGAAATTTTCAGCCAAGATTTCCCTCTCTTATCGAAGACTCTCAAATTCAGGTGTCTTTTTTATTGATCGATTATGGCTCAATTAAACCACTACCTACAAGAAAAAGCAAGAGAATTATTTCCAATCGCCATTCACAGCATAGGTTCCTTGCTTCATTTCATTGATGATAACGTGGATATGCTCCTTAGGGGCACCCGTATTTTTATGGACTGCCTCAGTGATTTCTTTCATCATATTCGTCAGTTGTTCTTGTGAACGCCCTTCAACTAGTTCGACATGGATAAATGGCATACGATTTCCTCCTTTGTTTGCTTTTGATTATACACCTTTTTCAAAAAGACAAAAGCGATTGTCGCGCTTTTCATTGAAAATCATGGCCTTCATCTTCTTGATACACAACAGAAAACTTCTCGCAAACACACAGCATTTGAGCATGAAAAGACAAACCCGCTGAGGCATAAGCTCGTCGAAAAAAAGCTTCATGAACACGGCGCCAATAAGCCAAAGTGCGATCTCCTTCCCCTTCTAAAAAGGCGAACGCTGCTGTCACCTCATCAAAAGGCACGATCGACACTGACTCTAAATAAAGAACAGCTCTTGGGACATCCGAACCATCTAAAAGAACACTATACGTTCCTGATTGCGGCAATGCTTCTTGCTCGATTTCATAGAGCGCAGCGGCAGATGTCGTTGCCGTCTTTTTGCCAGCTAAAACCAGTGCTGCCAGTTCATCGGCCATTTGTGGGGTATCACCAAAGGACCAAGCATCTTCATAGGTCAGAGCAGATTGGTTTCTTGAGTTTACTTTTAAAAATCGTTGCCAAAAAGCCTGAATCTGACTGTCTTTTATTTTTGGTTCTCTGGACTCATCTGCCAATTTTTTTCACTCCAATACTTCGTATATGTTTGGACATTCTCAGCTTCTTGCCAATCATAAGCCAATCCCAATTTCTCGCTGATTTTCTTTGCTTGGTCATCAAAACGTTTTTGCATCTTCAAAAGTGACTGACCGCAAGCAGTGATCGTGGAAAAATCAAGCAATGAGGTCAATTCCCGCCACTCCTTTTCCGTGAGAAACGACTGCAGGTATTTATGATTTTTTCCAGTACTCACCTGAAATTGCTGAGTGTGGGCAACAAACAAATCTTCAATCCATAACAATTCTTGCCAACAAATGGTGTATAAATGATCCGCAGCATAAATCAGCTGCTTTCGAAGCAGCCCTTTCACGACATACGTGCTTACCCACCAAAATTCGTTGCAATGTTCCCGAAAAGCGGCTTGGGTCGGACGCTTGATCCAGTAATGCGAATGATTTGCTTGATTAGTAAAACTTAGTAATTGGTCTGGATCAAGCAGCGGCTGCAAGCCTGGTTCGTTAGCCAGCCGATCGACCAGTGCAAGAGGACAAAGCATGAGATCGATTCTTACTCCGTCTAAAAAATGCATCAAGTACGTAAAACAACCACCCAGACTGGGCGGATAGATGGTGCTAGCTTCCGGTGTTTGCCTGATCATGAGCGGTCCAAAGGCTTCTAACCATGAAGGATCATCGACCAAGGGCTGAATATCATCCATTACATAAACCACATCAAAGTCTTGCAAAAAATCTTTTGGCGCCTGCGGATCGGTCCGTGAACCAGATAAACCGATGGCACGTGCCCCAACACCTTCGCCCACCGATTGGATCAGTCGGAGTAGTTCTGCTTCTTCCCTCACTCTTTCCACCTCTAATTCGACTAATTTTTGAATTACTATGCTCTTTCTATAAATATTAGCATAGTTTCTTTTTTTCCACGACATTCGCAGGGAAAATATGCTATAATTTTATGTCGCAATTTTTTTAAGGAGGATCCTTCGTGAACGAACGTCAAAAAGAACAACAACATGTTAATGAAACCATTGCTCTGATCCACAGAGAACAAGCGATCCTTTCGCAGCAAAAACAAGAATTAGCCGCTAAAATGGATGATCAATTAAAAGAAATCGCCGATAAGAAAATTCGCGGGGGCGACAGTGAAGCCTTTTATGAATCAGTTATCGAGTACCAGCAGCATGAACAAGAATTGCTGATAAAATACCAAACCGCAGAATCGCAAGAAAAACGCGTCAAAACCTTAACAACGATGGCGGGCAATCCGTATTTTGCTCGAATCGATTTCAAAGAAGAACAAGAGACCGAGACCCTCTATTTGGGGATCGCTTCATTGCGAGACAAAGATGAAGAAACGATCGTCATTGACTGGCGCGCACCGATCGCCAATCTTTACTATGAAGGAGAGCTTGGTGAGACCTTCTACGAAACAGACACTGATCGGTTTACGGTAGAATTGCTTTTGAAACGCCAATTTAAAATTCAAAATGGTGAAATCTTGTCGATGGTCGATACTTCGGAGATCATCAATGACGAATTTTTGTTGGAAATTTTGGATGAAGCCTCTTCTTCTCAAATGCGTAACATCGTTTCAACGATCCAAAAAGCGCAGAACCAAATCATTCGTGATACCACCAATAAATTCTTACTGATCGAAGGGATTGCTGGAAGTGGGAAAACCTCTGCTTTGTTGCAGCGGGTCGCCTTTTTACTTTACCGTAATCGCAAATGGCTGGATGAAAAACAAGTCTTGCTGTTTTCACCCAATCATTTGTTTTCTGATTATATTTCCATGGTCCTGCCTTCTTTAGGGGAAAGTGAAGTGCCCACAAGAACCTTCCACCACTTTATCCAATTGATTCTGACTGGCTATGAAGTGACGAAAGAAACCCAACAAGAAGAAACCTTTTTAAGCGGAGACGACGACGCCATTGAAAAAATCAAAAGCAGTCTTTTCTTGGTGGAAAAAATCAACCGTTATGTCCGTTCCATCGCACCGATTGGTCCCTTGTTCCGCGATCTAAAAAACCAAGGGCAAACCTATTTGACAAAAGAACAAATTCGCCGCTGGTATCAAGAAACCAATAATGAACTGCCGATTTACCAAAGAACCCAACTGCTTCAAACGAAATTATTAAAAAAAATCGGCGGCTTGGAAAAAGATGAAGCCAAAAAAGACTGGGTCAAAGAAGCGACCGAAGAACAATTGCAACAAGTATTCGCCAACGATCCTCATCAAGAATACAGCGAAGAAAACGAACGCCGTTTGCGGAAGAAGCTCAGACAGCAAATCGTCCGCAAGAAGTTCCGTTCCTTGACGCGGGGAGTGAAAAACTTTCAGTTTATCAACCAAGCCAAACAATACTTACACTTTCTACAATCGGTTGAGTCTGCTGCAGTCAAGGAAACTGGCATCGAGGCTGCGGCTTGGCAGCAAAGTATTGCCGACATTCGTCAAGGTATGCGCCAAAGACAGATCAAACAAGAAGACGCCGTTTTGTTTTTCTTACTGATTAAACAGCTCTATCCTGTTCACGTCGAAGAAAAAGCTCGGTTTATCTTTATTGATGAAATGCAAGATTTCCCACCTGCCCAAGTGGCATTGCTGCGTCAGCTTTATCCAAAGGCTGGTATCACCCTTTGCGGCGATTTGAATCAAAAAGTGTATGGCAATGAAACGATCGTCGGGGCATTAGCAGAATTATTCCCTCACGAAAGTGTGAAACGTTATCAATTGAAAACCAGCTATCGTTCGACTAAGGAAATCACAGATTTCGCCAATCAATTTTTAGTGGGCAGTGATCAAGTGGAATTGACGGCTCGTAAAGGGGCGGTACCAGTAATTACTAAAGGAACTGCAACTGAAAATCTGGCTTTCCTAGAAACTAGTATTCGTGACGCAGCTGAGAATCAGCGTTGGCGCACCGCGATCATTTGTAAAACCGCAAAGGATTGCCAACAATTATATGATCAATTGGCAGAAACAATGCAGGATCAAGTGCAGTTGATTACTTCTGAAGAAGACTTCATGAAACGCAATGTGATGATCTTCCCCGCCTTTTTAGCAAAAGGGCTAGAGTTTGACCAAGTCTTTGTCTGGACGCTGGGGGCCGCTTTTGAGACCGAACAAGACCAATTGATTTTCTATACGATGGCGACACGGGCCATGCATCAGTTGACAATTCTTACAAACGAAGAATTGCCGCTTTTAGCAAAAGCCAATCCTGCCACTTATCAGTTCCAAGAAGCATCAAAGATTGACTAAAAAACTAACAAAAAAACATCACGATCGGCTTGTTTCTTTTGAAGAAACAGTCGAAAGTGATGTTTTTTAGCCTTTTAATTCGCCGATAAACAAGCGGGTTTCTGGATAACGCATCCCGACGATGGTTAAAATCATTTGCAGCTCAGAAACGTGTTCTGGATCTTCTGGAACGAATAATTTTGTATGTCGGCCGATACTGCCGTTATCGATCAAGCGATGGGTACGATTCCATTGACTGAATTCCTCAATCGTCGTAAAGCGACTAAGAGGGAAGCCAGCCCCATCAAGAATTTCTGTCAATCGAAAAAGTACATATGAACTATCGATAACAAATTCTTTTCTGTGAGGCAAAGCACGCGTTCGTTTATAATCAATAATTGCTTTTTCTGGTCGGTGCTCTAAAAGCCAATCCAACAGCAAGAAGAACCCTTCCATTCGGTACTCATCGATAAAAAGTCGTTCAGAGTATTCCGACATGCGAAAGACTAATGGAATCAAAAAACGCTCTTTATAAATCAATAATGGTGCGCGATCAACCACGACGTTTAAATAACGATTTAAGTAGGAAGAACCACGATAATCGCCCAAACGATACCCCTCTACCCCATACTTTTTATATTTTCGGCAAAGGGCCGAACAGTCAGAAATCGATACAGACACTTCTGCTAGCTTCTCAAAACCACTTAAGATTCGATTAAATGGCTCTAAAACGATTTTTTCTTCCATGTCTGCCCCCCTAACGAGTTGTTTGCTTATGTAGTAAATCATAACATATAAAATGCCTAGAAACCAACTGAAAAGATAATGAATCTGGAAGAATTTTCAAGAGAAGTGCTTCTCGCTCTCTTGTTTTTTCACTTGGCTAAGCAGCGGAAAACCCATTGAAAAAAAACACCAAAAAATGGCAGCCAGATTACCTCTAGGCTGCCAAGTGCGTTTTATTCTTCGGCGTCTGCCACATTGTGATAGACGTTTTGTACGTCTTCAAGATCTTCTAACACATCGATCATTTTTTCGAATTTTTCTAGATCGTCACCCGTCAAGGTTACTTCATTTTGAGGAATCATTTGCATTTCTGCAATTGAGAATTCAGTGATACCTTTTTCTTTCAAGGCTTCCTGGATGGCATGAAAGTCACTTGGTTCACCGTGAACGATGATTTGTCCATCTTCTTCAACAACATCACGAACATCGATCTCTTTGTCCATCAAGTATTCTAAGATCTCATCCGCATCGTCACCGGCAAAGCCAAATAATGCTGTGTTATCAAACATATAAGCAACTGCACCTGAAACGCCCATGTTTCCGCCGTTTTTACCAAACGCGGCCCGAACATCAGCTGCAGTCCGATTGACGTTGTTTGTCAACGTGTCGACGATCACCATAGATCCGTTTGGTCCAAATCCTTCATATCGAAGTTCTGAGTATTGTTCATCGCCAGAACCTTTGGCTTTTTCAATCGCACGGTCAATAATGTGTTTTGGCACATTGTAGGTTTTCGCACGTTCGATAACAAAGCGTAATTTTTGGTTCGCGTGCGGATCAGGATCACCCGATTTTGCTGCTGCGTAGATTTCGATTCCAAATTTTGCATAAACTCGGCTATTGTTTGCATCTTTAGCAGTTTTCTTCGCTACGATATTTGCCCATTTACGACCCATGATTTCACTTCGCTTTCTTGTTTTTAAAAATCCTTATTCATTATACTTGTCAAATGGCTTTCTGTGAAGTAATTTTCACTTATTTATCAATAAAAAGCGGAATTCTTCGAAAATTTTGTTCTGTGATTTGAGCATTCCCTTGTTGATAGATCTGGTCGATCCGCAATGACAAGCCATAGCGCTGTGCTTCTTGCTTACCGAACTTAGCAATCAGCGGCAGGGTCAGCTCTTTTTTGACCTCTTTTAAATAGTGCTGCCCTTGCTTCGTATACCCTAAAACCCGAATAAAGGAATGTTCTTGGGCTTCCTTCATTTCAGCTTTTGTCACTTGGAACAATACATAACAAGCAAGACGCTGCAGCCGCGTTTGGGTATAACGTTTCGTCTTTAACAACTTGATAAAATCTGCAAAAGAATCCGCCGCCGTCACATATTGTTTTAGTCGATACTCTAATCCTTCTTCCATCTGGTAAATAGCCGCTAATTTTTCGATTGGGGCAGAGATGATCTGGTATTGAAGATACGGCCAAAAGGCTTCCCAGTCAACTGTTGCTTGTGAAAGAAAATTTTGTGTGGCTTCAGGAACAAAATCCGCAACAGCTGCACCTTGTTTGATTGCTTGGCGAATGGCTGTTGCACTGGCGATCGTGGGATGATTGAATTGTTCTGAATGATAGGACGCCGCAACACGTTGGATGGGGACCAAACGCATTGGTTTTTCATAATGTAACACTTCCCGTGCATACGCCATACCTAACAGATGATTCGGCTGATCTTTTTCTACATGGTACTTAGGATAAAGCTCACTGAGGACCGCACTCATATTTTGACTATAGGTAGCATTTTGCCTAGCTATGCGTTGGAATGCGTCATCGATCATCCGCTGATTTTCTTTTTCAAACTGAGCGAACTTTGCATAGTCAAAGGGTTGTTTCGCATCAGTTCCAAAACACAAAGAGTCACATTGCAGATCTTGTAAGATCTTAATCGCTCCCGCTGCAAAAAAATCAGCAGACTGGACGGCCCAAGCGGATGGCAGTTCAACGACCAAATCGACGCCATTTTGCAATGCCGCTTGGGCTCGCTGCCATTTATCGATGATTGCCGGTTCACCACGCTGTAAAAAATTTCCACTCATCACGGCTACAATAACCTCGGCGTTGGTTTCTTGCCGGGCTTTGTCCACGTGGTATTGGTGTCCATGGTGAAAAGGATTATATTCTACGACTAGTCCGCAAGCCTTCATCGACATCCCTCCTGTTTTACATAACGGTTACTTATGGCAGACAAAAAACCAGCGACGGCTTTTTTCATTTGGTTTCGTATCGATAAAATCGGCGTAGCATTCAACATTAGCAAAACCAGCATTTTCTAACATTCTTAAATAGCTTTCGAGAGGATAGGTTCTTTCTTGATGAAGCTCATCTAAGCGTTCAAACAAGCCACTCTCTTGTGCAACAAAAAAGGTCAAGAAGTGTTCAATGCTATGGTCTTTTTCGCCTTGATAGCTTTCCCAAAGAAAGGCAAATTCATCGGTTTGGTAATGATAGCTATAATCAGGAAAGACTTCATCGATTTGATATAAAGAATGCACATCAAATAAAAACACGCCATCTTCTTCTAAACAACTGTAAACACCATCAAAAACTTGCTGCACACTCTGCTCGTCTTCCATGTAGCAAAGGGAGTCAGAATAACAGGTAATTGCTTGATAGGTGCCAACATCTACGAGATCCAGCATGTCACCCGCAACAAACTGCACAATTGCCGCTTCTTTTTCAGCCCGTTGACTAGCGATCATCAGCATCTCTTCTGAAAGATCCAACCCAGTCACATCAAAACCAGCCTTGGCAAATTCAACGGCTAACGCACCGGTTCCACAAGCCAATTCTAACAGCTGTTTTCTTTCTCCTAAATGACGACAAGAAAAATCCAGCCACTTTTTATAGAGACTGGAATCCATTACTTCGTCATAGACAAATGCGAAGGTTTCGTAAGCCATTACGCCACGACCCATTCATTAAGATCCACAAGCGGCGCATCAGACCATAATTTTTCTAGGTTGTAAAAAGCACGTTCTGAGGCACTGAATACGTGAACGATCACGTCACCTAAGTCGATCAAGACCCATTTTCCACCATCTTTTCCTTCGACACGACGAACAGATACTTGATTTTCTTCTTCTTTATCGATGACTTCATCAATGATCGCATTGATTTGACGTTCGCTATTTCCTGAACAGATCACAAAGTAATCTGCTAGCAAAGAGATTTCCCGCACATCTAATGCCATAATATCTTCGGCATGTTTTGAATCGGCGGCTTTTACAGCAATTTCTAATATTTTCTGACTATCTATGGTAATTCCCTCCTATATTTGGCTACCCAAAAATTGTAGGTTTCGATCGTTTTTGGGTAAATAACTGCTTCTGTTTCGATCAAATGAAGCAAGGTATGTTTCGTTTCGTAAGCAACAGCGGCATCTAAGTCAATCATTGCGATCTCTCTGGCTTCAACGACTCCAGGAAACGTACGTCCGGGTTCGATATAATCTGCCACATAGATGATTTTATCTAACAGGCTCATCTTAGCAGCTCCGGTGGTGTGCAAACGGATCGCTTGTAAGATTTCTTCGTCATCGATCTCTAATTCTCGTTGAACGAAATCAGCACCGACAAGTCCATGCCAGATGGCATTGTTCCAGTTCAAGAGATCCAAGTCGAATCCGTCTCTACGAATGACTAATTGAAATTCTTCATCGCTGCGTTCTTTCGCATAATCATGCGTCAAGGCGGCGATGCTGGCTTTGACCGGTGAAGCGCCATATTTTTCCGCAAGGGCAACGGCCGTTTTTCGACACCTAACACATGCTCAAAGCGCTTTTGACTCATCTGCATTTGGACCTTTTGCATCAAAAGTTCCCGTTCTGCTTGTGTGTAGTGTTCACTCTTCATCCAAGTACAACCCCTTTTCTTGAATATAGTGTAACACATTATCTGGCAATAAGTAGCGAACGGAACAACCTTGTTGTACTTTTTTACGAATTGTCGTTGAGCTGACATCCATTAGCGGGATATCGATCCAAATAATCGGGTATGGGCTATCGATCGGCACTTCTGGACGACGAACCCCCACAAACGTTACCAATTCCATCAGCTCATCGATTTGATGCCATTTTGGTAAATAGTTCACCATATCCCCGCCAATGATAAAATAATAATTAGTATCTGGATTCTTAGCTGTCAATTCCCGCATCGTATCAACCGTATAACTCTTCCCTTTTCGTTCCAACTCAATGGTCTCTACAGCAAATCGCGGATTATCGGCAATCGCCAACTCCAACATCGCTAAACGATGCTCAGCAGGGATCGTCTTTTTCTCATCAACATGAGGCGGTAAATACTCAGGCATGAAATAAACTTTATCCAGCCCTAATGCTTGCCCTACTTGCTCACCCATGACCAGATGTGCGTAGTGTACTGGATTAAAATTTCCACCAAGAATGCCCACTTGCTTTTTCGGTACCAGTTCTTGTGTTTGTGTTTCTAAAACCGTTTGTACCTTGCCAAATGTTTGTCCTTGCATGCCTTTTCCCTCCTAAATTGAACGAACTTTGCTTGAAATTGTTTGGTATTTTTCTTTGCTTGACGGTTTGAATAAAACGATCACTCGTCCGATGATCTGTACCACTTCACAGCCGACTTTCTCACGGATCGTTTCAGCTGCTTCGTCAGCAACCTCATCGGTATTTTGGAGCAATGAGACTTTGATCAATTCTCGTTTTTCTAGTGCTTCTTCAATTTGCGCCATCATTGCGTCATTCAAGCCGCCTTTGCCGATTTGAAAAATCGGGTTTAAATGGTGCGCTTCACTTCGTAAAAATCTTTTTTGTTTTCCTCGTAAGTCCATACTCTTCCTTCTTCCTTATACTAATGCTTTACGTCTAAGCACATCGACACCCTTTGGTGCCCACCCGGCGATGACACACGGTTTGGTGATCGTGATCCAGCCAAGGCCAGCAAAAACGATATCGGTTTTTTCTTTGATTGAAAATTCAAAACGGACGAGTTCAGGAAAATCCTCCACTTCATCTGCTCGTGGCGGCTGCAGCAGCCCACCAACATGTTTCTCATAAAATTCATCGGCTTTCGTTAATTTGGTCCGATGGATCGCCACATCATTTGCTACATAAGCAATAAATGAACTGCGTTCTCCTTGAATGAAATCAAACCGGGCAAGTCCTCCTAAGAACAAGGTTTGTTCTGGATTCAACTGATACACCTTTGGTTTGATCTCTTTGGCTGGTGCCACGATTTTTAGATCTTTTTTACCTAAATAATGCGCCATTTGATGACGATGAATGATTCCTGGTGTGTCGATCAAGAAGTGTCCGTCATCCAAGGGAATCTCGATTTTATCCAATGTGGTTCCTGGGAAACGCGAAGTCGTGATCAATTCGTTGATCCCCGCTGTTTGTTTGATGATTTGATTGATCAATGTCGATTTCCCAACATTTGTCACACCAACCACATACACATCGCGTCCTTCACGATACGTTTCGATTGATTGCAGTAAAGCTTCCGTTTCACCTGGTTTCTTGGCGCTCGTCAATAATACATCGACGGGTCTTAAGCCAGCTTCATGGGCACGTTCCTTCATCCACTGGGTCATCTTCGATTTTTTCAAAGATTTCGGTAAAATATCCACCTTGTTGCCCACTAATAAGACAGGATTATTCCCAACAAAGCGGTGTAGTCCTGGGATCAATGAACCATTAAAATCAAAAATATCGACGACATTAACGATCAAGGCATCTTTTTCTCCGATTTCATTCAGTAAACGCAGAAAATCATCGTCTGTCAGCGAAACATCTTGAATCTCATTGTAATGGCGCAAGCGGAAACAACGTTGACAATAGACTTCTCCTGATTCAATTCCTTTTTCTAATGCAGATTGCGGGGTGTACCCCAATTCGTTAGGGTTTGTTGTTTGAATCAATGCCCCGCAGCCGATACAGTGAATTTCTTCGATTCCTTCTGTCATATTAAATTCCTCCACGCCATTTTAACTCTGGGTTATGTTTCAATAGATAGTTCATGATTTTTCTTTCTGCCGCTCGATTAAACTGGGTTTTCCAAGAATCCGTTGGGATCACTGGTTTCACTAAAATACTGCGAACACCGGCACGATTGGCACCTCGTACATCCGTCATGATTTGATCGCCGATCATGACGACCTCTTCTTTTTTCAAACCTAATTGCTGATACCCTTGTTTGATGCCTCTTGAAAAAGGTTTTAGTGCGCGGTGTACGTACTTTAAGCCAAAGGGGGCAACTGCCCGTGCCACTCGTTCACTATTGTTGTTAGAAACCACTATCACCGGTATGCCAGCGTTTTTCATTTCCAATAACCAGTTTTTTAATTCTTCGGTTCCATCAGGATTGTTCCAAGCAATCAAGGTATTGTCAAGGTCAGTCAAAATCCCCTTGATTCCCTGTGCCTTAAGTTGGCTGGGCGTAATTTTATAAATCGCATCGACCATCCAAGTCGGTTTATAATTTGAAAACATAAAATCTCCTTTGCTGCATGATTTCTTCGCATATTAAAAATCGGCGACTCGTCAACGATCCAAATTGTCGATCCTTAAAAAGAAACAGTCCGATCTGCATAAAATCACGCAGATGGTTTCTATCAAGATCAGACCTCTTCAACCTGTAATTATACAATAGAATCTTTTTGAATACTAGCAAGTGCGCCAGTTTCTGCAGGTTTCTTGTAAAAGAACTGAAAAAGGAACCTGCCAAGACAACCGTTTGTTCTATCACTTCTTCAATGTAGTCATTTTTCCGTCAAAAAAGCATCCTTTTACTGAAAGGATGCTTAGGAAAGGTCCAAATTTATCACTAACAACTGCGAACTTCTCGCAGTTTACAATACTTTACTCAAAAAATCAATGGTTCGTGGATTTTTCGGATGATCAAAGATCTGTTCTGGCGTTCCTTCCTCCATAATGATTCCCTGATCCATAAATAAAATCCGATCCGCGACTTCCTTCGCAAAGCCCATTTCATGAGTGACGATGACCATCGTCATTCCTTGCTGAGCCAAACGCTGCATAACGGACAATACTTCGCCAACCATTTCAGGGTCTAACGCAGAAGTCGGTTCATCAAAGAGCATCACATCCGGTTCCATCGCCAAAGCACGTGCGATTGCGATCCGCTGCATTTGTCCACCAGAAAGACTTTGAGGATAAGCTTTTGCTTTATCTGGTAAACCGACATCATTCAGAAGTTGTTTTGCTAACTGATCCGCTGCCGATTTTGCTACCTTTTTGACTTTCGTCGGGGACAAGGTAATGTTTTCTAAAACCGTCATATTCGGAAAAAGATTAAAATTTTGAAAAACCATACCCATTTTTTCCCGCATCTTATATAAATCATTTTTTGGATCGGTAATATCGGTTCCTTCAAAAAAAATCTTCCCGCTTGTCGGTACTTCTAATAGGTTTAAACAGCGTAAAAACGTACTTTTTCCTGACCCAGATGGCCCAATCACCACCACGACTTCTCCTTGATCAATCGTCGTGGTGATCCCTTTTAGCACTTGATTGCTGCCAAAGGTTTTGTGTAAATCTTGAATATCTAACATCATAGCTTGTCTTCTCCTTTTAACGACGATAGCCTTTGCCTAGTTTCTTTTCCCATAAACTCAATAGTCGCGAAGTCGTAAACGTCAAGATGAAGTAAATGACCGCCGCCACATAAAAAGGCGTTAATGGTTGGAAAGAACTGGTGACAACGATCTGGGCACTGTTCATTAACTCATAGATACCGATCGTTGAAAGCAAAGAGGAATCCTTGATCAAAACGATAAATTCATTGCCTAGTGGCGGCAAAATGTTGCGTAGTGCTTGTGGCAACACGACATAACGCATCGTTTGAAAAGGCCGCAGCCCTAAAGATCCTGCCGCTTCTGTTTGTCCGTAATCAACGGCATTGATCCCCCCTCGGACGATTTCAGCAACGTATGCCCCGGAATTTAGTGATAAGGCAATGATCCCTGGAAAGAGCCGCCCAAAATCAAGACTCAGCACGCCGATTGAGACTGTCGGCAAAGCAAACATTCCTTGCAAAAGACCAAAAGCGATCAAAATTTGCACCAGCATCGGTGTGCCGCGGATGACTTCAATATACGCATTAGCAAACCAGCGCAAAGGCGTCACTTTTGATAATTTCATTAGGGCAAAAATCACCCCAAGAATCGTTCCAAAGATCACGGTGATGATAGAGATCACAATAGTGATCACCACACCAGAAAGAAAATAAGGATAATATATCGCTAAAAAGGATAAATCCATAATTGTGTCTACTCCGTTCTATCTATTGCGCCGCATTTTCATTGGCTAGATCTGTGTTCTTTTGTACATACTCATCGATTGTACCATCTTCAATCAATTCTTTCAAAATACTGTTTAGTTCTTCTTGTAGTTCGGTACTCCCTTTAGGTAAAGCAATTGCATAAGAATCACCTTCAGATGCTTCTAATGCTACATCAGTGATCACGAGGTCATCATTTTGTGCAACATACGATTCAGCAACCGCACTTTCAAGGACCAAACCGTCGATCGAGCCTTGTTTCAATTCATTGACTAGATTGGGAACTTTAGCGATGGAAACTAACTGCGAATCAGCTAATTGGTCTTGGACGATCATTTCTTGGATGGATCCTTTTTGAGCGCCAACCTTTTTACCAGTTAAACTTTCGATTGAATCAAATGCCGACTCGTTATTTTTATTGACAACTAATTTTTGTTCTGGTGTAAAATAGTTGTCGGTGAAATCAAAAGTCTGTTTACGTTCGTCAGTTGCTGAGATGCCTGAAACAGCGATATCGGCTTTTCCTTGTTGCAAAGCAGTCAAAACAGCATTGAAATCAAGGTCCAAAATATTTACTTCAACACCAAGACGATCAGCGATCTCATTGACCATATCGATATCTGCCCCAACGATCGTGTCTTTGCCATCGATCAAGGCATGGAATTCAAAGGGAGCAAAGTCAGCAGAAGTTGCCACATTTAACACACCAGCTGCTTTGATGGCTTCCAATTGATTATCCGCCGAACCGCTGGCACTAGAACTTCCAGTACTCGATGAGCCGCCATTCCCACAAGCTCCTAAAACCAAAATCCCCGTCAATACAACAAGTGCTCCAAATAATTTTTTCATTAAAAACGCTCCTCTTCAAAACAAATATTTATGCAATATAATCTTCTTATATTCAGAATATATACATAGTAGCACAGAATAATTAAATTTTAAACTAAAAACTTTGTCATTTGCACGATTTATTCAATAACACTTTCAATAAAAAAATACTAGGATATCCTTCCTCTAATTAGAGTGGATACCCTAGTTTTTAAAATCGGCGAAAACGCTGATACCTTGCCTCAAGCAATTCTTCTGTTTGTAAGGTAGAAAGTTCAGCAAGTTTCGTTGAGATTGCCGCTTTCATCTGTTCCATCAATTGCTCTTTCGGTAAAAAGGCCTCTTCATTGGTTTCAGCAATCACTTTTTCAATAACACCTAATTCATATAGTTCTTGGGCAGTGATCTTCATCAAACCAGCAGCTTCTTTGGCACGGCTGCCATCTTTCCATAGGATCGAAGCAAAGCCTTCGGGAGATAAAATGGCATAGATCGAATGTTCCATCATCCAAACCTCATCGCCTAATGCCAGTGCTAAGGCACCGCCGCTGCCGCCTTCACCAATGATGATTGCCAAGATCGGCACCGTTAAATCGGACATTTCCATCAAGTTACGGGCAATTGCTTCCCCTTCCCCGCGCTCTTCCGCACCAATACCGCAAAATGCCCCCGCTGTATTGATCAATGTGACCACAGGTCGCTGAAATTTTTCGGCTTGCTTCATTAAGCGTAACGCTTTTCGATAGCCTTCAGGATGTGGCGAGCCAAAGTTTCTGCGTAAGTTTTCAGGCAGATTACGGCCTTTTTGAATACCGATCACGGTCACTGGCTTGCCATCTAAACAAGCGATCCCACCAACGACAGCTTCATCTTCGCCAAACAGACGGTCTCCATGAAACTCTTCAAACTCAGAAAAAATGCCTTCAAAGTAATCCAGTGCCGTCAAACGATCTTTGCTGCGAGCGAGTTCAACGATTTCGTGGGCTGCTCTAGTCATTGCGATCCCATCCTTTCCGCGTATGCAAAGAAATCAAATGGTGGATTTTCTCCCGCAAGTTCGTCCGTGGAACGATTTGATCGACAAAGCCATGATCTAGCAAGAACTCTGCTTTTTGAAAATCTTCAGGTAATTCCTGACGAATGGTTTGTTCAATCACTCGTCGTCCAGCAAAACCAATCAAGGCTTGCGGTTCTGCTAGAATGATATCCCCTTCCATCGCAAAGCTAGCGGTGACGCCACCGGTGGTCGGGTCCGTTAAAACCGTTAGATAAAACAAGCCAGCTTTACTGTGGCGTTTTACCGCCGCAGAGATTTTTGCCATTTGCATCAGTGACAAAATTCCTTCTTGCATCCGTGCACCACCTGAAGCGGTAAAAAGAACGACTGGTAGCTGTTTTTCGATCGCTCGTTCAAACAAACGGGTGATTTTCTCCCCTACGACCGTTCCCATACTGCCCATGATGAAATTCGCATCCATGACACCGATTGCTAACGACAATCCTTGCACTTTGGCCTCTCCTGTCAGGACAGCCTCATGCAACCCAGTTTTTTCTTGCATTTGTGCGACTTTATCCAGGTACCCTGGGAAATCAAGGGGATCTTTTGTGGTTACATCTGTGTCCCATTCTTCAAAGCTTTTCTCATCAATCGTGATAGCGATCCGTTCCCAGGCACTGATTCGGAAATTATACCCGCAGTGAGGACAGACTTTTTCCGCCCCCATCTCCTTCGTATAAAGCGTTCGTTTGCAACTAGGACATTTCGCCCAAAGATTATCTGGGACGACTGGTTCGTTCGTTGGCAGCTGACCTCGATTAGGATTGATGCGAATGTAGTTTTTTTTCTTAAATAAAGCCACTCAACTTCCCTCCTATTGTTCAGGTGTCCAATTCGGCAAAAATTCCTCTTGTAAAAAGGCGGTAGTATAGTCTCCCGCAATCACTTTCGGGTGACTGATCAAGTCCATTTGGAATTCTGCATTCGTAATGACACCATCGGTCACTAATTCGGCTAACGCCCGCTGCATTTTCATCAATGCTTCAAAACGATTCTCACCGTGAACAATCACTTTAGCGATCATCGAATCATAATAAGGTGGGATCGTGTAACCGGAATACATGGCACTGTCTACACGAACGCCTAGGCCGCCACTTGGTAAAAACAAATTGTTGATCTTACCAGGAGAGGGTGCAAAATTGAAGGCTGGATTTTCTGCATTGATCCGACATTCGATCGCCGCGCCCGTCATCTTGATGTCAGCTTGCGTCAAGCCTAGCGGTTCGCCACTAGCGACTTCAAGTTGTTTTTTGACTAAATCAATGTTTGTCACCATTTCGGTGATGGGGTGTTCCACTTGGATTCGAGTGTTCATTTCCATGAAATAAAACTCCCCAGTGTCCGCCATTAAAAACTCGATCGTGCCAGCATTACGATACCCTACCGCTTGTGCGGCACGTACCGCTGCTTCTCCTAGTTCTGCTCGCTTGCTTTCAGAAATCACCACAGAAGGGGATTCTTCCAACACTTTTTGGTTGTTGCGTTGTAGCGAGCAATCGCGTTCACCAAGGTGGATAATATTACCAAAAGAATCACCTAACACTTGCACTTCTATGTGTCGAGCAGGATAAATGATTTTTTCAATGTACATTTCATCGTTGCCAAATGCCGCTTTCGCCTCTTGCTGTGCGGAAGCAAAATGATGCGGCAATGCTTCTTTATCGGCGACTTTCCGTATCCCTTTACCGCCACCGCCGGCTGCTGCTTTGAGCATGACCGGGTAACCAATCTCTTCAGCGATCGTTAAAGCTTCTTCCACATCAGAAATCGCCCCTTTGCTTCCGGGAATGACCGGTACTTCTGCTTCGATCATCAAGCGTCTTGCATTGATCTTGTTTCCCATTGCATCGATAGTCTCACTCTTTGGCCCAATAAAGACGATATTGCATTCCTCGCACATCGCAGCAAAGCGGCTATTCTCTGAAAGAAAGCCAAATCCAGGATGGATCGCCTCAGCCTTTGTGACGATCGCAGCGCTTAGGATCTGCTGTACATTCAAATAAGAGTCGGCTGCTTTGGCAGGTCCAATACAAATCGCTTCATCGGCAAGCTCTGTATGCAACGCTTCTCTATCTGCTTCTGAATAAACGGCGACCGTTTGAATACCTAATTCGCGACAAGCGCGAATGATACGTACGGCGATTTCGCCACGGTTTGCGATCAATACTTTAGAAAACATGTCTCACCTATCCAATCATGAAAGTCAATTCTGCTTCCGCCACTTTTTTCCCATCAACATAGGCAATTCCTTTGCCGATGCCGGCTGCAGATTTCACTTTGATTATTTCTACTTCTAAGATCAAGGTATCGCCCGGTGTTACTTTTTTTCTGAATTTCGCTTTGTCTAAACCGCCAAAGTAGGCAGTTTTCCCACGAAAATCTTCCAATGATAGCAATGCCACAGCACCTGCTTGCGCCATTGCTTCCACGATCAATACTCCGGGCATCACTGGTTCATGAGGAAAATGACCTTGGAAAAATGGCTCATTGATAGTAACGTTTTTCTTCGCAACGACCCGTTTGCCTTCTTCTAACTCCTCTACCCGATCCACTAAAAGCATCGGATAACGATGAGGGATGATTTCTTTGATTTCTTGAATCGTTAATGCGCTCATTGCTTTACCCTTCTTTCACACGGAATAATGGTTGATTGTATTCAACGATTTGTTCGCTTTCAACCAAGACTTCAACTAATTCGCCATCAACGTCGCTGACGATTTCATTCATGACTTTCATCGCTTCCACGATACAAAGAATATCGCCTTTTTTCACGTGATCGCCGATTTGTTTGAAGTTGTCTTTATCAGGACTTGGTTTCAAATAAACGACACCCACTAATGGAGAGACAACTTCTTTGCCCTCTAAGGCAGGTTTTGCCGTTTCTACTGTGTCAGGTGTTGCTGAGACAGCAGGCGTTGGTGCAACAGGAGTTGGCGCAGCATTCGCTGCAGGAGCAGGCGCAGGTGCAGAGGATGCATTTTGTAGCCCACTTGTCGTATTTTTATTAAAATAAAGTTCAAAGGTCTCTTTTTTTAATTGAAGCTCAGTTAACGTCGATTGATCGAATTGGCTGAGCAGCTCTTTTACCTCATGTGTTTCCAATTACGCTTCCTCCCAACGTTTCAGCAAGATCACTGCATTATGACCGCCAAACCCAAGTGAATTACTCATGGCATAGGTCAAATCTGCTGGTTGGCTTTGATTGATAACAACGTTCAAGTCGATCTCAGGATCTTGTTCTGTCACGTTGATGGTTGGTGGAATAAATTGATGTTGTAATGCTAATAGTGAAGCAATGGCTTCGATTCCACCAGCCGCCCCAAGCAAATGACCAGTCATTGACTTTGTACTGCTGACATATGGTTTTTTATAGTCTTCCCCTAATCCGTATTGGATCGATGTCGCTTCTGCACTGTCATTGGCAGGTGTGCTTGTACCGTGGGCATTGATGTAGCCAACTTCAGCTGGGGTGATCGCCGCTTCTTGCATCGCCAATTTCATTGCTTTTCCAGCACCTGATCCATCAGGGTTTGGTGCAGTCATATGGTAGGCATCACAGTTCGCACCGTACCCCACGACTTCACCTAAAATCGTTGCCCCACGTTTTTGCGCATGCGCCAATGATTCTAAAATGAAGACACCAGCGCCTTCACCCATAACAAACCCACTACGATTTTTATCAAACGGAACGGAAGCTTTGTCAGGGTCTGATTCAGTGGTTAACGCCGTCAGAGACGCAAAACCAGCGATACCGATTTCACAGATCGTCGCTTCTGAACCACCAGCGATCATAACATCTGCATAGCCATGCTTGATGTTCCGAAAAGCTTCACCGATTGAATGGGTACCAGAAGCACAGGCGGAAACAGTCGTCGTACAAATGCCTTTCGCACCTACCCGTAACGCAATGTTGCCGGCAACCATATTTACAATCGACATCGGTACGAACATTGGTGATACTCGATTTGCTCCTTTGTCATGCATCCGAATCACTTGGTCTTGAATCGTTGGCAAGCCGCCGATCCCTGAACCAACCATCACGCCAAAACGATCCACATCAATGGTTTCTGTATCTAACTTCGCCATTTCCATCGCTTCTAACGCCGCATAAATTCCATAAATGGAAAAAAGATCCATCCGCTTCGTATCTTTTTTAACGAAGTACTTTTCTAACGGAAAATCTTTGACTTCAGCGGCAACTGAGATCCCTGTTGCTTCTGCGTCAAATTTTGTAATCGGGCCGATGCCGTTGGTCCCGTTTTGTAAACTTGCTAAAAATGTTTCTGGGTCATTTCCGATTGGAGAAGTGACGCCGTATCCTGTAACTACTACTCGATTCATCTATTCTTCCTCCTACCCTTGCATTGCCATCCCGCCGTCTACACTGATCACCTGACCAGTGATGTATGGGCTTTTTGCTAAAAAGACTGCTGTTTGCGCAACATCCTGTGTGGAACCAAAACGCTGTAATGGAATATTTGCCAATGATTGTTCTTTGACTTTATCCGACAGCACTTCAGTCATCTCTGTTTCGATAAATCCTGGGGCAATCGCATTGCAGGTGATCCCCCGAGCGGCACCTTCACGAGCGGCAGATTTCGTAAAACCGATCACGCCAGCTTTACTTGCCGCATAGTTGGCTTGCCCGATATTTCCCGTCAAGCCGACCACACTCGTCAAATTGATGATGCGGCCTTCTCGCAGCTTCATCATTTTTTTCAACGCGTGTTGCGTCATATTAAAGGTACCAGTCAAATTGATTTTGATCACTGAATCAAAATCTTCCGGTTTCATTCTCAACAATAATTTGTCATTCGTGATCCCGGCATTATTGACTAAAATGTGGATCGGTCCGACTGCCGCTTCTGCTTCCGAGAGCATGGCTGCCGCTTGATCAAAATCAGAAATGTCCCCATTGATCGCTACACATTTCACGCCGTAGCTGGTGATGCGATCGATCAGTGACTGGGGAATTTCTTTTCGTCCATTTAAAACGATATTCGCTCCTTCTTTGGCAAAGGCTTCCGCGATGGTAAAACCGATCCCTCGCGAGCTACCAGTTACAAAGACGTTTTTATTTTGCAGATCCATAAATTCCTCCTAGTTGAATCGGGCTAGTGTATCTGCCAACGTTTGGCTATCTTCTACACGCGCAGTCTGGATTTCTTTGTCTATTTTCTTCATAAAACCGCTCAATACTTTTCCTGGTCCGATCTCGATGACTTGTTGGATGCCAAGCTGCTTTAGTGTCGCAATGCTTTCGTAAAAACGCACTGGCGATTTCACTTGCAGCGTCAACAGTTCCTTGATTTGGTCTTGCTGCATTGGCTGCGCGGTCGTATTGCTGATGACAGGTACTTGCAACTCATCAAAGGTGATTTGAGCTAATTCCTGCGCTAATTGCTGCGATGCGGGTTCCAACAAAGCAGTATGGAAAGGACCACTGACATTTAAAGGAATCACCCGTTTGGTTCCAGCAGCTTGTAACAATTCCACCGCTTTATCCACTGCCGGCGCTTCACCGCCAATGACGATCTGCTGCGGCGTATTGTAATTGGCTGGTGTCACGATCCCGACTTGACTTGCTTCTTTACAGATTTCTTCAATCGTTTCAGCGGGTGTGTTCATCACAGCGACCATTTTCCCAACACCTGCTGGCGCCGCATTTGCCATATACCGACCGCGTTTTTGCACCAATGCGACTGCGGTCTGGAAATCAAGCGCACCACTAGCGACTAAGGCTGTATATTCACCTAAACTCAAGCCAGCAACAGCATCTGCTTTGATTTCTTGCGCATCCAAAAGTCGCCAAAAAGCCGTGCTTACTGTTAAAATGGCAGGCTGTGTATATTCCGTCTGGTTTAAACGTTCGTTTTCAGTAAAGCATAACTCGGCCATATCATATCCTAGAATCGTGCTGGCTTGTTCAAACGTCTCACGAACGATCGCTTCTTGGTGATAGAGCTCTTCCCCCATTTTTGGGTACTGTGCACCTTGACCGCTAAATAAAAAGGCTGTCTTCATTTTGCACTCCTTCATTACTTTGATGGTTATCGTTGGAGAACATGGCTTCTTGCAGTTCGTCTATGAATCAGCAAAAACACGTTCTTAAAAAGGAAAGGCTAGGCTGTCTGCCTAGCCTTTGTTTTATGCTTGTTGTTTTTCTACATATTTAACTAGATCTTCAACGGTTGTGATACCATCTTCTGTTTCGATCTTCACATCGAATTCATCTTCGATCTCGTTAATGATTTGGAAAAGATCCAAGCTATCTGCTTCTAAATCTTCTTGGATGTTCGTGTTCAATTTGATTTCTTCTTTTTCTTTTCCTAATTCTTCTGCTACGATTTCTTGAATTTTTTCGAATACCATGTGTATATTCCTCCAATGTGTTTTTCAATAGTAATTTTGTTTCGTGAACAAGTTATAAGGTGGCTAACATAGTTCCCCATGTCAATCCGCCGCCAAAACCTGAGAACACCACTTTTTGACCACTGCCAAGAGACAGTGTACCTCGTTTGATTTCTTCATCTAGCAATAACGGAATCGAGGCTGCCGAAGTATTGCCATAATCTTGCATATTTTGCAAAAATTTCTCACGGGGCTGCTTCAGCTTGCGAGCAACTTTGTCTAAAATACGAGAATTTGCTTGGTGAAGCAAAAAATAATCGATTGCTTCATCTTGTGTCAGATCATTGATCGAGGCGACCACATCACGCGTCGCAAAATCAAAGATTTCTCGTCCAATCATTTGCATACAAGCACTATACGCCGGAGCGTTTTGTGAAAAAGGATTCTCATTCGTGCGAAAACCAGATGTCAAGGACATGCCTCGCGTCCCATCTGCTTTTAAAGACTCTTTGAGTAAATGCTGCTCTGAAGATGCTTCCAGCAATAGTCCACCGGCACCATCTCCGAATAAAACAGCCGTCGAACGGTCGTTCCAATCCAAGACTTTTGAAAGTACTTCTCCACCGATGACCAATCCTTTTTTAGCGCCTGTTCGAATCAGTTTTTCAGCCATAGACAATGCATAAACGAAACCAGCACATGCTGCACTGATATCAAAAGCAAAGGCATTGACTGCCCCAATCGCTCCTTGGACTTGGCAAGCAACCGCCGGTGTATTGAAATCCGGTGTGATCGTCGCTACCAAGATAAAATCCAGACTTTCTGCTGAAAGCTGAGCATCTTGCAAGAGCGTTTGAGCGACGCGAATACAAAGGTCAGAAGTGTTTTCGCCAACAGCGACTCTTCTTCGTTTGATTCCCGTACGAGAATGAATCCATTCATCTGAAGTATCCATCAAATTTGATAGATCATCATTTGTTACGATTTTTTCTGGAACATAACTTGCAGTCGCGGTAATTTTTCCAAACATATTCATCCATTATTCTCACTTATAATCTTGTAAAAAGTCATGCAGATTTTTCAGTGCTTTCAACAGTGCCTGTTCCTCTTCAGGAGACATCTGACTCAAGACACCCTTCACCATCTCACGATGAAAATGCTGATGAACACGATAAAGGAGTTTTCCTTTCTTCGTCAAACCTAGTTTGACGACTCGCCGATCATCTTCACTGCGAATCCGTTCTACATATTCTTTTTTCACCAAACGATTGATCGCGATGGTCAAAGTCCCAACAGTGATCGAAAGCTCTTTGGCAACTTCAGTCGTGGTCTTTTTTTTGTACATCCCGATGGCTTCGATAGTATGCATTTCGGTAATTGAAAGGTCTTTGAATTGAGATTTTTTCAATTCAGATTCTTCAATCACTAAGATGTCATTAAAGACGCTGACTAAGTAGTCATTAACTGTTTCTAAATTGGGTTCCATAACCTTCACCATCCGAATACTTTGATAATCAAATCATTTGATAGTCAAACTATATCGGAAGTTATTGAGAAATGCAAGAATTTTTTCGAACTTTTTTTATTTTTAAGCGCATTTTTATTTAAGAATTGATTTTCTAAGATTTTAAAAGCTGCGAGTTGACAAAATAATCCGTTTCCGTTATAGAGAAATTTCCTTTGAATGTCAAAGTTTATCATTGCGTTGGCTCCACTCTATTTCTAATTTTTTCTTGTCAATGGCCAGCAAACGTTGCTCTCTTACGCTTCATCTGCTAATCTTTGGAGGAAGGAGAGGAACGATCGATGAATCCGAACAAAGAGTTTCTAAAAAACAAAGCAAATGCACTGCCTGAAAAGCCTGGTGTTTATCTAATGAAAGATCAGCACAACGAAGTCTTGTATGTAGGAAAAGCCAAATCATTGAAACAGCGTGTCGTTTCCTACTTCCGAAAAAACCAGCAGCATGCAAATAAGGTGCTTCGACTTGTTTATAATGTCGTTGATTTTGAAACGATCGAAACAGATACAGAATTGGATGCACTATTACTTGAATGTCGTTTGATCCAAGCTTTTCATCCTATCTACAACCGACAAATGAACCATTCAGCCAACTACTGCTTTGTTAACTTGACGAATCATACCTTCACGATCACTCAAACACCACAAATTGGCAGTTATGGCCCCTTTCGGCAAACAAAAAAATTGCCGATGTTGTTTCAATTATTGTCAGAAACCTATCAATTGCCGACTGTCAACGAACTGACGCTATTGACCTTACGTAAGCAACTCCCTCAAATGGAGGCGTATCCCTTGGAAGAGAAGTGGCGAGAGATCGGCTGTTTTTTTGCAGGAAAGAAGACCGACTGTTTTTCACTCCTTAAAAAACGCTTAGCATACCTGATTGATCACTTATTGTTTGAGCAAGCTAGTGTACTGCAGCGCGAGATCCATTTAGCGCAAAGCTTTTACCAAGAAATCGTGAGGGTCAATCAGTTTATTCAAGAACCAGAAGTGATTTTTTCTATACCCCTTGACTTAGAGGAGCCAGGATCACAGACGACTAAAATCAAATACTATCAAGTTAGCTTTGGCAAGTTGATCCAAACAAACATTCTTTCTCCTGAAGAAACATTCCAGCCACTTCCGCCAGCAAGCGCTGCGCTTCCTTTAGCCCCGAAAGATCTCGATCCATTAGGGATCATCCTCAATCACCTGTATCGCCAAGAAAAAGCAGCAGATAAATAAAAAACAGCAAGCCCCAGTAGGCTTGCTGTATAGAAATGAGAAAGCGACGACGAACGTCTCACTCATTCTTATTGGATCAAATCATAGATTTCCATGGCTACAATATCAACGTTATCAAATTGATAAGATTGACTTGATTCTGCTTCCGTTAATTCAAACGTTTCTGTCGAATTGTCATAAGTAACGGTACATTTTTCGACGCCTTCTTTTTCAAAACGACGTACTTGAACTTCATTGTCTTGCGCTTCGACCATCGCTTCTAAACGTTTGATGATAGCGACTAATTGCGAACTTTTCATTCGTAAGCCTCCTTTTTCTGTCCGTTATATTGTATCAAAACATCCTCTATCTTGCATTGATTTTTCGTATTTTTTTTGTCATTTTAAGATTTTTTTCCATCTTGCCACCAAAGTTTAATCAGCGCCTGCGTTCCGTCATTTTCGAAGCCTTTTTCAGCCAACTGATCATACAATTTTTTAGCTAAAGTGGTGCTCGGCAAATCCAATCCCATCTTCTTGGCCTCATCCAAAGCGATTCCCAAATCTTTGATGAAATGTTTGACAAAAAAGCCTGGTGAATAATCCTCTTTTAGGATACGAGGACTGTAATTCGTCATGGACCAATTGGCTGCCCCACCACCAGAAAGCGTGTCAATCACTCGTGGTAAATCAAGACCCGCTTGGTTCGCATAGACCAGCATTTCTGTCATCCCCGTCATCGTCCCGGCAATCATGATCTGATTGGCCATTTTCGTATGCTGCCCCTTCCCTGCCCCTCCTTGAAGTTGAAACGTCTTTCCTAATACTTCAAAAAGTGGTTTTACTTGTTGGTAAGCTTCTTCATCGCCACCAACCATAATCGTTAGCGTGGCGTTTCTCGCACCAAGATCACCACCAGAAACTGGCGCATCAATACTCGCTGCTCCTTTTTCCTTCGCTGTCTGGTAGATGCGTTCTGCCAAATCAGGGGTGCTGGTGGTAAAATCCACCAATGTTTTGCCCGTCACAGCTGTTTGAAAAATCCCTTGAGGCCCATAGTAAACCTCTTCAACATCGGATGGATAACCAACCATTGTAAAGATGATTTCACTTTCCGATGCAACTTCTGTTGGGGTGTCACACCAAATTGCTCCATTCGCAACGAGTTCATCTGTTTTTGCTTTCGTCCGATTGTAAACATTCACTGTATGTCCTGCAGCTAAGAGATGACCAACCATCGCTTGACCCATGACACCAGTACCGATAAATCCTAATTTCATGCAGATCCCTCCAAAATAAAAAAGTTCATGTCTTTAGTATACGCTAAAAACATGAACTTGCGAAAATTTTCTGTTTAATCAATCGTTCGGCGAAATGCTTTCAATTTAACTTTGAATTTTTCTAACGTCTGCTCGGTTTCTTTTTCGATGCGTTCTGTTTCATAATAAGCGACCATGTCATGGTAGAAAGACAGCATCGACTCACCAAAACGTAGTGCCGAAATCTCATACATCTTCCTAGCAAGAACTTCGGGATCAGCAGGAATCTTTCGTTCATAATAATCAATAAATGCTTTTGCGAAATCCCGATCACTCTCATAGGTGACACCTAAAGACGGATCGTCGATCAAAGTATTTAAGTAGTCATTGCCTTCAACGACTAACGGTGTTCCAGCAGCCATTGCTTCCGTGTAAGTCAAACCTTGTGTTTCTGAGGTGGAGGCACTGACGAAGTAATCGGCAGCATGGTAATAGATCGCTACCTTATCATTCGCCACTTCACCGACAAATTGAACATGGTCAGATAAAGCCATATCCACCACTTTTTCTTCTAATTTTTCTTTATGCGGCCCTTTCCCAACGATCACTAATTGCGCATCAGGAATCTTCGTTAAAATTTCTGGCATCCCGTCGATGATTGCTTGAATATTCTTTTCATAAGAAATACGACTGAGGGAAAGCAGCATGGGTTGATTCTCAGTGATGCCCAATTTCTCCCGCAATTCTTTTTTCATGTCAGTTGTAATGTCCGGTCGGCGAAACTTCTCAACTTCGATCCCTGTGGGGATGATCCGCATCGGTGAAACCACACCATACCCTCTCAGCGTATCGATGACTCGTTCACTTGGACAAACAACACCTGTCGAGTGGTTGGCAAAGAGCCGTGAAAGATATTTCACGTGAGATGGCCGCAAGACCTTTCCGTTGGCAATGTAGTGCAAGTAGTCTTCATACATCGTATGGTAGGTATGGATCACAGGAATCTGCAATTTCCGCCCCACCATTTTCCCCAACATCCCAGAGCCAAACTCGGTATGGGTATGGATCAATTCCAACTCTAATTCTTTGGCGATCAAATAGGCATACAACATGCCGCGCACTACGATTCGCCGGTCTTTGAAGGACACAAACGGGACACTTGGCATGCGAATGATATCTTCTTCGTCCAGATCAGCATTTGGATCGGTCGTAGTAAAGATATAGACTTTATGGCCTTTTTTCTCAAGCTCTTCTTTCAATGTCTTGATCGATGTCGCCACACCACTTACCTGGGGGAAGTAGGTGTCTGTAAAAAATCCGATTTTCAAAACGGTCCCTCCAAACTTTCCATTAGTTTCTTCATTCCGTATTCATCACTTTTGTATAAACTTCTTTTAGTTCATATCCGATTTCATCAATACTTTTTTGCTTGGCCGTTTCATAGCCGGCTTCACTCAACTGTGGCAACGTGCCTTCCACGATTCCTTTGATTTTCTCAATAAATCCTTGATTGTTTTTTTCCATGTATGCATTGTGCCCATTGCTTAGCCAACCTTTATAAACAGGAATATCCCGAACAAGCACATTTTGGTGGCTGGCTAACGCCTCAAGGACCACAATTCCTTCTGTTTCTTCATAGGAAGGAAAGAAGAACAGATCAGCCGCTGAATATGCCCCTTCGATGATGTCTCCTTTGATATAGCCGGGAAACAGCACGTTTTCTGGATGGTCTTCATTGACAAGGTCGCGGATCTGTTTAGGAATCGTCATCATTGGTGTATGACCAAACCAGATAAATGTATACTCAGGCAATTGTCTAGCTATCTCTACAAAATCAAGAATGCCTTTTCGTTCAAAAAACAAACCAACCGATATAATCACTTTTTGATCAGGTAAAAGCTGAAAATACTCACGAAAGGCTTTTTCTTTCTCATGATCAGGCTGATATTTGTCAAGATCGATCCCGTTCGAGATTGCTTCGATCGGCACTTGGATACCATACCCTTCCAAAAGTTCTTTCGAATAAGGGGTCGGGGTGATCAACTGATCGGCTCTAGAATAAAGATTGATCAAATATTTTTTATATAATGGCGAAAGCTGATTTGAGCCGATAAATGAATTCCGAAAATCCTCTTCTGTAGAATGGGCATGGTAAATCACTTTTTTCCTTTGTCTTTTGGCTTTATTGACCATATGCATACTATTGATTCCATACGTGTTGATGTGAAGAATGTCATAATCCTCATCATTTTTATCAAGAGTAAAAGGAATCCCGACAGATGTCAGCGCTCGCTGCTGATGAGCAAATGCGCGACCGATACCTGATTTAGCTAATAATTTTTCTCCTTCAAAATAAAGAAGTACTTTCAAAGATGATTCCTCCTTGGAAATGCTTATATCTGATATTAGTATACCATAGGCGATCGCAGACATACTCCTACCATGGTCCTAGATTTTGTTCCCCATTTAACCATGATACGGGAAAAACTCAGGGAATCATAGCTTAATTCCAAGATATGACAAAACTGTTCGTTTTCTGAAAAAAGTAGTAAGTTGTTGCAAGTCAAATCAAACAAAATGTCTTCTTAAAACAAAAAAGGCAACAAGCAAAAATTGCTTGTTGCCTAGAAATGATTAGTTTACATACTGTTCGATTAACTCTACAACTTCTTCCATTGTATCGCAATCTTCTAAAGCACGTTTTGCTAATTCTTGCATGTCAGTCGTTGACAAGCGTTTCATTAAGCTACGTGTTTTCAGAACAGATGTTGCACTCATTGAGAACTCATCTAAGCCCATACCTACAAGAAGTGGCACAGCAGTTTGATCGCCGGCCATTTCTCCACACATACCAGCCCATTTTCCTTCAGCATGCGCTGAGTCGATCACGTTTTTGATTAAACGTAATATTGATGGGTTGTATGGTTGGTACAAGTAAGACACGCGCTCATTCATGCGGTCTGCAGCCATTGTGTATTGGATCAAGTCATTGGTACCAATACTGAAGAAGTCAACTTCCTTGGCGAACTTGTCTGCTAAGACAGCTGCTGCTGGAATTTCGATCATGATTCCGACTTGGATCTCGTTAGAAATCTCAACGCCTTCGTCAATCAATTTTTGACGCTCTTCTTCATACATTTTCTTCGCTGTACGGAACTCTTTCAATGTTGCCACCATTGGGAACATGATACGCAAGTTGCCGTGAGCAGAAGCACGTAACAACGCACGAAGTTGGGTACGGAACATGTCGTCCCCAAGTTCAGATAAGCTGATACGCAATGCACGATAGCCTAAGAAAGGATTCATTTCGTGAGGCAATTTTAGGTAAGGAAGTTCTTTATCGCCACCGATATCCATTGTACGGACAACCACTGGTTTGCCAGCCATTCCTTCTAAAACTGCTTTGTATGCTTTGTATTGGTCTTCTTCTGTTGGGAAATCAGGAGAATCCATGTACAAGAATTCAGTCCGGTATAAACCGACTGCTTCTGCACCATTGTTGTGGACACCTTCTAAATCTTTTGGCGTTCCAATGTTTGCAGCCAATTCAAAGTGCTTGCCATCAGCCGTAACTGTTTCAGCATCTTTCAATTTTTCCCATTCTGCTTTTTGTTCTGCGTAGGCTTTCCCAGCTTCAACAAATTCAGCTGCTTGGTCATCTGTCGGGTTGACGATAACGTCACCGATAATGCCGTTAACAGCTAAGATGTCGCCCGCTTTCACTTTTGCAGTGATCTCCATCGTTCCAACGATTGCTGGGATTTCAAGAGAACGTGCCATGATTGCGGAATGAGAAGTACGTCCACCGATATCTGTTACAAAAGCTTTTACAAAGTTGCGGTCTAATTGTGCAGTATCACTTGGTGTCAAGTCATGCGCAACAACGACTACTTCTTCGTTGATCATTGAAGGATTAGGCAAAGTCACATTCAACAAATGCGCCAAGATACGTTTCGCAACATCTTTGATGTCAGCTGCCCGTTCTTGCATGTAAGCATTGTCATCCATTGCTTCAAACATACCAATATACATGTCAGTAACTTCTTTCAACGCAGCTTCTGCATTGACTTTGTTATCTGTCACGTTTTGTTTGATTTGACCGATCATCTCAGGATCTGAAAGAACCATTAAATGAGCATCAAATACTTGTGCTTCTGCTTCACCTAAAGTTTGTGCTGCTTTGTCACGGATTTGTTGTAATTCCGCTGTTGACTTCGCTAGCGCATCATCTAAGCGTGCTTCCTCTGCTGCAGTATCTTCAACTGATACTTTTGAAAAAGATAAATCAGGTTGTACTAACAGGTAGGCTTTCGCAACGGCTACACCATCACTAGCAGCAATTCCTTTTAGCATCTCAACCATTATTCAGACAAACCTTCTTTTTTCATTGTTTCTACGATTGCAGCGATTGCATCTGCTTCGTCAGCACCTTCAGCAGTGATAGTAACATCAGAACCTTGGCCAACACCTAATGACATTACGCCCATGATTGATTTAAGGTTTACTGATTTACCTTTGTACTCTAAGTTGATATCAGAGTTAAATTTGCTTGCTGTTTGAACCAATAATGTAGCTGGACGTGCGTGAATCCCTGTCTCAGCAACTACGTGAAAATCTTTCTTTTCCATATTGATCAATCTCCTTTATGATACGTTTTTTTGTGTGAAGGCAAAATTTCCATGCATGCAATGACACCCGAAAAAAATCGCCCTTTCAACTGTTAAGATTACCATTTTTTTCATCGATAGACAACCGTTTTCTCTTAAATAAACGATTGAAATAAATGTCCTATTTATTTTCTTGTACATAACGGTAGATGATCTTCCCGTTTAACCCCGCTTCTCCGACAAAAGAAGACCGATCTTCCAGCTGGAGCCAGACATCTCTAAATGCCAGAAATTCCGGCTGTTGAACAATCAATTCTTTGATCTCTCCATTGCGTAAACGCACTACTTCTACAGCAAAATCTCTGTTCTCCATCGTCCATTCTCACCTCTTTCTTTCTATTATAATTGAATTGATTTCTATTTAAAAGACGCTTTTGTAGATGAAAGAGCAGCGAGAACTTTTCAGAGTAAAATTCTTGCAGTCTGACAAAAAGTTAGTATAATAGAATTATGGTCAGTAAAGGTCAATAATACATTACCTCGAAGGTGACCGTTTCTTTGCCCACAGCCCCTTTTCTTTTACAAGCGATCAAAAGCGCCGTAAAATAGGGTTGTTGGAACAAATATGAAAGGTCGTGAATCTATGCTTTGTCAAAATTGCGGCAAAAATGAAGCTTCAATTCATTTATATGCCAATGTCAATGGTCAAAGAAAACAACTCGATTATTGTCAAAGTTGTTACCAAAAATTAAAAGCTCAATCTGGGAATGCTGCAGCTGCAATGGCGCAAGATCCTTTTGGATTTGGCAATCTTGATGATCTATTCCGTCAAATGTCTCGTCAAATGCAGCAAGGAAATACCCCTTATGAACAAACTCCACCGACACAAACCGGCGGTAACGGTTTTGTCGGCGGTCAGCCTCCACGCAATAACCAAGCACCTGCAGGTCTGTTAGGAGAATACGGCATCAATATTACCCAAATGGCTCGTGATGGCGAAGTCGATCCAGTCGTTGGTCGTGATTCAGAGATCAAACGAGTGATCGAGATCCTTAATCGCCGAACCAAAAATAACCCTGTTCTTATTGGTGAACCCGGAGTTGGGAAAACTGCCGTCGTTGAAGGGTTAGCCCAAAAAATCGTTGATGGCGATGTGCCACAAAAACTGATGGACAAAGAAGTCATTCGCCTAGACGTTGCCTCTCTTGTGCAAGGTACAGGTATTCGTGGCCAATTTGAAGAACGCATCCAAAAATTGATTGAAGAAATCAAGCAAGCAGAAAACGTGATTTTGTTTATTGATGAAGTCCATGAAATCGTTGGCGCTGGTGCAGCTGGCGACGGAAATATGGATGCTGGAAACATCTTAAAACCAGCGCTTGCCCGTGGAGAACTACAAATGGTCGGAGCAACGACGTTAAATGAATACCGCATTATCGAAAAAGATGCTGCTTTAGAACGCCGTTTGCAACCAGTGCGTGTGGATGAACCTTCTGTTGAAGAAACCATTCGTATTTTAAAAGGCCTGCAACCACGCTATGAAGATTATCATCATGTGAAATACACGGATGAAGCGATCGCAGCTGCCGCTACCCTTTCTAACCGTTACATCCAAGACCGATTCTTGCCTGATAAAGCGATCGATCTGCTAGATGAAACAGGTTCGAAGAAAAACTTGACGATCCAAATCGTTGATCCAAAAACGATCGAAAAGAAATTGCAAGAAGCAGAAGAACAAAAGCAAGCAGCCTCTCGAGAAGAAGATTTTGAAAAAGCTGCTTACTATCGCGATCAAATCAACAAACTGCAAAAAATGAAAGAACGTCAAATCAGCGAAGAAGAAACGCCAGTCATTACTGAAAAAGACATGGAACAAATCGTTGAAGAACGGACGAATATTCCAGTTGGCGAATTGAAAGAAAAAGAACAAACCCAATTAAAAAATCTCGCGGATGACTTGAAAGCAAAAGTTATCGGACAAGATGAAGCGATCGACAAAGTAGCCAAAGCGATCCGCAGAAATCGGGTCGGTTTAGGCAAACAAAATCGTCCAATCGGCTCTTTCCTTTTCGTCGGTCCAACCGGTGTCGGGAAAACGGAATTAGCCAAACAATTAGCTTATGAAATGTTTGGCTCCGAAGAAGCAATGATTCGTTTCGACATGTCAGAATACATGGAAAAACACAGTGTATCAAAATTGATCGGCTCTCCTCCTGGCTATGTTGGCTATGAAGAAGCAGGTCAATTGACTGAAAAAGTTCGTCGGAATCCTTACAGCTTGATTCTATTGGATGAAGTGGAAAAAGCCCATCCTGATGTATTGCATATGTTCTTGCAAATTCTCGATGATGGTCGTTTGACGGATGCCCAAGGACGTACGGTCAGCTTTAAAGATACCCTGATCATCATGACAAGTAATGCCGGAACCGGCAAAGTTGAAGCCAACGTTGGCTTTGGTGCCGCACGTGAAGGCATCACTCGTTCCGTGTTAAATCAATTGAACAATTACTTTACGCCAGAATTTCTCAACCGCTTTGACGGGATCATCGAATTCAAGGCACTAAGCAAGGAAAACTTGTTATCGATCGTGTCCCTTATGCTGCATGATGTCAATCAAACCCTTAGTCATCAAAAACTGCATATCGATGTTCCGCAAGACGTGCAAGAAAAATTGGTGGATCTTGGTTACAGTGCAACGATGGGTGCTCGCCCGCTGCGTAGAACGATCCAAGATCAAATCGAAGATGGGATTGCAGAATTCTATTTGGAGCATCCGCAAGTGCGTCAGTTAAAAGCCCAATTGGAAGATTCAGATAAGATCATTGTAACTTCCGCTGAATCCCCTGCACCTTCTTCAGAAGCCGACACGACTGAAGAAGAATCTTCGGAAACTAACGATTAACAAGCTTTAAAAACGTGTCTTGAACCGTTTCCTTTGCCAGACAACCATGTTTTGCCAAAAAATTGGGTAATTCCGAGTTGTCTGGCTTTTCTTTTGAAAAAAAACGCCCTATAATGTTATTAATAAATACATAGAATGTGAGGTGAGTCTGGTGAAATTAATCAATGTTACGAACAGCCATTCTCGACTAGTATTGAATCAACTTGAAAATACCGACGCAGAACTTGTAAAGGTTTACACAGCCGGAGATACGACCGTGATCTTTACCTCAGCGCCGAACCACAATGAAATTCTGCTGATCAATAAAAAACGAAATATTCGCCCGACAGAAGTAGAAGAAATCAAAAATTACTTTCTAAAAAAATTACCTGATGGCTCGTATGATCCTTCAACCATCTCTGTGATCCAAATGCCTGAAGTGGTTGAAATCTCCATCAAAAAATCCTTATCCTCATCCCATTAGTTTAGCCTAATTACGTCTTAAAAAAATATCTATAAAAGATGACTGTCGCAGCCTTCTTTTATAGATATCTTTTTTGTTTGAATGTAACCAAGAATTTACTTAGCCTTTTAATCAAAACTGTACTCTTTCCGCTAATACTAGCTGATTTTTTCTATCGTATCTGATCGAATTCGTCCTTCAATAATCTTGCTATTGATAAACTCCCCTAATCTTTTCCATGTCTCAATATTATGGATATCTTCAAGAAAGAAAAAATACTGATTTTCTTTCGACTCAACGAACCGATCAGAAATAACAAGATCTGCATCTGCAAAATTTCCTACCATGGTAACTGTCTCTGGTTTGTATACACCTGTTATATAATTTTTCACTAACACGGCATAGTTGGCATGGTACGTAATATGGATCATTACATGCAAGGGTTTTGCCATGACATGTCCAACATAAGAATAGAGCAGCTCAGTTAACTGGGTACTAAATATATCTAAATCTCGCTCTGATATACTTTCTTTGTAAACAGATTTTAACATCTCTTTTATGGTTAAAAATTTATCATTCATCAGTAATTTTTTGTCTTCAAGATAAAAGAAAGAGCTTAAGCTTAGTTTATCTGTGATTAAAGAGCGATAGACCAGCTGGAAGACAAACGTGCGATGAAGATTATCAGGAATGCTATAACTTTCTTCCATTTTTTCTAATGCTTCAACCGCTCTATCCACGATAGGATTTTTTGTTAGTCTCATTAACCCTTCCCCTAAACGCTCACAAATCTCAGGAGTTAAGTATTCTGGAAAGAAATATACAGCAAAGAGATAGTAAAGAAATTTTTCTGATTGAAAAGCAGCATCATTTATTTTTTTATTTAAAGGATAAAACGCTTGGGAAAAGCTTAAATGAAGCTCTTCGTACAAGCACAAACCAATAGACATCTCTTGATCTGAGATCACATCGGTATAGTGGCCCATCTTGTGCGCATCTAAAAAAATTCTAGTTATTCTAGAAAGTTTGTCCCGTTGAATCTTAGTAGGACTCTTTTCGTTTCTATAAAGATAATTGTTGTCTTCTGCAAATGTCGTAGAATGGCTATTCAAGATATATGAAAGCATTCTGATTTGACTCTCCCTTCCTTCCACAATCAAATAATTCATTCTCTTACTGATCTGACACTCTATCCCCATAGATCGTATGATATCGTTTGCCCTATTGACTAATTTATAACAATAAGACTGACTATAATTAAAATGAGTGGATAGTTTGATCATCCCCACTTTTCGATGCCTAAGAAAGTAAATCAAGACTTGGAAAACGGCACTTTGCTTAATATACGTTATTTTCAAATTTGAATACAGCGAAGGATAAGTTCCTGATGCTTTCAACGTGGATATCCGAAATAATCGATTTTCGAATCTGATCAGTGCGTCTGTCGTGCTTGTGTTTTCTATGTAATCTTCGTTTATCTGCATGATTAATGATTTCACATTGCGGTTCGTAAGTGAATGCTTACAAGCTAATTCATCGATTGATGCTTCCGTCCTTGAAATAATATCCTCTAATAAATTCAATTTTTGTTCTTGCCGCTCCGTTAGAAACAACTTCCATAAATCCATGGTAATCTCCTTCTTAACGATAGTTACTTCTGTGATGTTAGTTAACTCATAGTTAACAAGAAAACATATAACATTAGTTATTAATAAAAAAGAATATCTCTTTTATGCTAAAATCTGCTGCTTTTTAATAATAAAAAGCAAAAAGAAATGATCCTGCCGTTCATAAAAAACTACTGCAAGGATCATCAATTACTCAAAGGACCAATGAAGCCAACCGATTTGTAAAGTCCTTTAACGATTTACCACCGAACCTTTTCCCTGATCAAAGTGAAAAAAACTATAGAAAATAAGCAAGTACAAAATAAAAACAGCTTTTTTCGAGACAGTCCTGTGGGAGAGCAAAATCAGCGGCCGCCCAACGGTCTGTTAAAGGATTAAGAAAGATTTTACGCAACAAGAAAAGTCTAGGGGTAACGATCTCCCCTAAACTTCTCTTATTTTTTTAGCAATTTTACAAGCGTTAAAATAAGCAAAACGGAAACGAGTGATAAGGCGATGACCAACCAAAGATTGGCTTTTGATTGAACAGTAATTGTATTGCTAGAATCAGCAGCCTCCTCAATAAACTGGTCGACCTCTTCCTTTGTGTAATGAAAATATGTTGTCGTTTCGTCGTTGCCATCTGATCGTATAAATTGATACTCCCCAGACATCAATTCGGCCCCATCCAACAATGGGACATTAAAGAGCGTTTTTATATAGGGTGAAAGAACAATCTGTTCCGACTCTATCTTCCCTTCAGCGATAATCTCCTGATTGGGATTGATCACACGATAGGTGCCACCCTCAGCATAGGTCACAAGCGGATCATTATTATATAGATAATAAGAAAGAGTCGTTGTGTCTCCAGTAATCGTAAATTCAAAATCCCCGATAGTCTGTTTTGTTCCTTTAGCCAGTTCATTCAGTTTTAGGCGAACGACGATTACTTTCTGATAGACTTGCTGAATATCTACAGAATCTTTATTTTCTTGTATGCCGATTACCTGAGAAAAATTGATCCCACCTAATACTTCCCCATGAATCCTTTTATTTACATTAATGATGATTTGAACATCTCGACTTTGCTTTGCATCTAATTGCAAAAAACCATCAACGAAATTCCCATCTTGCGGTTGGATTTTTACATAATTTTTTAAAACATAATCTTGGTTCAGTAAATTTTCTGTTTCCGCTACATAAGTCATCGAATTCCTCGTGGAAACAGCGATACTTGGAAAAACCGAGACTTCAATGGCATAGTTTTCAAGATTGGTAACAGTTGCCGCATAACGATATTCCTGATTCAATTGAGGTGCAAATTGAATATCCTTTACCTGACTTGTCTCATCATCAGCTTGGATCGAAACATTAAATGAAGAGCTGATCTGTTCTTCCGCTGCTACACTTTCAGTGTAAAAGAACATTCCTAAGAACAGGCAAAAAAAGACCACCTTAAAAAAACCGTATTTCTTCTCGCAGTCAGAACTAGACATGAAATTAAGGTGTAACGTCCGTAGCTTCTGATGCAGTCAAAGTGATTAGATAATCTGCTTTTTTGGTACTGTCAAATGTTGCTGGATCGATCGTATAGTCAAAAGTACCTGTTTGAGTTGCTTCGTATCCTTGCTCTGCTTCCACACTGAATACTTCACTTGTAGCAACGGTTAGACCAGGTGCAATCGTTTCTCCCGGCACTTGTGCTGTGATCACCACTTTTTTTGCACCAAAGGATTTATTCGCTAATGTTCCCGATAGTGAGAAAGTACCTGATAGCGGATCTGCTTTTGCATCCGTAAAACTAATCTCTGCAAAGTCAACCGTTTTTGTTTCAGCAGGTGTTTCTAACGTAAATGTTGCTGTTCCTTCGTTAACAGTTACAGCAACTTCCTCTGCTGCTACAGGTACGGACACACCAATAGAGAGAGCAAATAATAATGCTGTTGCTAAGATAACCTTTTTCATTGATTTCATTCCTCCTTATATATTTTTTTGTAAGAATCGAGCTTACAAAAAAACTATACACTATTTTTTTTGGCAAACTTCTCTTCTTTTTGCAATTTTTTTCACCAAAAGAATAAAGGTTTTTTTAATCTTATCTCGCGAAATTTTCATTTTCCTCCATCAAAACTGGTGGCAGTTAACGAAAATAAATAGACATGAAAAGTGAAATTTTTTCAGATAACAGTCGTAACGCTTATTACTTTGACCCATTCTCTCTAGCAAACAAGGAAAAGCAAAGCCGCTATTTGTTTATTCCGGCATAAAGGAAGTATCAGTCGTTTCCATTTCTTCCATCAGAGAAGAACGTTCACTACTCTGCAAGAGACTCTCTGTGGAAAAGGTTGTCTCTGTTGAAGAGGTGCTTGTCGTAGCTGATTCCTCTACACTCTCGTCACTCTCGACGATGGATCCATGTTCTTCTTGCTTATTACTTGACGGTAAAAGTGAAGACGACAAATTTTGATTCGTCGCTACAGAAGAGAGTTCCGTGATGGTAAAAATTACTTTATAGTTACCTTGATCTGCCGTCAGAAATTTTTTAGGATCTAATGTAACGTAAAAATGGTGGTCATCCATCGTTTCTGTTGCCACCATTTCTGCCGCATTTTCAAAAGCAGCGCTCAAACCACTGCCATTTGAAGAGATCTCCAAGTGATAAGCCGTTGTCACATCACTGGCAGAACTTTCAACTTTTAGACCACCTTCATAACTCAGTAATTCATTGCTAAAATCAATCTCCTGAAAATCAAAAATGATTGGTTCTTCCACCGTTAGCGAAAAACTCGCTTCTTCAGCATAAATTCGTTCCGTATACAATAAAGAAAAACACGAAACCATTAAAAGACAGCTTGCTTTAATCCGTTTCATCATTCTAGTTCTCCTTGAGTAAAAATACCTATCTGTTTTAAGGCAAGACACGATTCACTATTACCAAACAAATGACATCCTTCCCTTTTTTTGCGGTATCCCTCCGCTTAGAAAGATGGCCTCTACTCGACAAAGGTAAAAAACTGATCGTAAAAAGAGGTTCATATTCCCTTACGCACATTCCCTTCAGTCAGTTATCGTCAATAACTCCCTCAACAGCCATTCATCCAGTCAAAAAAATAGTTATTGATTTTGGTCTTGTGAATCCTTCTCCGCTTAAATCATAGCATAAATGGAAAACCCTCAATTCTCCTCAAAACACCGATATTTACAGTCTAGGGAGAATTGATTTCCTCAATGATGCAAAATGACGCAACAGTTTATTTGTTTTAAGTCAGAGCTATTCTTCTATATAGCCAAAGGAACTTTCACTTTTATGGTTTCACCACCCAAGCCTCATCATAGTAATCGATCGTAAATTCAGTATTTGGAAATTCAGTCTTCACAAATTGCTTTATTGCCGCCAACTCTGTTTCAACATTTGTAATCAAAGTGATATATTCTACCTTGTTTGTGTCCTTCAACTCGACTATGTATTGTTCTGCATCTGTCCAATGGGCATCAATAAATGTGAAAGCTACCTCTTCAGAGGCATGTTTAAACCCATCCATTATCAAAACGTTAGTGGAATCAACGATTTTCAACGTGTCTTTCAGGATATTCAAAGAATCAACGATATATTTTTCTACTTGATCTAGCCCAAAGTTTATCGGAAACACGCAATTTCGATAGAAATGATCGTATCTTTTGTTAGCAAAACGTATGGAATACATTCTTTCACTTAAGCGTATATTTTCTATTACTTCCATCATCTTCAAATCACCTTCAGGTTTATTTATTACAAATAAAATTGCTATAGTTAAAATACCGCAATTCCGACTATTTTATTTATCTTTTTTTGTCAAAAATTTGCACATTATTTAGCAATTTTTTTTAATGCGGTCTCAAGCAACTCAAAGTAAGCGGTTCTTTCTCAAACAAGAAAAGCACCTGAGGCCAATTTCCATTTCGCTTTTTAGCACTCATCTGCCAGCAACCCAAAACAAATTTTGAAACGACTCAAAAAAAGAGAGCGCCAGCTGCGCTCTGCTTTATGTATATTTCGCCAAGATCGCTGATTGGATCATGGCATTCAAATTATCCCAATCTCTTGTATTATGAACATTGCCAAAAAATGCAAATTTTTGTGACGCATTATGGATCAGCACACCATCTGAAACCAAAATATCAGAGTCAGCTAGATTGGCATTAAACTTGATAACTTTCTCATTATAGATTTTCAATAGCGTATTTTTGATAACAGGGATATATTCCGGATGATTCAAAAGAGAGATACCAATATTTATTTGATCTTCTTTTTGGATAGGTAGGTAGGAAGTAACGATTTGGGAAAGCTTACGAATAAAAAGCGGCTCTCTCTCGATCCATCCCCGATGATTATTAAGGACCCGATCTATGATAACCTCCACTTCAACCAGTCGATCATTTGTATAATCAATCTCCCCGATTGACAAAAAATTATCTAGATACAGATGGATATAGCCCCAAGTATTGATCACTACTTCATAGATAAAAACTGATGAAGCCTGCTTTGTTAGAGCATATTTCTTTGAAAGTTGTTCAAGAATCTGAGAAGCAAAATCCACATAATCATTGTTTTCAAGCATGAGGAATTTTTCCCCGATCACCTTTTTTCAGACTCTCTCACTGTTTCTGGGATGAAAAGCACCCGCCAAAAATAATAGTAGACAAGTTCTTTTTCCACATCAGATTGATTGCGAATAGGAAAAAGATTTGCCAGCTGTTGATCATTTTCTTTCTTTAAACAATGATAAAGCGCTAATGTTGACGCATCAACTCCAGGAACAATATTCCCTCGGAGAATGGCATTTTCAATAATAGAAAAAACGATCGCATGCTTGACCTTTGTCGTACGCAACGTCTCATAATCTTTGGCGATCCACTCCACACTAGAACGGATGGGATGTTCTGTATAAACATTACAGGCCATGACTTCGACGAGATAATGATACATGCGAATACATGATTCTTCCCCTGTTAATTGAATCGAATCACTGCTATTACTGATTTTTATCGGTACATTTTGGACCGCGAACATTTTTTTTAAATAACTAAGCAGTTTATAACAATAGGAAACACTAAAAATCAGCTCTTCTGAAATATCCACCATTCGTGTTTTTCGTTTTCTTAATAAATAGATAAGGAGTTTGTAATAGGGAGATTCCAAAAAATACTTTTTTTTGAGGTTTACAAAAATATACAGACTTTGTTCTTGATTTAAATCATCAGACAGATGAAGTGTTCTTTTTTCAAGAAAAAAAAGGAGTCCTCCAGCGTTGAAATACCGGCTAGATCATCATCGATCTCAGTTAAGAGGATTTTCACCTGATAAAGTGACTTACTGAGGGATTCTCCAATCGCATCTAAAGAAAGTTGTTTTTCAACAACGAGATTTCTTACAATTGTTAGTTTATCAACTTGTTTCTTGGTTAAGTAAAACCTATACAATTTTTCTATATAATCCAATTTTTTAACCGCCTTAATAAAAAAAATATCCCAGCTTCCAATTATAATAAAAAAACTTTAAGTAACTGCCAAATCATTCACAAAACGGTCATTTTTAATCATTTCTTCAACTTTAACTCATTTTAAGATTTTTCTCTTAATCTGAAAAGTATTCTGACTGAGCGTAGTATTCACTGTTATGATACCCATTTTGATATTGTAGCTCTGACTTGATCGATCTGCTTTTGGTATCAAAAATGAATCTACATACGAAGCTTGTTCTTCAAACTCCGCAAATATGTGAAGAAAAAAAGCCTTTCTACACTTTCTGCTACTAACTGATTCACAAAAAAAAACGCTTGATCCAGCAGCGCATCATTTATAGAAAAACTAAGCTTGCTCACTAAGATCCTTTCTACTGGCTAGGAGTGTCAGTCATTAGAAAGGGAAAATCAGCAGTCACATTGATGGTTCACTCTGTTCATGGAATCAAAGTTCTTTCGTCCATTGTAAAAAAAAGCAAGCTGGCTTCTACAGGAATAGTTGATTTGTAGCCTCTCGCCTATTCGATTGGCCAATGGCTCTCCTAGGGGGCTGAGAAAGCTTGCTATTAATGTCTCAGAAATTGACTGCTAGCTTTGTCGTTCTATCCACTTGCCGAAGACAATCTAAAGCTACTCCCTTTTACTAAGGCATAAAAAAGCACGGTAAAATGTCAGAATATTCAAACATAAATCCCGATAGAAAAGGACGAACTTCTAGAAAGAAGGATCAAGTTCCTTTTAGAGTACTGCGTTCTCGTTTTATCCAGCAATCTTTGTATTCATAGATATTCAAAATGACCAAGTCATCCGTCAATTCATTAAATGCGTCAATCAATTCTTTATCCCCAGCATCAACATTTCCTACTACCTTAAAGTCATAATAGTTGCCCGATTTGTCTACACATTCGATCACATAACAAATAACATCTCCCCAAAAATGCTCTAGTCGATGGTGACAACCGGCTTGATCTAAGCGTGCATGTTCCGCGATACAAAACACATGCTGGATCGTGTGGGTAAGGATGTTGATCTCCCCTAAAGAATCTTCCAAATATGCTAGCGTTTCAGCGATATCTGCTTTTTGATCAACAATCAGATTTCGCTCTAAAATCGAATTTACTTTATTACTGAAAAAACGAACGCTTATCATCAAAGCCTTTTGCTGTTCAATATTTTTTTCTTTAGACTGCAGCATATTTTCACACTCCTAAAAAGAACTTTAATCCTCTTTAATAAGCATATAGCATCTTCTTTTTTAATTTTATCGTCTTTTGATGAAAAAAACTAAAAAAAAATAATCATTTATTATAATAAGAAGAATTTGCCAGTTACAGAAAAAAATGAGTGTTGAATTTTTTTAAACGAAGCTCTGTCCTGAAAGTCAAAGGCTACCCCAAGAGTTTGCTAATTCCCTTCACGATCCATCCTGATAAAATAGGAGGCATCCTGTTTTGAATTGACAGTTCTCATGAATTGCACTTTCAAACAATGGGTTCTATTGAACATTCCATTACATCAGAAACCCTAACTCTGTTAGCTTTCTTCACCATGCCCCTGCTGGTCATTCCTAAAAATGATTCCGCTGAAATCCCTCTTTTCTTTGTAAGAATTTCAGATCGCTAGCACTCCTTCAACCGTCATCACAATAAACATAATTCTACCTATACTTTTTGGGACTGTTCAATCATAAATGATTTCTCAGCCCCAATTGATATAAAATAAAAAAGCCGATCTTTCTCAAATAAAACCTTAACCTGACACAAGAAAACAACAGAGAAAGTGAAATGCTCTACGAGGTCATTCTACCAAGAAATCCCCACGATTAACAGATAAAAACGCACATTCTATAGTTTATTCCAATATTTTTGACAATATTCACCGATATCTTTATTCTATGTCAATTTTTGTATTACTTAAAAAGATTCCTGAGAATGCAGGCAAAAGCAATCTTAAGGACAATTGTAGAGAATAAAAGCGATCACTTAAATAAAGCCCTCAGAAAACTTGTTCTGTATTTCAGTGAATCTTGGATTTTTAAGAGACTAAATCAAAGGGTTGAAGTCAAGTCTTTTTTTGACTTCTGCCCTTCATCTAGCCTACCTGAAAAACCTCCACAAAATAGTGGCTGACGTTTACGCTGGGCATACTACTTTGCTTATGAACGAAACCGACTCAGATAAAGAAAATGACCTATGATCTTCATAGAGAAACGCCAATGCCAACAAACCAAGAGGATTGTGTTACTACAATTTTGACCGACAAATCACAGCAATTACTCCGAATAGCATCGGAAAAGTGCTTTTTTACCAATAGATCATGCATCACAAAATGGAGAGATGCCCTGGATGCCACCAGTTTGAAGCAATGGTTTCATTTGTTGTTCGTTTAATAGGCTATTTTTGCTTTACTCCTTCGTTTTAATTATACAGGGACTTCCATAGGAAAAACAACCTATCCCTCCTTCAAAAATCCCCAGCAAAAACAAATAACCCTACTTTTTATCAATTTTCTACACTATTTGTTGTTATTTTGCAAAAATATAGATAATATCCACGATAATTTCCCTTTATACTTTTTATATTCAGAAAAACATCTGAAAATCTAGAACGAGGTTTAAAAATGAAAAAAACTTTCTTAAGTATCACTCTCGGAGCCACAATCTTACTAACGGGTGGAGTCAATGCGACCGCCTTAAGCGTCAGCAATCCTAATAGCGAACCCCTCAAAGTTACCATCTTAGATGGAAATTCTGCTTTCGCTTTTCACAACGAAATGCGTTTAACGAATGGGGGAAGGTTTACTATCGGAGATGCCTTTTTCGAAAACAGCCCCCTTTCTGCGCGAGGAGGAATTTCAAATGTGGGCGGCGCACTATTTAATTACACTCGCTCACCCATTGAGGTAATCGTTGAAGTCAAAGCGCCCGAACAAAGCGGCATCCAAATCACTGATAACCCAACAGTGACGATCAAAGCCGAGGCTATTTCTCGTGGAGAAAACACGATCAACTCCACCTATTCCGTTAGCCGTGAGACTGCTTTCTTAACAGAGCCACCAATAATTACTGTTACAGCCAGACTTTCAGGGGAAAGTGAAAACTTTTCTTGTGTATCACTATAAGCAAAAAAGATCGCCAATTTTTGTACACAATCGAATCATCCGAATCTTTTCTATAAAACGAAAGAGACTTATTTATCAAGTCTCTATCGTTTTCATTTTATAAACAAAAACCGACGCAGTAGTTTGCAGATCGTTGCTGCCAGCTTCAAATGAACAAATGATAATCGCAATAACAAATTTTAACCACAATAAAATATTCAACCGTATATATTTTATATATTTTCAAAAAAAATAGCACTAAATCGGATAATCGCTACCATAAATTGTATATTATAATTCATTTAAGCAGTGCAACAACTGCAATAATTAAAGTGAGGTTTTGAATATGAAAAAAATTGTTCTAGGCAGTACTCTCATTGCATCTTTGTTGTTAGCCGGAGGAGTCAACGCGTTTGCCAATACCATTCCCGCCTCAGAAGAGATTCAGATTGACATTGTTTATGGAGATGCAACATTCGAGTTTAATGGGATCTCTTTGGCAGCACCAGTTATTAGTGAAAGTATATTTGAAGGACCTGTTGAAGGGACTATAAATGTAGGTGGTACTTTGACCAATTTAACTGCTTCTCAAGTAAGTGTTAATTTTGATGTTAAGGCGCCTGATGACTTTGATGGAATCGTTGTCGACGCCAATAATCTTGAATCTTTGACTGCTGCCCCCGTTGATACTGATTCCATTCCTGAAGGAACAGAAATAACTTTTACAATCGATCGAGAATTTGCACAAGAATTTGCTAAATTAGAAGAAGGTGATGAGAAACCTGTAATTACAATAACTGCACAAGAAGGTAATTCGAATAACGGTGACAATCTATCACTATAATTTTTAAAAGGAATAATTTCATGAATCATACATTCAAACACAGAAATTCTTTTCTAAGGATTTCTGTGTTGCTTCTCTTTATAGCATTCATTAGTAATGCAAGTATTCGTCGCGTAAATGCCGATGAAACTGCGAATTCATTAAAACTTACACTTAGTGAAACGGAGTACAAAACTTCTGATAATACCTTGAGTATTTCTCCTGAGATGGAGACGGCGTATATTGTTGAAATTACACTAGAAAATGTTGGATCCGGTGATTCATCCATTGTTGTCACACCTTACACCTCTACTGCTCTTTCACGAGAATCAGCTATCATCTATAGCGATGACCTAAACTTACTGCTAGATGACAAGTATAACTTTTCCAATTATGCATCGATCGAATCAGAGGCATTAGATGACGATAATCAAATTGAGATCCCTCCGAATGAATCCGTTCTGGTGACCGTTACGATTACTCTTCCAGAGGAGCCTGCACGTGAAGGAACCGTGATGGGGGCAATCAATTTTAGTCAGATCATGGGTCTTGAAACAGCAGAAGATTCAATCGGCATCAAATCTGTGTATGAATCACTTATTTTTATCAACTTACTTTTTAGTGAAGTGGAAGAGCTCAAAGACGTCGTTTATGAAGATTTCTCCTTTGTTGCGCTTCAAGATACGGTAAACCTCCAATTTTACGCCCTCAACTATAATCCTATTTTAGGCAACTTGAACAATGCGCTCTACGAACTAATAAACCCAAATGGAGAAATAATTGCCTCTGGGGAGTTAGCAGATTCCGTTCTTTTAACGCCGTTAACCAAATCAAGAATGCAAGTCCCTTTAATAGACAATAGTGAACTTATTGAAGGCGAATACCGTTTGACAATAGAAACAAGTAGAAAAGCAATCACCACTCTTTTTTCTTATGAGAAAGAAGACCTGGATGACTTCAAAAAAGAAAGCATTCCAACAAATACTGTCACTATTCAGTCAGACAATCAATTGTTTATCTGGATCATCCTAATTCTCTTAGCAGCACTTACAGTGGCAGTCATATATATAGTAAGATCAAAAAGAAAAAGAGAGGGCTAGCTCCTCTCTTTTGTGCTGTTTCTGCTTATTCCACTGCTCATCAATTATTGATAGCTTCCTTTTTAAAGTAATGTTGCGTATCTCCTCGCCGAAGTGGGACAAGAAAAACCGCTCATATCAAATAAGCGGTTTTTCCTGATATATGCCTAAATATTTTTTCTTCAATGATCATTTCTTTTGAAAAAAAGGTTGCTGTCTCGTACTGGCTTTTCTCCCCTAAAAAAACTCAGCACTAGCCTCATCCTCGACATCACTGATCGAATCTTCTAGTTTGGTAGAATCATTATCAAGGGAGTCTTCTTCCAAGTTTGCTTGCTCGTCGTAATTAGATTCTGCTTCTTCCTTTTGGCTCTCGGATTCATCTTCGATGCCATTGTCTTCTTGCTTTTCATCGTCTTGGTCTTCATCTGTCAAGTTTTCATCCGGTATCTCTTCTTTTTCCTCATCCGTCTGATTCATTTTTATCTCTTTCGTAAAGGTCTCTGAATCATCAATTGCTGTAAAAGTGACTGATAGGTAGTACTCAGAGTTGGAATCAAGATATTCCTTTATGTTCAATGTTGCAGCTACGTTAAGAATCATTGATGCTTCATCAGCATCCTCAATCTGAATGATCATCTCTTCTGAACCGTTCACGCTGTTTAGTTCTGCTGAAAATGCTTCCCCAACAGCAGTGATCGTTACATCAAAAGCACCTTCACTACCGTTGCTATCGGCGGTCAGCTGAAGATCTTGTGTGGTTCTTAACAAATAATAGTGTTCATCCTTAAAGTTAATCGTGTTTAAATCAAAAATCAAAGTTTCGGAAACGTCATCAGCCATAGCCTCTAATGTTGGAAATAAAATCATCACCGAAAAAATGAATAACAAACTTTTTAGCACTACCTGGTCCCCTTTCTTCTTTCAGAAATCACTTTTATTTAACAAATAATTATTCGCTTTAGCAAAATCGAGACATAGATAACTAGCAGACTAGCAATGAGACTATATCCATTTTGGAGTCACGAAGCCATGGTTCACCAACTGAAAACTTAAGCCATCAGTTAGGAGTACTCCAAATGAAGTTTCAAGGTTTATAACCAAATCCTGCTCAGATATCTTCACTTATCTTCACTAGTAGCATCTGACAAAAAGAAGATGTCCCTCAATCAATGAATTAAATGCCCTCAAACACTGGCAATCTCTTCTCTGCTTTTCCTCTACTTTCAAACAAGAAGAAAATTTCCTGAATCATTAAATGTTGCCTAGGCTATTTTTCTATTCATTTCAAATGCAATTCCTTGCTGTCATCTTTAATACTACGCTCTTTTCCCGACTCAATTTTATCTTCTTTTAAAAGAATGTTTATGAATTAAGATAATTTTTTGCGAATCCTTCAATCAGTGAATCATTAACAACTTATCCCACATTTCATTCTGCATCAAAAAGCACCCTGGCAGCACAAAAAAGCCCCTTCTTATCCATTTTGATAAGAAAGGACCTTTACCCTAAAAAAGATTCACGCTACCCACAAAGTTGCGCATACCTAAACAGTCTAGCGGGAAACGGCTTTTACATCAAGCTTTTCAATTCGACATCTGGGTACTTGTCAGCGAACCAACGCATTGCAAATTGATTTTCAAATAAGAACAATGGTTGATCGAAACGATCTTTCGCTAAAATATTACGGCTTGAGCTCATGCGCTCATCTAAGTCTTTCGGATCGATCCAGCGAGCGATCTTGTGGCCCATTGGGGTCATAATGACTTCTGCATTGTACTCATTCATCATGCGGTATTGGAAGACTTCAAATTGCAGCTGCCCGACAGCACCAATGATATACTCATCACTAAGATACGTCTTGTACAACTGGATGGCTCCTTCTTGGACCAACTGATAGATTCCTTTGTGGAATGATTTTTGCTTCATCACATTTTTTGCAGTGACTTTCATAAAGAGTTCCGGAGTAAACGATGGTAGCTCTTCGTAAGCAACTTTGAGTTTTCCCTCATAAATCGTATCACCGATTTGATAATTTCCCGTATCATAAACCCCGATGATATCTCCAGCGACTGCTTCTTCAATATTTTCTCGGGTATCTGCCATAAATTGTGTCACATTGCTGAGTTTCATTTTTTTACCGGTACGCTCTAGTGTCACGTCCATGCCTCGTTCAAAGGTTCCTGAACAAATACGGACAAAGGCGATCCGATCACGATGGGCAGGATTCATATTTGCTTGGATCTTGAACACAAACCCGGACATTTCTGGTTCATAAGGACTGACTTCATCACCGGCCAAAGTTTTGTGACCATAAGGTGCTGGTGCAAAGGACAAGAATGTTTCCAAAAAGGTCTGTACACCGAAATTCGTAAGGGCAGAACCAAAGAACACGGGTGTTTGATCGCCACGAGCGATTTTTTCTGTGTCAAAGGCATCGCCAGCTTCTTGCAGCAATTCCACTTCTTCTAAAACTTGTTGGAACAGCCCATCTTCGGCAAATGGATGGTCTGCAGGAAATTGTCCATTTTCATCTAGGGCAACTAAACGTTCCCCACCGTGATTGTCTGGACGGTAAAATTCGACCCGTTGGTTATGGATATCATACAGCCCTTCTAAGCCTTTCCCCATGCCGATCGGCCAATTCATTGGAAATGATTCGATCTCTAAAAGATCTTCTAGCTCTTCTAGTAATTCTAATGGTTCACGGCCATCACGGTCGAGTTTATTGATGAAGGTAAAAATTGGAATGCCGCGTTTTTTAACCACTTGGAAAAGTTTTTTCGTTTGCGCTTCGATCCCTTTTGCGCTATCGATCACCATAACCGCACTGTCCACCGCCATCAAGGTACGGTAGGTATCTTCAGAAAAGTCCTCATGCCCAGGAGTATCTAAAATATTGACCCGTTTGCCTTGGTAATCAAACTGCATAACGGAACTGGTAACGGAGATCCCCCGTTGTTTTTCAATTTCCATCCAGTCGGACTTTGCGAAATTGCCAGTCTTTTTTCCTTTGACCGTACCGGCTTGGCGAATCGCACCACCGAATAGTAATAATTGTTCTGTAATGGTTGTTTTCCCCGCATCCGGGTGGGAAATAATCGCAAAGGTACGGCGACTATCAACTTGTTGTTTTAATTTTGGATTATCCATTGATTCTATTGCTCCATTTCTTGTATTTACAATGCGAACAGTGACCATTTTAGACTGTCGCTAGTTTTCTGACCAAATCAGTATATCATGGATAAGGGTGATAAAAAAGCAAAAAAAGACAAGAAATCCCTTTGACTGGTCTCTTTTACAGAGTTAGGCAAAGGGCGTTCTTTCCATTTGATAGAAACAAATTAAAATGCTGGCAATAACGTATCACTATGCTCGTTTTCTAAAAACTCACGAACTTTATCGCTAGTCATGGCACGGCGCAATACAGCGATTTTTTCAGAATCTTGATTGTCTTCTCGAGCAACCAATGAGATAGCAAAGCGATCATCGATGGTCTTTTCTAAGAAAAGGGCATCTGCTGGTTTCAAACCGATTTTCGCAATATAGGTTGGGTAATTGTATACCAAAGATACATTTGGCTCATCATAGGCTTCCGCAAGATTCAGTAGATCGACAGATAACCATTCAAAGTTTTTCGGATTTTCTGTAACGTCTTTAAGTGTTCCATTGACACCAACGCCATCTTTGAGAGTGATCAACCCTTCTTCTGCTAAAATCGCTAACGCTCGACCTTCATTGGACACATCATTCGGCAATGCGACTTTCGTTCCCTCTGGAATATCATTGATATCCGTATACTCTTTGGAATAAAAGCCAACTTTTGCGTTGTAGATTTTATCTAATGCCACTAGGTTCGCATCTTTTTCTTCATTATACATTTGCATATATGGTTCATGTTGCGCAAAGTTGGCATCGACCTCGTCATTATTCAGCAACTCGTTGTACTGGATATTGTCATTGACTTGAACCAATTGGATCTCCCAACCATCTTCGACCGCTTCAGCAGCAACTTTTACGACATCGGTCATTGGTGTCGTTTGTGAAGCGACTTTGATGATTTTCTCTTCGCTCGCCTCATCAGAGCTGGAACCGCAAGCCCCCAATACACCTAATGCCAATACACTCAATCCTAAAACAAATCCTTTTTTCACTTTCATTCCTCCTATTTTCGTTTATCAAGTTTTCTTGCTGCTTGATTGCCAATCCCTTGCAGGATAAAGACCAAAAGAATCATGATGATAATTGCAAAATACATGACGCCATATTCATAGCGTTGATAGCCATAGCGGATCGCAAAATCGCCGATCCCGCCGCCGCCAACGATCCCCATCACCGTCGAATAAGAAACCATGCTGACTGCTGTCGTCGTCAAGGATAAAATCAAGCCACTTCTGGCTTCTACTAGTAAAAATGACCAAACATACTGCCATTGACTGACGCCCAAGGATTTTGCCAAATAAGAAACTTCTTCTGGGACATCCAGCAGTACTTGCTCCGTCAAGCGAGCAAAAATACTCATAGCAACGATGCTCAAAGGAAAACTGGCGGGGATCGGTCCAAATGAGCTACCTAAAAGCATCCGCGTCAACGGGATCAAGGCTACGACAAATAATAGAAATGGAAACGAGCGAATGATCGTCACGATTAAATTCAGACACTCATAAAGAAATGAGATTTTTTTCCCACGACTGCGACTGAGAAAAAGCCACACGCCTAACGGCAGGCCTAAGGCAACGGCTGCAAGCATCGAAATGCCCATCATGATCGCTGTTTCTTTCAAAGATTCCAGCAATTCAGGCAGATAATACAAAATACTCTCACTGATCGTCATGCAGCAAACTCCTCTCCACTTTGTTCACATAAGAGCTTTCAATGCGGACAATTGGCTGTGGCTGATTGGCAAATTCCGCCGCAAAGACGGCATCTTCCAATACAAACACACGTTGACAAATTTGTCGGACGGCCGATAGCTCATGACTGACAAAAACGACTGCTGGCTGGAACGTCTGTTGAACTTTTTGCAGCAAAGCAAGTACATCCGCTTTGGTGTCTTCATCCAGCGCACTGGTGGGTTCGTCACACAATAAAATTTTCGGCTCACGGATCAATGCTCGTGCAATAGCCACTCGTTGTTTCTCCCCACCGCTCAACTTGGCTGGGTAGATGTGGGCTTTGTCTTCCATCCCAACAAACGAAAGCATCTCCAACACCTTCTCCGATGATTTCCCCATTAATTTCAAAGGCAAATAGACGTTTTCAAAAACGGTTCGATTGTGTAACAGATTGTAATTTTGAAAAATCATGCCGATTTCTTGTTGCGCATGTAGCAGCTGCTTTTTTGTTCGATGCATCGATTTTTTGCCATCAAAAAGTAATTCCCCGCTGTCTGGGGTTTCAATCAAGTTTAAAAGCCGAAGCAACGTCGATTTTCCTGAGCCGCTTTTGCCTACGACCCCAACGATTTCCCCTGCCTGAACCGAAAAAGACAAACCATCGAGAACCTTTCGATCGTAACGCTTTGTGAGATTGATCGCTTCTAACATCTTTTTCCTCCTAATCAAACAGCAATGCTAAAAATTCAGAAGTGGTCAGCTGATGAATAAATTGCTCGATGGCGATTCCCTCTAGCAAGCGGCTGATGGTACTTTGTTCAAAATCAACCCCTTGCAACATTGCTTCCAGTTCACTGATCTCTTTTTGCCCAAAAAAGTCACCCGTGATTTGGAGTGCTGCGATCTTGCCTTTGTTCACAGTAAAATCGACTTCAACGATCCCTACTTGTTCAAACCGCTTTCTTTTTTGCCATTCAAATGCTGGGGCTTCATTGAAAATCCACTCATTATTCGCATACCGCTCTTCAAACAACGTTTGGATCGCTTGTCGATCGGTTTCCGTCAAGACGATCTCTTGATCACTGATTTCATCGATGGTGGCTACTTCGTAGATATGGCAAAGGAGTGTATCTCGAAATTCCTTGGTATCCATTGATTGGTATTGCTCTGCCAAATAAGGTTTGATATTCGTCACACTTTTCCGCACGGATTTCGTTGCTTTAGAAGCAATTTTTTCTTGGGCAACGTGTAGAACGTTCGTCAATTCTTCCAGGTTCACATCATACATCAATGTGCCATGAGAATACGTCCGGCCTTTTTTTGTATACATCGCATTGCCAGAAAACTTTTTCCCATCAATGAACAAATCATTGCGACCGTGTACTTCAATATCCTTGGCTCCCATTGCTGCTAACCCCTTCATGATAGGTTGCGTCGCACTTTGATAATCGCCAAAACTTGTGGCATCTTTTTTAGTGACAAAACTAAAACTCATGTTGCCTAGATCGTCATAAACCGCTCCACCACCAGATGTCCTGCGAGTCAAAACGATATTACGGCTTCGCAAATACTCAAAATCGATCTCTTGATACGCATTTTGATTTCTACCGATTATAACACATGGTTTTTGTATGTATAACAGAAGACAAGGTTCTGAAACATCTATGTTATCCATCAAGTACTCTTCAGTTGCCAAATTGTAACGGATATCTTCACTAAGCATACGATAAAATTTCATTATAAGCCCCTCGTTCTCATTAGATTTCTATGGACATTCTCGCTTTTCTTTCGAAAAAATGCAATCAAATTGCTTGAAGATAAGATACACATGTTTTTTTATCTGTTTTTAAACTGTATTATTGATTAGATTTATCGTAACCGTTTCTTACAAACAAATCAAGGGGAATAAGTAAAAAAGGAACAAAAAAGACCAAAGCAAATGCCTTGGTCTTCCTCACTTCATTTATACGGAGCTTTAACGGCGCGGCTCGTCTTCATCAAAATCTTTGCGGAAATAGCGGCGTTCTTCCTCCGGTTCCACTTCGCCGTCTTCAGGGTCGTGGAAGATCACCCGAATCTTCAAGACCCGTGAGCCTTCCATTTCTTCAGAGATCAGCTTTACGTTGTCCACTTCAAAGGAAAGTTTTTCTCCTTCATCAGGGATCAATCCTAAAGCAGTGATCAAATATCCCGCCATCGTATCCACATCACTCATATGCAAGCTCATGTTGAAGGCTTCATTAAAATCATCGATCAACATGCGGCCTTGAATGACATATTCTTTATCAGAGATTTTCTCATAAAGCTCTTCGACTTCATCTGATTCATCATCGATCTCGCCGACGATTTCTTCTAGCAAGTCTTCTAGTGTAACCAACCCAACGACGCCGCCATATTCATCAAGCAAAATCGCCATTTGGTTTTGGGTTTTCTTTAATTCATAAAGCAAATCATCGATAAAGACCGTTTCTGGCACAAACAATGGTTCTTGTAGAATTTGTTTGATGTCCATCGTATCAAAGCCGTATTTGTACGCACACTTCAAAAGATTTTTGGTATGTAGAATCCCTACGACTTTATCTTTATCTTCATTATATACAGGAATACGAGAATAATTTTCTGCTAAAATTTCAGTCAAAATTTCTTCTACTGAGTCATTGATGTCCACCATAAAGGCTGAGGTTCTAGGAACCATGACTTCCCGGGCGACTTTCGTGTCTAATGAAAAGATCCCTTGCAGCATCTCTAATTCATCTTCTTCAAAGACCCCTTCTGTTTCCAACATATACCGCATTTCATCACGGGTCATCTTCGTGTCTTCATCGTCAAATTCCATTGGAGTGATGCGCGCCAATAAACTTGTCGAAGCAGATAAGAACCAGACGAAAGGTTTGGCAATAATCCCGATCGTTCGAATGACACCAGAAGTGAACTGGGCAACTTCTTCTGATTTGTTCATGGCGATCCGTTTTGGATACAACTCACCGAAAACGATCGACACATACGTCAAGATCGCTAAAACGATAATATTCGCTAAGCTTTTAGCCGCCGTCCCTCCACCTAATAAAGGTGCCAAACGGGTCGACAAGGTATCTGCCAGAGATGCCCCAGATAAAATATTCACCAAGGTAATCCCAACTTGGATCGTTGACAAGAAATTTGTTGGATTATCAATGATTTTCAATAATTTTTGTGATTTGACATTTCCTTCTTCCGCTTTTTGCTCCACACGGTTTTTGTTGACTGAGACGACTGCGATCTCAGAGGCCGCTAGAAAAGCGTTGATCAATGTCAAAACGATCAATAATAAAATTTGCGCTAGAAGCGACTGACTCTCGGGGTCAGCATTCATAATAGCATTCTCTCCTTATTTTTTCATTTTCTAAAAAAAATCGTGGGCTTAGCCCACGATAAAATCCTATCACAAAGTTTTTTTCTTTGCAATAAAAAACACCAGTCATTGATTATTCAATCAACCGTTCCTGATTTTTCTTAATTTTGTCATCTTTGATTAGGCGAACAATAAAGACGACGATCGTTCGGCAAATCGCATAAAATGGCACACCTAAGAAAATTCCTAATAAGCCAGCTAGATTACCAGCAACTAATAAGACCAAAATGATCGTTAACGGATGGATCGCCAATGATTTTCCGATCACATTCGGGTAAATAACATTTCCGTCTAATTGTTGGACGATCAGAACCACGATACAGCATAGTAGCGCTCGGAAAGGTTCATCAAAGACCGTCACTAATACCGCCGGAATCAAGCCAAGATAAGGACCTAAATATGGGATCAAGTTCGTAACCCCTGCGATCACACCGAATAAAAAGGCATAATTGACGCCAATCATCCAGTAACCGATGAAGGTGAAGGTACCAACAAAGATACATTCGATCGCTTGCCCACTGATGTAGTTGGACAATGTTTTGTTTAGGTCGCCCAGCAAGCCAACGATCTGCTCTCGTCTTCTTTCTGGAAAGACAGTTTTCAGATTAGGAACCAGCTTTTCCCCATCCTTCAGCATGTAAAACAAGATAAAAGGTACGGTCACTATGATCATTGTTGCGGAAGCGATCGTACTGACGATCGATCCTAAACTGGTGGATAATCCACTAAGAAACTGCTGTAGCAATGAGCCGTATGAAAGATTTAGGTTTTCTAATTGCTGGGCGATATCGATTTGTTTGAAGAATGGATCATCTGCGATTCTTGAGATCCAGCTCTCCATATTCTTGGCAAATGTTGGAATATTTTCTGCCAATGAAGAAATCTGACTCACCAAATTAGGAATAACACTGACGAAAATCAAGATGATGGCTGCTACTAATAACAACAGAACGAGTATGACAGCGAACAGCCGTTTTATTTTGGTGGTCTTCATCAAAAATAAGACGATTGGATTTAGCAGATAATAGAGAAAGCCAGCAATCAATACTGGTGCAAATAAAGTAGAAAAAAACGTGCCGATCGGTGCAAATAGAAAATTGACTTTACTTAACACAAATACAAGTGTCACTAAAACCAATGCTTCCAAAGACCAAAAGAACAGTTTTGATTGTTTAAATTTGTCGAACAAAAGATTCCCTCCCTTTTTTATAACATTATAGATGATTTTGAAAAAAAAAAGCTTGCGACTTTAGCCGCAAACAAAAGAAATTTGTAAAAAAAGTGGTATACTATTAAAAATAACGGAGAAATATTAGCTGAGGTGAGTTTTTTATGCATATCGCACAAACAAAAGATACGCTAAGTGACATTTATTTGGCGTCATTGAAAATACGAAATCAAGTGTTCGTGAAAGAGCAAGGTGTTCCATTAGCATTGGAAGTAGATGAAAATGAAGCGTTGGCAGTCCACTTCGTCTTATATGACGATGATAATGAAGCAGTCGCAACCTTGCGTTTCTTACCTATCTCTGATCATGAAGTGAAGTTGCAGCGAATGGCAGTCCCCGCTGCTCATCGTGGTTCAGGTTACGGCAGACAACTGATCGAAGGTGCGGAAGCCTTCATTCAAAAACAAGGAATCAAAAAGGTCACTTTAGGCGCTCAATTAACCGCCAAAGAGTTTTACTTGAAGTTAGGCTATCAGCCTGAAGGCGATGTCTTTTTAGACGCGGACATGCCCCATATCAAAATGAGCAAAACCTTTAACGAGAAGTGATTACTTAAAACAGCGACCATAAAACAGATCCTTCCTCTGTTTTGTGGTCGCTGTTTTTTTATTCCTCTGCTTCCACGATCTCTTTAATCGCTGCCAGCAACGCTTGCGCCACCTTTTGATCATAGCCGTCACTCGTGATCACTGACAGATCGGTGTCACTGTTCAAATAGCCTAACTCCAATAAAACTGCTGGAATATATTGTTCTCGCAACACATAATAGTTACCAAAACGGGTACCGTTGGAACTCAATGCCACCGAGGAACTCAAATTGGCAGTGATCGTTTCTGCCATCTCTTTTGCCCCAGTATAGTAATAGTATGTTGTCAGTCCTTGATTGCTGTTTGGTATTTCTGAATTATCGTAATGAATGCTGATAAATAGATCTGGTTCTTCTGAAAGCGAAGCAGCGGTAATATCTGACAGCGAGAGATAACGATCTTCGGTGCGTGTATAACTGACTTGAATACCTGCTTTGGTCAGTGCTTCGCCGATTGTTTGGACTGTTGCTAACGTCAAATCTTTTTCCATGATCGTTTGATCCGTCGAAAGTGCCCCAGAATCTTCGCCGCCGTGACCTGCATCAAGGACGACTTTGAAGTTCGATAAATCTTTTGATACTGCCGAAAGCGTGACTTCTTGAATCGATGCTGATTGCTTTTCAATGTAACCTGTTACCCCATCATCTGTTTGAATTTCAACCATCTCTTCTGTTTGACTGATGAAGGTTGCCCAACTTCCCCGATGGATTTTCCCAATGACGGTCTCTTGACTTGTTGTCTGATAGATCGATACATAATCGTTCTCACTTTCAACCGCTGCATCGTATTCTGAGGGATCTACATAAATTTGGACCATACTGACAGTCTGAGCGGTCTCTTCTGTTTGAGCGTTAGGCTCAGTTTGAGAAGTACTTTCTTGACTCTCATCACGAGCGGATTGGTCATTTCTCAACACAGCAAACCCCGCTGCAAAAAGCAGAATCATGGTGGTCCCGATAACAAGCTTCCCTTTTTTCTTCATGTGCTTCCCCCACTTATTTTCTTAGTCTCTTTATCATGGGACTATCAGCTTAAACGGAACTTAAAACCTGCTGATGGAAGCATTCCTTTAGAGACACAAAAAAACTCCAACCAATTTGGTTGAAGTTTCTTGGGAAAAATGAGCGATCCGACCCATTTTACTTATTTTTGAGACAACTGCTTGTAGCGATCATACCAAATGTCCACATACCCTTGCGAAAAGGGTCCTTTGCCATTATTGATCCAATCTACTAAAATTTTGACATTTTCTTTCAAGATAAAATCAATGTCTTGCGGATATTGCATAATCTTACTGTGCAATTCATACTCATCCACATCTAGTAAACGTTTCTCGCCATCAGGAAATACTTTGATATCAAGGTCATAATCGATATATTTCAATGCCTCTTCATCAAGTAAATACGGTGAAGCAAGATTACAATAATAGGAAACCCCCTTCTCTCGAATCATTGCAATAACATTAAACCAGTATTTTTTATGAAAATATACAATTGCTGGTTCACGGGTAACCCAGCGTCTTCCATCTGATTCGGTCACTAGTGTATGATCGTTGACCCCTATCACTGAGAATTCACTGGTCTTTAAGACCATCGTATCCCGCCACGTTCGATGCAAATTGCCGTCATGTTTGTAGCTTTGAATGCTGACAAACTCTCCTTCTTTTGGAACTCGCATAGCAACCCTTCCCTCAGCAAGAAAACTTGCGTTTTGTTTGGGTGTTCATTACACCGACATCGTTAATATTATAGCAATAAAAGAAAGCTTTGCCTAGAAATCTTTATCGAGTTTCTGATATTTCTTTAATTGCTCGACTAATTTCTGCTGAGGTTTTGGAAAAGCATAGTTTTGAAAGGACTCTTTTGCAGCCCATTGACTGTCTTGTAACGTGAGCTCTCCCCGTTTTCTGCCATAAAATAAAAGGACATGCCATTTCAAATGACTAAAAATATGCGTGATCTCGCCAAAATGTCGTTTTTGCCAAACCACAGGCAGATCAGGAAAAATCTCGAGTGCATCCTCTTCGGCAATCAAATCCAACTGCAACTGCTCCTCTTTTGCCCATGTCCGCTGCAAAGCCTCATATTGTTCTTTCGTTACTTCTACCAACGGGAAATGCCACATAGAGGCCAATAAGCCTGTTTCAGGTCGCTGCACAAGTAGAAACGAGCCTTGATCTTCGATGGCGCCTGCGATGTAGTAAACATCCTTGGGCTTGGCTTTTTTCGATTTCACTGGAAAGTCTGTTTGTCGATTCTCTGCATAAGCAAGACAGTACTGGCTGATTGGACACTCTTCACATTTCGGTGTGGTGGGTGTACAGATTCGTGAGCCAAGATCCATCAAGGCTTGATTAAACTCACCGGGTTCATCGGGGGAAATGATCGTTCTCATCGCCTCGTCGAATGGTCTTCGGCTGCTAGCTTTCGCAATATCTGCTTCGATACAAAATAACCGACTGACGACCCGCATCACATTTCCATCGATCGCCGGTTCTGGTAAGCCAAAAGCAATACTGCCGATAGCACCAGCTGTATAGGGACCAATTCCTTTTAGTGAACGAATCTCCTCAATTGAATTGGGCATTTTCCCGTCGAAATCTGCCACGATTTGCTGGGCAGCCGCCTTCAGATTGCGGGCACGAGAGTAATAACCTAGACCTTCCCAAACCTTTAACAGCTTTTGTTCTTCGGCTGCCGCCAAGTCTTGGATCGTTGGGAATTGTTCCATAAAACGGTAAAAATAGCCAATCACTGTTTCCACTCGTGTTTGTTGAAGCATGATCTCTGAGATCCAGATTGCATACGGATCGTTGGTCGCCCGCCAAGGCAGATTGCGTTTTTCTTTATGATACCAAGTTAAAAATGTTTCTTGGAACGTCTCGATTTTTTCTTCATCCCAAGTTTCCCATTGCTTACTCATCCATTACTTCCTCATCTAAGAATCGTTGTATATCATCGATGGCAAACCCTTTTTGATAAAGACCTTGCTTGATTTTCATTTTTCGTTTCATCAAGGGCAAACGTTGATGCCGCCGCATAAGTCGGGCACCTTCTCTTTGGAGCGCTTCATTTTCTTGGTCTTCATCTTTTTCCATCGGTAATTCATCCAAAATCATTTGAATGACTCCTTGATGAAAACCTTTTTGCATCAAATGCATTTTTATCTTTTGGATCATTTCTTTATGGCTTTTATTGTGAAAACGACGCATCGCTTTTTCAGCCGTATGATAACCGACTTCAAATTGCATTTCCTCGGTATACAAAGGCAGTACTTCTTGAATCACGGGATCTTTCAAGCCTTTTTTTCTCAATTGCTGACTGATGACCACGGGTCCTTTATCACTCATACGGACTTGGGTGCGAATGTAGCTCTCTCCGTAGTTTTTGTCATCGATCAAATTCAGCTCTTTCAGACGTTCAACGACTAAGTCTCGGTCTTGTTTTTCGATTTCTTTGTCTTTCAAATAGGTACGGACTTCCATTTCAGAACGCAGCTGATAGCTGATATAGTTCATGGCTTGCTGCAATCCTAAATCAAACCCCGCACTTTTTTTGATTTCTTTTAATTCTTCTTCACTCAGTTCCTTGCCTTTTAATAGCCGAAAACGGACCAAAAGATCTTCTGAGACCCGCAGCGTTTCACCTTTTGATGTCGCCACCTCATAAAAGGGTCCTTTTCCTTTATTGATACGAATAATTGTATTCATCTTCTTCACCTCGCGAACGTACATTCTATTTTACCACAACTACAATGAAATTCCTTCTAATCAAGCTGAAAAAATATGGTAAAATGAACTGACTATTTTATTTAAGGAGTTCACATGGCAAATACACAAGTCCAGCTTGGACAAAAACTACAACTAACGATCAAACGCTTAGGGATCAACGGAGAAGGCATCGGTTATTACAAAAAGCTAATTATCTTTGTTCCCCGTGTTCTGCCGGGAGAACAGGTCATTGCCGAAGTCACCAAAGCCTCTCCCCGCTTTGCTGAAGCCAAGATGACCAAAATCGTCAAGCCAAGCAGCGATCGCATCCAACCACCGTGCAAGTTTTATGACCGATGCGGCGGCTGCCAATTGCAGCATTTAGTCTACGATAAACAATTAGATTTCAAAAAAGACCTCTTGAAACAAGCACTTGAAAAATTTAAGCCAAATGGCTACCAACAGTTTGAACTAAGGGATACTTTAGGCATGGATGTTCCTTGGCATTACCGCAACAAAGCGCAATTTCAATTGCGTTCCAACAGTCAAACCAAACGTATCGAAGCAGGTTTATACGAAATGGAGTCCCATCGCTTAGTCGCCATTGATGATTGCCTCGTACAAGAACAAGATACGCAAAAAGTGATCAACGGCATCGTCCAGTTGTTGAATAAATACCAGATCCCCATTTACGATGAACGCAAAAACAGCGGCATTCTACGAACATTGATGGTTCGGATCGGGATCGCGACTGGCGAAGTCCAAGTCGTTTTCATTACCAATTCTGTCAAACTGCCGCAAAAAAATGCGCTGATTCGCGAAATCAATCAGCGCTTGCCGCAAGTCGTTTCCATCATGCAAAATGTGCAAAACAAAAAAAACATCAGTCGTCATGGGAGAGGAAACGATTCATCTTTGGGGCAAAGAAGCAATCGAAGAACGGTTGAATGAACTGACCTTCGACTTGTCCGCCCGCGCATTCTTCCAGCTGAATCCGCAGCAAACCAGCGTCTTGTATCAAGAAGGGTTAAAAGCCCTTGACTTGAGCAAAAATGAAACAGTCGTTGATGCCTACTGCGGCGTGGGAACGATTGGGTTGAGCGTGGCTCCTTATGCCAAAGAAGTCCGCGGTATGGACATTATTCCTCAAGCAATTGAAAATGCCCAAGAAAATGCGCGCCGCATTGGTGCCCAAAATACCCATTATGAAACGGGTACTGCGGAGGAGCTCTTACCAAAATGGTTCAATGAAGGCTTCAAACCTGATAGCATCATTGTTGATCCGCCAAGGACAGGCTTGGATGAACGATTATTGAAAGCTTTGCTGAAACAGCCACCGAAGAAGATGGTCTATATATCTTGTAATGTTTCTACTTTAGCAAGAGACTTAGTCCAACTAGCCAAAGTGTTTCACGTAGAATATCTGCAATCAGTAGATATGTTTCCACAAACCGCCCGCTGTGAAGTGGTAGTAAAATTGACCCGCAAATAGACATTCGCCTGACATATCATCTTATGATCTGTCAGGCTGTTTTATTGCACCTATCGTTTCTCTGTATAATGAGTATCTATGTATCAATAGAAGCATCATCAAATCCTCAATCATAAAAGCTAAACAATCATTGGATTCCCTGAAAAGAAATGGCAAATAAATTTTTTGGTTATTAACAATATATCGTCACTAGAATACAACTTTGAATACAAGCAAATCGAGAAACATAGAAAAAAGCCAGAACTGATTCTGCTGGGCTCCCCGTCAAGTGGACAATGAAATAGAATAAAATTATTTTGACGACTGTCTACCGAAATTCGGTAGGCAGTTTTTATGTTTTTTACTTTGTTTAACCTCAACTTTGCTCGACTGGCCTCCTTCTTGGTTAAGCGGATTTATTCTATTCGCTTGTCCAAGAGGGGGAGTGATTAAGCTGCCATTAATAATTCTTGATGAACTTGGATCGGTGTTTTGCTCTTCAAACATCGTTGATAGCGACCATTGTTGTAATAGTTCATGTATTTCTCGATCATTTCAACGAGACTTTCTCTACTGATAAACTTTCGCCGATAATATTTTTCTCGCTTAAGCATTCCCCAGAAGCCTTCCATTGGACCATTATCGGTACAACGGGCGACACGAGACAAACTCTGCTTCATTTTCGCTTTCTTTAGCTTTGTGCAAAAAACTTTACTTGTATATTGAAATCCGCGATCGCTATGAAATAGCGGATGAGCGGTTGGTTCGGCGGCGACTGCTTGATCGAAGGTATCAAAGACTAATTTATTGTCATTTTTGTCGCTGATGACAAATGAAACAATGCGACGATCGGCGAGATCAAGAATAGCGCTCAAATAGATTTTCTTCACTTCGGCCCCTTCATAATACTTGAATTCACTCACATCTGTTAGCCATTTTTGATTCGGTTGATCCGCATTGAACTTTCGATTCAAATAATTTTTCGCAATATGATACGGAGTCTTGGATGCCTTAGTGATACTATTGCCTGAATGCTTGATGGTTGATTGGATTTGAAGTTTGCGACAGATTCGAAGAATGCGCTTGTCATTCACTTGAAAGCCATAATCATTCACGAGATCTTCACAGATTCTGCGATATCCTTTATCGTTGTCTGCTTCATAAATATAACGAACAAGGTCAGCCAACTGTTCATTCAATACCACTTCAGGCAGTTTGGGATTTTTTAACCAACGATAATAGGCCGATCTTGTGACATGGAGCAGGGTACACATGGTGTTAATTGGATAGCTTTTTGTCTCGTGCAGCTCTTTGATCGATTGGTATTCAAACGTATGACGAACTAATTCAAATCCCGCCTCCTTTCTAACTCGCTGACTTTTTTTAACAGGTCATTTTCCATTTCAAGCAACTTGATCCGTCGTTCTTGTTGAGCCAGTTTATCGCGCATTTCTTCTTCGGGTGTTCTGGCAGGTTTACTTCCCGCTCGTTGCCCTCGATGGTCTTCTAAGCCTTTTTCTCCCATCTCGTCGTATTTCAACACCCAGTTCCGAACTTGTTGGTAAGAGACTTGGTACTGAATCGCGGTTTTCCCATAGTCTCGACCGTTGATAATACAGTCATGCACAATTTTAATTCGTTCATTCAATGTTGTTTTTCTGGATTTACTCATTCTACTTCCACCACTTTCTGATTTGAAGTTTCTATGAGTATTATATATCTTTAACCAGTCTTCTAATTGTTTTTTGTTACGAAGCCCGTATTTCTTGGCGACAGCTCTTAAGCTACCATGTGTTCCAGCTAAATAATCATGGACCGCATTCAGTTTCAACTCTGTTGAGTATGATTGATTCCTTTTGTAGGGAGTAAACCTGTGGGTCCTTCATTCTCATAAAGAGTGATCCACCTTTCTATCGTACTGAAACTTACTTGTGCTTCTTTGGCCAGGCTGTTTATGCTAGCTTCATTTTTTAAAGCTCTTTCTACAAAAGCTAGCCGTTTTTCTGAGCTTAATTTCATTTTTCCTCTAGACATACAAACTCCCCCTATATAAGCCACTTTATATTTCAGTGTCCTATATAGGGGGAGCATATCATTCTTTCAGTTCCAGCTTTTTTTATTTAGAAACCTGCAACTGCAAGCTTCCTTTTTATTTCGTAATCAAAGCATCTAAACTAGCAACCGCCAGACTCATCTTCGCGATTTTATCCAACAAGGCAAAACGATTGCGGCGAATATTTTCATCTTCAACCATGACCATTGTTTGATCAAAAAAAGCTTCGATCAATGGGCGCAGTGCTACTAAGCTTTGGTAGTTTTCTTCCATCGTTTGATGTGGGAACTTGTCCTCTACTGTTAAGACCGCTTCATACAAGGCAGTTTCAGAGTCGTTTTCAAACAAGGCAGGATCAATGGCTGCTTGTTCCAATTCGGCTTTTTTCGCTAAATTGATGACTCGAGTCAAGGCTTCCATTGATGGTTTGAAGTCGGTGTCTTGCAGATGTTCTCTTAACATCTGAGCCGTTTCAAATAACGTACTGATATCTGCTTGACGAGCGCCTAAAACAGCTTCAATAACATCATGACGCGTATTTTTGCTGAGTAAGAATTGACGCAGACGGCCTTTCACAAAATCAGTCACTTGTTCTTGACCTGCGGCAAGTTGAATCCCAAAAACTTCCGGTTGGGCATTAATGGCTTCGCGAATCTCTTCTTGTAACTGAGCAAATGGGAAATACCAGCGTTTTTCAGCTAGGATGCGGATAATCCCGTAGGTTTGACGACGTAAAGCATAAGGATCGTTTGAACCGCTTGGAACCATATCAACAGCGAAGAAAGCAAGTAAGCTGTCTAATTTATCCGCAATCGCTAAAACAGCCCCGATTTTTGATTGTGGCAGCTCGCCTTCTGCTGAGATCGGCATGTAGTGTTCACGAATCGCTTGGGCAACTGCTGGTTTCTCTCCTTGGATCAGGGCATATTTTTCCCCCATGATCCCTTGCAACTCAGGGAATTCCCCTACCATATTGGTCACTAAATCAAATTTATAGATTTGAGCTGCCCTTTGAAGGTCGGTCAGTTCTTCTTCTGTTAAACCAACCGTCTTCCCGATGATTTGTGCAGCTAATCCAACACGCTGCATTTTTTCATACAAACTGCCGATTTTTTCGTGGAACGTGACTTGCTTAAGCTTTTCCACACAATGGTCGATGGTTAGCTTTTTGTCCTCATTGTAGAAAAACTCAGCATCTTCTAAACGGGCGGTCAGTACTTTTTGGTTTCCTTTGATAACATTATCGATTTTCACAGCATCCCCGTTGCGGGCAGAGATGAAATGCGGCAGCAATTCTCCATCAAGGGTGCGGACATCGAAGTAGCGTTGATGTTCTTTCATAGAAGTAACTAACACTTCTTCAGGGACAGAAAGATATTTTTCTTCAAAGTCCCCTACAAACGCTGTTGGGTATTCAACCAGATTTGTCACTTCTTCTAGTAAGTCTTCATCTAAATCGATCCGCCAGTTGTTTTCTTGAGCGATCGCATTGATTTGTGCGGTAATCATTTGTTGACGTTCGCTTGGATCAGCGATGACAAATTGATGCTTCATTTTTTCCAAATAGTCATCCGCATGATCAAACGTGACCGCCTCACCTAAGAAACGATGACCTTTTGACTCGCGACCGGTAACAATATCAAGGATTTGGAAAGGAATGACTTGCTCACCAAAGAGTGCAACGATCCAATGAATGGGTCGGATGTATTCAAAATCGTAATCTGCCCAGTGCATCGTTACTGGGAACGTCAAACTTGTGATTACTTCCTGCAATCCTTTCAATACCTCAACGGTTGCTTGACCTTGGGTATGTTTCGTTACATAGACATACTCAACCCCTTTTAATTCACGGAAGGTGATGTCATCGGTTGTCAATCCTTGTCCCCGAACAAATCCTTGAGCTGCTTTCGACCAGTTGCCAGCTTCGTCTAAGGCGATTTTTTTCGCTGGTCCTTTGACGTCTTCTTGTGTATCGGCTTGTTTTTCAGGAATACCGGTGACATAAACTGCCAAGCGGCGAGGTGTTGAATAGGCTTCGATCGTTGTATAAGGCAATGCATGAGCATCTAAGAAAGCTGCCGTTTTTTCTTGTAATTGTTTCATACTTGGGGTTACGACATGCGCAGGTAATTCCTCTAAGCCGATTTCTAATAATAGGTTTTGTGCCATCTTATTTTCCCTCCTCAATCAGTTTTTGCGCCACTTCTGGATCAAGCAATGGATAACCGAGGTTTTCCCGTTCTGCTACAAATAGTTTTGCTACTTGACGCGCCATATTACGGATTCGTGCGAGGTACCCAGCACGTTCAGTGACGGAGACTGCGCCACGAGCATCCAACAGGTTGAAGGTATGGCTGCATTTTAAGATATAGTCGTAAGCTGGATGAACTAACCGTTCATCGATACAACGTTTTGCTTCTTGTTCAAAACGATCGAAGTTCCCTAAAAGCAAGTCTTGGTCACTGACTTCAAAGGAGTATTTTGAATGTTCATATTCAGGTTGGCGGAAAATCTCACCATATTTGACACCTGCAGACCATTCAAGATCGTAGACACTTTCAACTTCTTGAATATAAGACGCTAACCGTTCTAAGCCGTAAGTGATCTCTGATGTCACTGGCTTACATGCTAAGCCGCCTACTTGTTGGAAGTACGTAAACTGAGTGATCTCCATCCCATCTAACCAAACTTCCCAACCAAGACCAGCACAACCCATTGAGGGATTTTCCCAGTTATCTTCGACAAAACGAATATCATGTTCTAAGGGATCGATCCCTAAAAGACGCAGGCTTTCTAAATAAAGCTCTTGGATATTTTCAGGAGAAGGCTTCATCACGACTTGGAACTGGTGATGCTGATACAAACGATTTGGGTTTTCCCCGTAGCGGCCATCAGCTGGACGGCGAGAAGGTTCTACGTAAGCAGCGTTCCATGGTTCTGGACCGATTGCACGTAAAAACGTGTATGGGCTCATGGTTCCAGCCCCTTTTTCTGTATCATAGGCCTGCATCAGCATACAGCCGTTTTCGGACCAGAATTTTTGCAGGGTCAAAATCATCTCTTGCACAGTTAGTTTACTCATCTTTTTCTTCCTTTCTTATAACGCATTGACGACAGGATAAAATTCGACAACTGATCCAGGGATCAATTTCACTTCGACCACGACATCTGCTTCTAAAACATCCGATAAGTCGTAAAGCATTTGGTCTGGACTCGTTGTAAATTCATGTAAAAGCTGTTCATCCTTTAAAAGGCGAACCTGCAATGGAATACTTGCTAATACTTTGAGCTTTTTTTCGGTAAACGCACTTGCTGGAATCGTCATATCAAATAACATAAAAACCCTCCTTTGTTTTTGGCTATTCTTGGTGTGAAACATAAAAAAGTCCCTATATCTATACAAAGTGTATAGATATAGGGACGATACATTCGCGGTTCCACCCTACTTCCGACAAGTCGGCAGCTTCATTGATCATGCTCACGGACGCCTGCGAAATAAGGTTCCAACTTGGCTTTCACTCTCCCAAGTTCGCTTCATGGAATGGTCTTCTTTCTTTCTTCCGATCATAGCACGGATTCGATTACCCTTATGATAGTAGTTGAAGCTAGGGTTTGTCAATGATTAATTTGAACTTTTATGCTTCTGGGCCTAAATCCGCCTGATCATGAAAGACGATCTCATCAGCGATTTTCCCATCACTTTCAAAAACGATGATCTCATTCCTTCCGATTTTTAAAAACGGTGCTGGGACGTACAAGCGCTGCTGCGGTCCTTTTCCCCAAAAACGGCCGATCGTATGACCATTGACTTGGACAAACCCTTTACCCCAGCCTGGCAATTCGATAAAGGTATCTGCACATTCATCAAAAACACATTCAAAGCGTGAGAAACTTGGTTGTCCTTTTTGCCATTTTCCTTGGAAATCAATGGCATGCAAATTATCCATCGGTAAGGGATAGATTTCCCAGTTGCTTTGGAAGGCGCCATTGATGATCACACCTTCTTTGATGCCTTTGTGCTGATGGTTCATTTTTACAGAATAATTGACCCGCCCCATATTCTCCACCAAGATCCCCAACTCGTTTTCTGATTCTGATAAATCGAAACTGTAGGTTTGACCGATTTCTTGATCGTAATCGATGCGCAAAAGTTCCTGGTTGATAAACGTATGGGCACGATCCATCGTATTGATCAGACGGTAGTCGGCAATCTTCCGAGCAGGCCCAATCAGTGAGCGATAATAGATATATCCTGTCGCTTGATTGCAGGCTTCCATCGATAAGGGGTAATTACATATGATCGGTTGACTGATTGTGTCGATCGTCGAAAACAAGGAGACTCGTTCTTTCACTGAGAATGTTCCATAAGCTTTTCGCTCAATTTTCATACTCAAGGGAAACTCAGGAATTTCCGTATAGTCAGCAATCACCTTTTTGAAGGCTTGGTATTTGGCAGTAGGTTCTCCCCATTCTGTCAACAAGGCATCGTAATCATAGCTAGTGACATCCGGCGCTAAGCGTTCATAATAGTTTGACCCGTTCATAAAGCCAAAGTTGGTCCCGCCATGAAACATATAGATATTGACAGAACCTAATGCTAAACAATCCTGCAATTCCTTTACTGCATCTTGTGTTGAGGTCGTATGGTGCTGGTCGTCACCCCAGGCATCAAACCAGCCGATCCAAAATTCCATGACCATCAGTGGCCGTTTTTCTCCGTGAAATTTTCGAAGTTTTTCAAAATTTTCCTTGATGTTGGAGCCGCAGTTGATCGTAGGCAATGCCAAGTCTTTGATACTGCCGTTTTCTAGCATATCGTGCCAAGGTCCGTCAGAGGTCACTAACGGCGTTTCTACACCATGCTGCCGCATCGCAGCCACCATTTTTCGCAAATACTCTTTGTCATTGGCGTAGCTGCCGTATTCATTTTCTACTTGCATCATTAAAATCGGACCACCTTGGGTGATCTGCAGATCCCGCACTTGTGGAAACAAATGGGCGAAATATCGAGTGATTTTTTCCATAAATGGTGGATAATCAAACCGAAGCTTCATCATAGGATCTTGCAATAGCCAATAAGGCAACCCACCAAATTCCCACTCCGCACAAATATAAGGTGCTGGTCGCAAAATCACATAAAGCCCTACTTCTTGTGCCGTTTGGATAAATCGCCGCAAATCAAGGATTCCCTCAAACTGATAGACACCTTCTTGTGCTTCATGGAGATTCCAAGGAACATAGGTTTCCACGGTATTACAGCCCATCAAGCGTAGCTTCTCTAAACGATCTTGCCAATATTCAGGAACGACACGAAAATAGTGGATTGCTCCAGAGATCACTTTAAACGGCTTGTTGTCTAAATAAAAGTCATCTTCAATAGCAAAAGTTCGCATCAGTTACGCTCCTCTTTGACGATATAGGTGGTGTACTGTGCCAGTTTCGTTTCTGAAGAAAGAACCTCACCCGTCAGGAGATCCGTTTCTCCGACGAATATTTCTGGTAAAGGCTGTGCTTCTTCGTGGAAATTGATGATAACGAAGAATTTCGCCTCTGCATTTTCACGACAGGCAACTTCCAGTTTTGTTGCCTCCTTGATCACTGGGGTAATATCGGTTTCTTCGACGATCGTTTTGAAAAGCTGATCTTGTAGCTGATCTTCCAACTGGCCACCAAAGTAATAGACAGTTCCTTCACCAAACGTATTTTTCGTCACTGCCGGCATTCCTGCATAAAAATTGCTTGTATAATGCGCTAGTGCTTCGGCGTTTTCTAAATGGATCAAATCGCTGACTAAATTACTTGTTCCTGTCAGTTCTTCATTGACTAACGAAACCCCGTTTGATTGTTCTGGGGCTAATGCATCGATTTCTTCCACCCAGATGCCAGCTAACTCCCGCAATGGCCCAGGATAGCCCCCTAAATGAACATTGTCAGATTGATCAACGATACCGCTCATATACGTCGTAAGTAAAGCACCACCTTGTTTGACGAAATCAGTGAGCCGCTCTTGCATCCCTTCTTTGATCATGTAGAGAACCGGTGCTGCGACTAATTTGTATTTTGATAAGTCAGCATCCACGGGAATCAAGTCGACGGCAATATTTTGTTCGTAAAAATACCGATAGTAGCGATGGATCTGTTCTACATATTTCAGATCAACGGTCGGACCACTGGTGTATTCTAATGCCCAGTAATTGTCCCAATCAAAAATCAAAGCAACTTGTGCTTGAGATTGCGTCCCAATAATGTCTGAAAGCTGCGCTAATTCCGCCCCAAGAGCGGCTGTTTCTCGAAAAACTCGCGTGTCTTCATGACCGACATGTTCGATGACCGCGCCATGGAATTTCTCACAAGCGCCAACGGAACGTCGTAATTGAAAGTATTGGATCGTATCCGCCCCATGAGCGATGGTTTGGTAACTTTGCGCCCGCATTTGTCCTGGTTTTTTCAACGAGTTATAAGGTTGCCAGTTTTGTTGCGAAGGTGTTTGTTCCATCAACATAAAGGGCTGTTGTTTCAAGCCACGCATTAGATCATGGGTCATGGCTACTAAACTCCATGGCGTATTATACGATGGATAATTATCCCACGAAACAAGGTCCATTTCCTTTGCCCATTTGAAATAATCCAGTCCTTTAAAGGTTCCCATTAAATTCGTTGTAATCGGAGTTGTCGGATCAATTTTCCGAATAGCGTCCCGTTCCATCATATAGTTTTTTAAAAGACTATCCGAGTTGAACCGTCGGTAGTCAATGGAAATACCCGCAAATGCTGTCTTCTCATAGCCGATTCCTTCTGACAGCGCATTTGGCAGCACGATTTCATCCCATTCATACACAGTGTGTCCCCAAAATTCCATGTTCCAGGCTTTGTTCACTGCCTCGATCGTTTGATACTTGTCTTTTAACCAAACACGAAACGCTTTCTCACAGTTTTCGCAATAACATTCGCCACCATATTCATTGTTGATGTGCCAACAAGAGACTTGCGGGTTTTCACCGTAATGTTCGGCTAATTTTGTCGCCAATCGCTCAGCGTATTTTTGATAGACTAAACTGTTAGGACAGGCATTGTGCCGTTGCCCAAACTTATGACGGCGTCCATCATAATCGGTGCGAGCGACTTCCGGATATTTCTTGAACATCCAAGCTGGCAGCGCCGCCGTCGATGTCGCTAAGACGATATCGAACCCTTCCTTGCTTAATCTTTCAATGATTTGATCCAATTCCTCAAAATCATAACAATTTTCAGAAGGTTGGATCTTTGCCCATGAAAAGACGTTGACGGTCGCACTATTGATACTCGCTTTTTTAAAGATTCGAATGTCTTCTTCCCAAATCTCTTTGGGCCATTGATTGGGGTTATAATCGCCGCCAAATAAAATTCGATCGAAAAATTTTGTCATAAGAATGAACGCTCCTTTAAAATAAATTGATTTCTACTCTCTTATTGTAAGGCTTTTCATTCTGTTGTAGTATAATACATGAAACACTATTTTATAACTTTTCGAAACATGGAGGTTGGATATGCCTATTTATTTTTATCAAACAAACCAGCAGCTGCCTTTGTCGCTTGAAAGTATCGGAAATGATTGGCCACAAGATGACGTTGTTCGTCCCGATGGCTACCCTTACTTTCATTGGCTACAGACAGAACAAGGAGAAGGCCGCGTCACCTTTGGTCAAGAATCCTTTATCTTACGTCCCAGTGAAGGCATCTTGATTTTTCCTTTTACTCCACATCGCTACTATCCCTTGTCTGATTGGAAAACCTCCTTTGCCACCTTTCAAGGACCTTTGGCAGCTGAGATCTTAAAAAAATTTACAAGTAAACCTTATCTTTTAGTTGAAGAGTCTGAAACTTTTTCCTATATGACTTGGATCAAGCAACGCATTAAAGAAGACCCAAAAATCAGTTGGGATCCGTTACAGGCTTCTAGCGAGTGTTATCGTTTTTTGCTGGCGATCATGCAAGAGAACTCGGGGAATCCAACAGAAAAACACCCCTTGTTTCAACAGTATCTGATCCCTGTAATACAAGAAATCGAAACCAATTACGATCAGGCGATCACGATCAGAGACTTGGCTGGTTTAGTCTATGTTTCGCCCCAATATCTCTCGCGGTTGTTCCAGCGTTTTCTAGGACAATCCACCGCCCAATACTTATTAAACTATCGCATGGCCCGCGCCAAAGAACTTTTGGTGGCACAGCCGGATCTGCCCATTCAGCAAGCCGCCTTCGCCGTGGGTTTTCAAGATGCGAGTCACTTTACCGCATTGTTCAAAAAAAGAGTCGGCTTAACTCCATTGAAGTTTCGCCAACTCTATCATTGATTTTTCGGTTTTAAGACGTCTTGCCATTGCCCCATCTGATCGATAAACTTCTTGCTTTTCAAATGGATGCCGACATATTCATCATACAATAGATCGATCACTTGTCGAATCGCTGCTTTCGTTTCTGACTTTAATTTGATCGAAGCAATCTGCTCATAGGATATTTGCGAAAACAAGCGAATAAAATGGATCGCACGAGAATCCGCATGATAGCGACGTTCGTCCATCCCCCAGTGCTGTTCACATAAAATACCGCTATATTTTGAGGAATAGTCAAACCGACCGTCGGTTTTTCCGCAGATGGCACAGTGCGTCCAATTTGGAGTGATCCCGAAACGGTGTAAAATCTGAATCTCAAAAATATTGGTGATGATCTCTGCATCGTTTCCTTGATCCATCAATTGTAACGCCTCGTGTAAAAATTGGTAAAGATGTGGATCATAGACCCGATCATCGATGGCAGAATCAGCCAGATTCAACAGATAAGTCGCATAGCCAGCGATAAAAATATCACTTTGAATCGTACGAAATGAATGGATGTCTTTGGCATTGTTTAAAAAGGACAAGCCTTCCGCTTTGATGGTTCCCATGTAAGTCGCTTCAGTATAGGAGAGCAACGCTGGTGCCAAGGGGTTGTTTTTTCGATGAGCCCCTTTGACATAAAACATTTGCTTCCCAGCTGACTCCGTAAAGATTTTGACTAACTTGTCCTTTTCTTTATGGTCTTTTGAAAAAAGTAAGATTCCTTTTGTTTCAACAAGATTCATCGTCGCACCCCATTTCTTTAAAAAAACTGATCCAGTTAACTAACTGCATCAGTTTTTCCTTTTTAAAGCAGACCATGATTGATCTAAATTTCCTTAATACTCATCTTTGCGATAGCCGTAGTCTGTTAAGAAGGTTTGCTTGTCGCGCCAATCTTTTTGAACTTTTACCCATAATTCCAAGAAGACTTTGTCATCTAACAAGTGTTCAATGTCTAAACGAGCTTTCGTACCGATCTGTTTCAGCATTTTTCCGCCTTTACCGATGATAATGCCTTTTTGACTGTCACGTTCGACAATGATCGTCGCTTGAATGTGCACCTTGTCATTGTGGTCCCGTTTCATGGAGTCAACAACGACCGCTACCGAGTGAGGCACTTCATCTCTGGTCAGTAGCAAAACTTTTTCCCGCACCAATTCGGAAACGATAAAGTATTCTGGATGATCCGTGATTTGATCCTCTGGGAAGTACTGAGGCCCTTCAGGCATTTCATCGATCAGTAGCTTCATTAACGTTTCGAAATTATTGCCTTCTGTTGCGGAAATCGGTACGATCTCAGCAAAGTCCATTTGTGAGGAATAGTCTTCAATAATTGCCAATAAGGCATCTGGATGGACTTTATCTATTTTATTGATCACTAGGAAAACCGGCGTCTGGCTTTGACGCAACCGTTCGATGATAAAATCATCACCCTTACCGCGCTTTTGATCGGCACTGATCATAAATAGTGTCACGTCAACTTCACGAAGTGCACTATAGGCGGTTTCCACCATAAAATCGCCTAGACGGTGTTTGGGTTTATGGATCCCTGGTGTATCGATAAAGATCAGCTGTGCGTCATCTGTCGTATAGACCCCTTGAATTTTATTACGGGTCGTTTGCGCCTTGTCACTCATGATCGCGATTTTTTGTCCTACGACTCGATTTAGTAGTGTTGATTTTCCAACATTTGGCCGCCCGACGATCGCAACGAAGCCTGATTTGTGTGTTGTCATTGTTGTTCCCCTTTATCTTGTGGTTTTGGTGCATCTTTAGAAGAGCTGTAGCAATTTTGGCAAGAAGATGATCGCGGCGACCACTAATGCAAACACAGCGGTCATCAGCACAGCACCAGCTGCCATATCTTTGATTTTTTTTCCGATAGGATGGAAATGAAAGTCCGTAAACATGTCAACGACATTTTCAAAGACTGTATTGATGATCTCCACGATCCACACTAAGAAAACAGCTAACAGCAGCCAAAGCCATTCCATTTGATTCAAACGGAAAACAAAGCCTGCAATGATCGCAACGATACCTAACGCAACATGTTTACGCATATTACGCTCCTCTTTAAAGACGGTTTTTATACCGGTGAAAGCAAATTCGATTGACGAGATAAACTGTTTGTTTTTCCCAATATTCTTATCTTTTGAGTCCATAGGCATCCAGTATTTCCTTTTGCAATCCAAACATTTCCTTTTCATCTTCTGGTGTCATATGATCATAGCCGTTGATATGCAAGAAACCATGCAACGCCAAGAAACCAAGTTCCCGATCATAAGTATGCCCATATTCAGCAGCTTGTTCCTTTGCCCGTTCAATGGAGATCATAATGTCTCCTAGATCACGAGGCATCTCTTCAAGGACTTCATCAAAAATGATCGGCATCTCCTCTGGCGTTTCTTCTTCGAAGGCAAAACTGATGACATCTGTCGGCATATCTTTGCCGCGATACTCCCGATTGATTTCTTGGATGGCTGCATTGTCCATAAACGTGACCGACATCTCTGTATCCTCTGGAAGGTCTAAATGTCCTGCAGCAAATTGTAGAAGGCCTTCGATCTCTTTGATCTTGGTTTCCCCTACTGAATTTGTCTCATCTAAAAAGGTAATCTCCATTAGCGCTCTCTTCTTTCTTGTTCTTCTTTCATTTTCTCTGCTTCCGATTTCATCTTTGGGTATTTGATCCGTGAATGGAAGGTACTGCAAAGTCCATTGACCAGTGATTTTTCAATCATTCGGATTTCTTTCAACGTTAACCCTGTTTCATCCAGTTGACCGTCCAAGATCCGGTCATTGATGAGATTCGCAACAAATTCTTGAATCTTTTGATTGGTCGGATTTTCCATCGCTCGAACCGCTGCTTCACAGCTATCAGCGATACTCACGACACCCGCTTCTCGTGTTTGCGGTTTTGGCCCGGGATAACGGAAATCTTCTTCCGTCACCTTGGGATTACGCTCTTGGGCTTTGACATAGAAATAACGCATCAGGGTCGTGCCATGGTGTTGACGGCAAATATCGATCACCATCCGCGGCATTTTGGCCTCTTCGAGAATTTCCGCCCCATCAATCACGTGACCGAAGATGATTTGTTTGCTGTCTTCAGGTAGCAAGAAATTATGTGGATTCTCAGCACCTGCAGGTAAATTTTCGACGAAGAAATTGGCATGTTTGACTTTACCAATGTCATGGTAGTAACAAGCCACGCGGGTCAGTAAGCTTTGCCCACCGATCTCAGCTACAGCATTGGCACTAAGATTGGCAACCATCATACTGTGATGATAGGTCCCTGGTGCTTCTTCCAACAACTGTTTCAACAACGGATGGTTCGGATTACTCAATTCATTCAACACGATCATACTTTCGTCCGTTACCAATAGTTCGATATACGGATGCAGCCCCATTGTCAGCAAATAGCTTAAGAGCGAGCCGGCCAATCCACAGACGAGTGTTGTCCATGTGTTGCCGCGGGCCAAATCCATTCCTTGGAAAATGACCAGCATGATGCTTAAGAGTAATGGGAAAACGATCACCCACATGACTGCGATTTTCCCTTGACTGGCAATACGTGCTCGTTTGATCATCGTCCCCATTAAACCAGAGAAAAGGTAGGTCACTAAAACAGTCGTCAACAAGTTGGTCCCACTGGAATCAAAGTAAATGAAGAGTGCACTGACCACTTGGAAAATCGCGGATAATATTCCTAAACGTCTGCTGGAGAAAATGCTCAGAATCAGCGGTGTAAAGGCTGCTGGGAAAAAGAGCGGGATAAAGGTCACTAATTCTGATTGGAACAGTTGGAAGAATTTCATGATCAAAATACTGAATGCCATCGCCAAAATATAAAAAGTGACGGCGTTCATACGTTTTTCAACGTCTTTTGTCTGTCTTGTATAATAAAACAGCATCAGCATTTGTAAGCATATCGCTAAAACTAAAGCGATCAATGGAAAAACTGAGAAGGTTTGATTGGTCATTCCTAAAAGCTGTAATTTTTCCAATGCGTTGGCATCGATCTGTGAGCCTTCACGAACAATGATTTCTCCTTGATAGATCATTACCGGTGGAACAGTGTCCATGGCGGTTTGTCTCGCTTCTTCCGTCCGCTTTTCATTGGGAATATCATTGACGACGATTCCTTGATTGACAATAAAACGCAATACTGATGCCATGTCTGAAGTAACATCTAGAAATTGGATCTTGTCTTCTGCCTCCGAGCGGAAAGTGCTGAGTTCTGTTTGGCGGATCTGCTTAGCCATTTGCTCGTCCACTAGCTGTAAGGCATAGGTTCGTACCGTATTCAATTCATCGCTACTTAAAGAAAATAACGTCGACAAAAAATTATTCGTCAATGACTGATAAAAATCAAGTTCATCATCACTCATTTTTTCAAACTCTTTTTTTAATGCTGCGATGTATTCATCCGTACTCGGTTTAGGGATATTTTCATCCTCATCAGCCTCAGCAACTTCTTTAGCGTGGGCATCATCTACCGACTTTTTGACTGAATCAATTAAGTCAAATAAATGGTCGATGCGATCGTGCTGTGTCTGCGCCAGTGTGTCTTGATAAGTATACTCTGGTGGAACCGCTTCTGCTGCTAATTTGCGCTTTTGTTCTGTCGCAGCGGTATTTTCAATCGTTTTATTGGCACGGATGTTTTCTTCCGCCACCTGACCTTCGCTATAATCGACATTGTTCTGTTTGACGCTGGTGTACATGATACCAATCGAAAAAAGAAAGAATAGAAACATTAAAACTGGTAAATAGAACTTCCCAAGTCTTTCTCTAAATTTCCGTAGTGGTTGAATGATCATAGTTCTCCTCCTAAAAGACGATCAGCGCTTGTCTTTAAGATCTGCTTCTTCATAAGCTCGAATGATTTCGGCCACAACTGGGTGCCGTACCACATCTCCTGCTTCAAAATTAGCAAAAGCAATTTTGGGGATCTCTTGCAACGTTCGCTCCGCATGGATCAAACCGCTTAAAGTTCCCTTTGGCAAGTCGATCTGACTCGTATCGCCATTGACGATCATTTTGGAGTTGAATCCTAAACGTGTCAGAAACATTTTCATTTGAGCGATCGTCGTGTTTTGAGCTTCATCTAAAATTACAAAGGCATCTTCTAACGTGCGCCCTCGCATATATGCTAATGGAGCGATCTCTATGACGCCACGTTCCATTAAACGATTCGTATGATCCATCCCGAAAATTTGATACAACGCATCATAAACGGGTCGTAAGTAAGGATCGACTTTTTCTTTCAAGTCTCCCGGTAGGAAACCAAGGTTTTCTCCTGCTTCCACAGCGGGCCGTGTCAAAATAATCTTTTGCACTTGGCCTTTCTTTAAAGCAGCGATCGCCATGACAACGGCTAAAAAGGTTTTTCCTGTTCCAGCTGGTCCGACACCAAAGACCACATCATGTTTGCGAACAGCTTCGATATATTTCTTTTGACCGGCATTTTTCGCCCGAATCGGTTTACCATTACGGTCCTTGATGATTTCTTCCTCATACATATCTTTGAAATAATCAAGACTGCCTTTGTTTACCATATTCAATGCTGTGATCACATCAGGGGTACTGATATTGATACCTCGTTTGATCAACTCTTGCAACGCTCGAATCACAGATTGTGCTTTTTCTGCTGCATCCGCTTCGCCGACGATTTGGATTAGCTCACCACGAGTGTGAATGACCGTCCCTGTCGAGTCTTCAATAATTTTAATGTTTTTATCGTGAGCACCTAATAGCAAACGAACATCATCGTTTTCACTAAGTGTTATCTCGATCGTCATAGTTTTGTCTGTCAAATATGTTACAGCTCCTTTTTTGGCGTTCTTATTAATAATAACATAAGATGGAAAAAAGAAAAATTACTTATAAAGCCCAAAGGTAGTTTCCTTTTGTCCTTATGCTTTTTTTAAGTTTTCGAAATCAGAAAAAAGCCGCAAGCATGTCATCCATACTTGCGGCGTGAGCTTACATTTGATCCAATAATTCTTTAACGATTGCATTGACTTGATTGCCGTCTGCTTTGCCTTTGACTTGCGGCATTACAGCACCCATCACTTTTCCAAATTCTTTGGAAGAAGAAGCACCAGTCTTTTCAATCGCTCCAGCAACGATTTGGCGGATTTCCGCTTCATCAAGTTGCGCTGGTAAATATTTTTCAACAACTGCAATTTCAACTTTGACTTTCTCGGCTAGATCTTTTCGGTCAGCTTTCTCAAACTCATTTAAAGAGTCCCGACGTTGCTTCATCTCACGAGATAAAACAGTCAACTCTTCTTCTTCATTCAAGTCAGTACCTTTTTTGATCTGCTCATTTTGAATTGATGCTTTCAACATGCGGATCACCTGCAAGGTTTCCTTGTCTTTGGCTTTCATCGCTGTCTTCATGTCATCATTCAGTGTACTTAGTAGTGTCACACTACCAGCTCCAATTCTCAAAACAGTAGAAAATTAGAATTTTTTGCGTTTTCTAGCTGCTTCAGATTTTTTCTTACGCTTTACGCTAGGTTTTTCGTAAAATTCACGTTTACGAGATTCCTGTAAAGTACCCGCTTTTGACACGGAACGTTTGAAGCGACGAAGAGCATCGTCAAGTGATTCGTTTTTGCGAACGACTGTTTTTGACATGTAAATTCCCTCCCTCCGAGCTTAAAAAGTAACCGTAGTTGTTATTGAAATAAAATCCCAAAAAACACGACTGTCCTTTAAAAATTATAGCTAACCCCTGAAAAAGTGTCAAGGCATTCTGGTAAAAAAGTCTTCGATACTGTCAAGTTTGTTTGGGTTTTCATTGACATTCTTCACAACGCCCCAAAATCTCGAAGCGATGACCCTCGATCAAACAACCAGGAAGCTGTTCTTGAAAGAAGTCCATTGGACAAATATGCAGTTCTTTTGTTTTGCCGCAGACTGTACAAATGAAATGATGGTGGTGATGGTCCTCTAATTCTGCACAGCAGTTATAGCGAAACTTCATCTCCCCGTTCAGCTCTGTTTCTTCTAAAATACCGATCTCAGAAAAATCGTGCAAATTCCGGTAGATCGTATCATAACTCAAACCAGGATACTTTTCCGACATGTATTCATGAATTTCTTTTGCTGGTAAATAGCGATTGCGTTTCACTAAATAAGTGATGATCGCTTCTCTTTTTTTGGTGTATTTAAAGCCATTTTCTTTCAATGTAGTCATGGCATGCTCTATAAGTGTTTGATTTTTCATCGTAGGCCCTCCTGATAAATCAAAATCATTCCGATTCTATCAATCTTAAGTATGGTATAATGAAATCAATAAAAAAGCAAGAGAGGATTTTTCTTATGAAGCCAACTGAACCTGAACAACCAGACTTGCAAGAAAAATTGCAAACCAGTGCCGCAGTGACGATGTTCGTATTGTCTGATTCTGCCGGCGAAACGGCATCGAAGCTTGCACAAGCGACAATGGCCCAATACCCCAGCGTCGAATTCAACCTTTTCAGACGCACGTTTATCCACACGAAAGAGCACTTGATCAAAGCATTATCAGATGCAAAAAAACACAATGCCATTATTCTTCATACCTTGATCAAAGAAGAACTTGTGGATTTGACGAATCATTTTTGTGAAGAAGCGGATCTCTATCATTTTGATGTACTAACACCGCCTGTGAGTGAAGTTGAACGCCGCACTGGGGTGGCACCGTCACGAGAACCCGGCGCTTTGCATCACTTGAATGAAAATTATTTCAAACGCATCAAAGCCATGGAGTTTGCTGTGATGTATGATGACGGGAAAGACCCCCGTGGCTTTTTAGAGGCGGATGTCGTTTTATTGGGTGTTTCTCGGACCTCAAAAACGCCTTTGAGTCTATTTTTAGCGAACAAAAACTTAAAAGTCGCTAATTTGCCTTTGGTTCCGCAAGCCCACATCCCGAAACAGCTCTGGGAAATCGATCCGAAAAAAATCGTTGGGTTAACAAACGATCCGAATGTATTAAACAGTATCCGCAAAGAACGGATGCGCTCCTACGGCTTGAACCCCGATTCTGCGTATTCCGATATCGAAAAAATCAAAGCGGAGCTGACGTTTGCCAATGATCTTTATGAGAAATTAGGTTGTGTCGTGATCAATGTCGCTTCTCTTTCCATCGAAGAAACCGCCTCGATGATTTTAAATGCATTAAACTTAGAAGATCATAGCTATTACACCTCAGAGACGAAAGATTAACCACTATTAAGCAATAAAAAACGATGAGCGGACTGAGTCTGCTCATCGTTTTTGGTATATTTTTCATTTTAAAGCTCTTTAGAAAACTTGTAGCCCTTCACGATCGATTTGCAATTGTTCGATATACGCATTACTTTCCAGCGCATGCAAAAGTTTTGAGATACGTTCTGCCTTGTCTTCTGGGACGATTGCTAAGACAGTGGGACCTGCGCCACTCAAGAAACAGCCATAACCGCCTTCTTCTTCACAAATCTGGCGAATGGTCGACAAGTGTGGAACAAGTTTCTCACGATAGGCTTCATGAAAACGATCTTGCTGCATCAATTTCCCTGCAAGAGGCAGATTGCCATTAATGACTGCTGCGATCATAACATTGGCGATCGCACTGGCTTCGACTGCTTGCTCGTGAGAAAGTGTCTGGGGCAAGACTTGGCGACTTGCTTCCGTCAACAACTCATCGTGAGGGATATAGGCGATGATCTCACATTCAGGAAAATGATGTTTGACTAAATACGTATGCTTGTGCTGATGATCATAGGCAGCAATCGCAAAATCTCCATAGATCGCTGGTCCGACGTTGTCAGGATGCCCTTCAATGGCGGTTGCGATCTCAAGTTTTTGTGCTGCACTCAGATTCATATGCGCCATGCGGTTGGCTAGTTCAATCCCAGCAACAATAACAGAAGAACTGCTGCCTAAGCCTCGTGCCAATGGAATATCTGAGCTCATACGAATCTTCAATGGTTTCATGTCTGGTGCTAATTTCAAAGCCACACGCAAAAGTAAATTGGTTTCATCGGTTGGAATCTCTGAGCCTAACTCATGGATGATTTCCCATGTATCGTTTTCTTTTAAAACTTCGATGAACAAATACTTTGACAGGGCAATCCCGCAGGAATCAAAACCAGGACCTAAGTTCGCACTGGTTGCAGGAACGCGGATCTTCATAGATTGGCAACTCCTTCACGAAGATGCTGACGCATTTCTTCTAAATCACTCATTTTATTGATGGTTACTTCGGTTGCTTTAATTGCTGTATCCGGATCTTTCAGACCATTTCCAGTAAAGACGGCAACGACAGTCTCACCTGGTTTGATTTTCCCTGCTTTCACGTGCTGGATAACGCCGGCAAGTGATGCGGCTGAGCCTGGTTCAATAAACACACCATCTTGCGCAGCGATTTTACGGTAAGCATTCAAAATTTCCTCATCGGTTACTGCATCGATGTGTCCATTTGATTCATCACGAGCGGCTTCTGCCAACTGCCAGCTGGCTGGATTGCCGATCTGAATCGCTGTAGCGATGGTTTCCGGCTGTTCGATGACTTCCCCACGGACGATGGCAGCAGCACCTTCAGCTTCAAATCCATGCATTCTTGGCAACGCGGTGCCTTTTTTCTCATGCCATTCTTTGAACCCTTTCCAATATGCCGAGATATTTCCTGCATTACCGACAGGAATCGCAAGAACATCTGGCGCTTGTCCTAATTGTTCGCATACTTCAAAGGCCGCTGTTTTTTGTCCTTCTAAACGATAAGGATTGACTGAGTTTACTAGCGCCACGGCTTCCGTTTCTGCAATATCCCGGACCGCTTTTAACGCTTCATCAAAGTTTCCTGGAATCGAAATGATATCGGCTCCATAAACGATTGCTTGCGCCAATTTTCCCATAGCGATCTTGCCATCTGGAATTACAACGTAGGCTTTGATCCCCGCTCTGGTGGCATAAGCTGCTGCTGCCGCACTAGTATTTCCTGTCGAGGCACAGACGATTGCTTTGGCGCCTTCTTCCACCGCTTTTGCCACCGCCATGACCATCCCACGGTCTTTAAATGAGCCTGTTGGATTCAGCCCTTCGTATTTTCCATACAATTGGATCCCTAATTCCTTGGAAAGGCTTGGTAAGGGAATCAACGGCGTGTTACCTTCTGCCAGTGACAATGCTGGGGTATTTTCATTAACTGGGAGATATTCTTTGTATTGATGCAATAATCCTTGATACATGTCTATTCCTCCATCACTTTCATTATTTGAATGCTTTGTGCATCGGTATAAGTTGCGAGTTTTTCTGCTAGCTCATTTTCGCTCATTGAATTGGTGATTCCAACAATTCGTTGGTCTGCTTCGTTGAACACCGTTTGCTCAAACGCAAACCATTCTGGAAGAGCGTTCGCTTTGATCTCTTGACTTGAAAACGACACATAATGCCGGCTGGGAACTTCTCGGACAGCAGCTAATGCTGTTTCTCTTTCAAAGGTTAGAAATGGTTCCACGATCCCATAGCTTTTATTTTTTGCTAGCACGGTTAAATCCGCAACCACGCTGGTGGCCGTCGGTCGCGATCCTGCTCCTGGTCCATAAACCATTGATTGATCAATGCCTTCGCTCTCGATAAAAATACCATTAAACTCGTTTTGGATCGTCGCTAACGCATGGTTTTTCGGTACTAATACAGGTCCAACTGACACAGTAAGGGAACCGTCAACTGTCTTTTGAGCTGCGCCGATCAACTTCACTTCATAACCAAAGGCTTGCGCCTGCTTAATATCTGCCACAGCTAATCCGCGGATGCCTTTCGTTGCAACATCATCAATGCTGATCGTTTTCCCAAAGGCAAATTTCGTCAAAATCACCATTTTGTAAGCAGCATCAATGCCATCGACATCATTGGTAGGGTCTGATTCCGCAAAGCCTTTCGCTTGAGCTTGCGACAAAGCATCTTCATAGGTCAGGCCATCTTCCGTCATTTTCGTCAACATGTAATTGGTCGTCCCATTGACGATACCAAAAATTCCTGTGATGGTATCAGGTAGATAGTGGGTGCTCAATGTGCGCAAAATCGGAATGCCGCCACCTACACTGGCTTCATAATAAAGAGAAACACCGGCTTTTTCAGCAATTGCCAGCAGTTCAGGTCCATGGGTGGCAATCAAATCTTTATTTGCCGTCACAACATGCTTTTTATTTTCTAAAGCAGCTGAAATAAACGCTTTTGCCGGATCGATCTTCCCGATCAATTCCACAATTACGTCGATGGTCTCATCTTCAAACAACTCATTTGCCTCATTCGTCAAAGCAAACCCATACTTAGCTGCTAACGCAGACTTATCCTCATAAGGCGAAGCTAGTGCTTTCGTGATTTGCACATTGACTCCTGTCCGTGCCAGAATGGCTTCTTTTTGTTCCGCCAGCACTTGACAGACTCCACTGCCGACAACACCCATTCCTAATAATCCAATGTTTAATCGCTTACCCATAATGCCCCCTAACTGAAAACGTTATTAAAAACCGTTCATCTAATTTTAATATTTCCACTAGCATACCAAAAACAATAAGAAAAAACTAGGACTTTTGAGAAATTCTCGCCCTAGTTTTAACGATGATGGATATGTTCAAATGTTTTTTGCAAAATATCCACAACATGTTTGTCATCGAGACTATAAAGAATCGTTTTTCCTTGTCTCTCTGACTTTACGATCCGATTATCTTTCAAAAGTTTCAACTGATGAGAAACTGCTGATTGTTCCATATGTACTTGTTCCGCAATCGAAGTGACGTTGCGTTCACCTTCTTGAAGGGACAACAAAATTTTTAGTCTGGTGGGATCACTAAGCATCTTAAAAATCTGTGTTACTTGCTGAATTTCCTCTAATTTCGGCGTAGTCATCGCGCCACATCCTCTCTTATTTCCTTTTGCATTTTAGCCCTTGGTTGACGGCTTGTCAATCCACCTTTGATGAGCAAGGGAAAGAAAATAGATAAAAGACACGAATAGATCCAAGTGTCAGAAAATTTCTTCTCGAAGCTTTGATTCCTCAACAGCGAGGTGCTGAGGAATCGAAGCTTCGTTTCTACCACTCGGATCATTCAGTCAGTTGCAATTTCTTGGTATTGGAGACATCAGGTAGTTTTATTCCCCAGTGATCTCTTCGATGGCTGCTTGCAGATCAGCAATTTTTTGTTCTGCCTCTTCTGCCGATTCGCCTTTCACACCAATATAAAACTTGATTTTCGGTTCAGTTCCAGAAGGACGCACAGCAATCCAGCTTTCATCTTCTAATGTGTATTTCAAAACATCAGAAGGCGGTGTCGTCATTTTTTGCAGGTGTCCATCTAAGCCCACACGAGTCAACAGTTTAAAGTCTTCTGTTTGAACGACAGGAGTTCCTGCGAAAACAGAAGGAGCTTTTTCACGGAAAGTCTTCATCAAGGCAGCAATCTTAGTTGCCCCCTCCATACCGCTCATCGTTACTGAAATGGTTTTTTCTGCGTAATAACCATATTCTTCAAAAATATCTTGCAGACCATCATAAAGGGTTTTGTCTGATTGTTTGTAAAAAGCCGCCACTTCTGCTAATAAAACGAGCGCTTGGATCGCGTCCTTGTCCCGTACAAATGGTTTCACTAAGTAACCATAACTTTCTTCAAAACCAAACATGAAGGTTTGCGAATGATCTTTTTCAAATTGTTGGATTTTTTCGGCGATGAATTTAAAGCCGGTCAAAACATTGATCATATCCACATTGTAAGATTTGGCGATCGCTGTTGGCAATTCACTAGAAACGATCGATTTTAAGACTGCTGCATTTTCAGGCAAGGTTCCTGCTGTTTTATGAGCTTCTAGAATATAACGGATCATCAATGCGCCTAATTGGTTTCCAGTCAATACTTGGTAATTGCCATCTGGCATTCTTACTGCAGCCCCCAAGCGATCGGCATCTGGGTCCGTGGCGATCAATAGGTCCGCTCCTTCTTTTTCTCCTAAAGCAATCGCATATTCAAAGGCAGAGTGCTCTTCTGGATTTGGTGATTTTACTGTACTGAAATTTGGATCAGCAACCGCTTGAGAAGGTTCAATAATGAATTGTTGGAAACCAGCTTGTTTCAATGCTTTCTCACCAAGCATCCGTCCCGTTCCATGAAGTGGTGTATAGACAAGTTTCAAATCTTTGCCCACCGTATCGATCAATTCTTGATCGATCGTGACTTCTTTGATCTCTTTCAGATAGGCAGTGTCGATCTCTTCGCCAATAATAGAGATCAAGCCGCTGTTTTTGGCTTCTTCTTCACTTAATACAGGGATCTCCAATGGATTTTCAATTTCTCGAACGAATTTGGTCAATGCATCCGCATCTGCAGGTGGCATTTGTCCACCATCTTCCCCATATACTTTGTAGCCATTGTATTCGGCTGGATTGTGAGAAGCAGTGATCATGATTCCGGTGAAAGTTTTTAGGTAACGCACAGCAAAAGATAATTCTGGCGTCGGACGTAAGCTTTCAAAGACGAAGGCTGGAATATCATGCTTTGCCAATGTTTTCGCTGCTTCCATCGCAAACTCAGGTGAAAAATGACGGGAATCATAGGCGATCGCTACGCCACGACGTCTTGTTTCAGGATCTTGTGTATCCATAAAGCGAGCCAATCCTTCGGTTGCTTGACGAATCGTATAAATGTTCATCCGGTTGATCCCAGGCCCTAAAATCCCTCGCATACCGGCAGTCCCAAATTCCAAAGGCATATAAAAAGCGTCTTCTAGCATCGCAGGATCTGCTTCTAATGCGGTCAATTGTTCTTTTAATTGTGGATCTAAGTGTTCACTGTTTTTCCATTGATTAAATGTTTGTTCCCATGCCATAAAATAACCTCTCCTTTTTCCGTTAAAATGCTCTAAAATTAGTATAACACTACTTACAGATTTCTCAAAGAATAACCAAACGAAAAATAAAAACAGCTGCTATCAAAAGTGATTGACACTTTAAAAATAACAGCTGATTCCATTAGGTTATTTCGTTAATTGAGCATCTTTTTGTGTTTCAATAAAATCAAACACTTGTTGACCAGCAATACTGCCATCGCCGACTGCCGTCGTGATTTGACGCAAGCCTTTTTCACGAACATCGCCAACCGCGTAAACACCAGGAATGGAAGTTTCCATCTGATCATTTGTTAAGATCCAGCCAGCATCATTCGTGATACCGCTGGCTTTGAATGGCTCTGTCAACGGATCTAAACCAACATAGATAAAGACACCGCCAGCAGCTTCTTCTGTCACTTCATCCGTTTTTACGTTTCTGATTTGCACGCCAGTTACGACCATCTCATTGCCTTTGATTTCCTCCACAACAGAATCCCAAATAAAAGAGATTTTCTCGTTGGCAAATGCGCGGTCTTGGATGATTTTTTGTGCTCGTAATTCGTCACGACGGTGAACGATCGTTACTTCAGAAGCAAATTGTGTTAAGTAGATAGCTTCTTCAACTGCCGAGTCGCCTCCGCCAACAACAATCAAGCGTTTGTTACGGAAAAAGGCACCGTCACAAACCGCACAGTATGAAACACCGCGTCCAGCGAATTCTTCTTCGCCTTTGACGCCTAACTTTCTATGTACACACCCTGTGGCAATAATGACTGTTTTTCCTTGATAAGTTTTGTCTTCGGTCACAACTTCTTTAAACTCACCTTGGTCAGTGATGTTTTGAACGATTCCATAGGCATTTTCAACACCAAATTTTATGGCACCTTCATACATCTTGAATGCTAGTTCAGGGCCTAAGATAGACTCGTATCCTGGGTAGTTTTCAACTTCAGCCGTATTATTCATTTGACCGCCAGGTGCGCCTCGTTCAATCATTAGTACTGATAAATTCGATCTTGACGCATAAAGCGCTGCTGTCATCCCCGCAGGGCCTGCGCCGATGATAATTACATCATACATATATTTCCCTCCAATTTGGACTACCCATACTTTACTTTCAAAAGCAAATTCTTTCAACTCATCTGCTTACAAAAAATAATAAGATATTCCTGCTTTTACTTTTGAAAATTACATTGACTTTCTTTTCAATTTTTGTAAAATTTTCACGATACGTCTATTATATAGAAAATAAGGAGTCCTTACAATTGAATAAGAAAAAACTTTTAGGAAAATCAGATCGCGAACTGCTTTTCCTCAGCTGGCCGATTTTTGTTGAGTTATTTTTGCGGGTCGTTATTGGGAATATCAACGTTTGGATGATTTCTCATTACTCCGAGCCAGCAGTAGCGGCTGTCAGTGCCGCCAATCAACTGTTAAATTTAACGGTCTTTATTTACGGTTTCATAACCGTGGGTACTCAGATCATTATCGCCCAATTAATTGGTGCAAAAAAACGGGACCAGATCCCGAAAGTCATCAATACCGCTCTTTTTGGCTCATTATTCATTGGAATTTTAATCAGCTTAATGTTCCTTTTTGGCTCAACCTATCTCTTGCGTTTCATGGGACTGGATGCTGAATTAGTTGCCCTCGGGCATGGGTACTTACAAGTATATGGCGGAAGTCTGTTCCTTTCCTCGATCACGGCGGTCATAATTGCTGTCATGCGTAGCCACAGTTTCACAAAACCTGCGTTATTGGTACCGATGTTTGCTAGTATTCTAGCCGTGATTGGGAATTATTTTGTCTTATACAGCCCCTTCGGATTGCCGAATTTCGGTGTGACTGGATTGGCATTTTCTAGCGTCTTTGGTAATTCGATCGGTTTAGTAATTGCCGCAGTACTACTGAAGAAGCACGTGAATTTTTCTGTTTTGTCTGCCCGTTTTTCGAACGTCTCTTGGGGTGTGATGAAAAACATTTTGACTTACGGATTGCCTTCTTCTGGCGAATCTCTTTCCTATCAAGGTGCGCAAGTCGTGGTGACGATGATTGTGGCTCAACTTGGTGCAAGTGTCTTGATTGCAAAATCTTACGTAACAGCTATCACCCAATTTGTTTATTTGATTGCCTCCGCATTGAGTCAAGGGAATCAAATCATGATTGGCCGCAATGTCGGTGCTGGAGAATTCGATCGCGCGCATCAGCGAGGCATGCGCACGATGGTGATCGGGATCATTGCCTCAGTGACGATCTGTCTATTGACTTACTTGTTTATTGAGCCAATCATGGGAATCTTTACCTCCAACGCGGAAGTGATCGAGATTGCTAAAGGTGTCTTTTTGGTAGAGATCGTCTTAGAAACAGCTCGTGCAGTCAATATGATCCTTGTGGGTTCCTTGAATGCAAGTGGCGACGTGAAGTTCCCATTGATCTGCAGTCTGGTTGTTCTATGGGTCATCAGCTTACCGTTTTCTTACTCATTGGCCATCGTCTTTAAATTCGGTTTGATCGGCGTTTGGATCGCTTATGCCATTGACGAAGCACTCCGCAGTATCTTAATGATCTATCGCTGGCATTCTGGTGTCTGGAAAACCAAAGCTGTCGTTCATCCCCAAGAAGCCGAACCAGAAGTCTTACCGGAAGCATAATTAAAGTCCAGCGGTCTCGGTGACTGCTGGACTTTTTTGTTTTCCATAAAAAATAAGATACGCCAAGAAGTTTGCTTGGTTTTTTTGAAGACTTTGCTCTATACTTGTCTCAGAAGCTATCGACTATGATTTACATTAAAAGGAGCGTTTGCTATGTCAATCTATGACTACCAAGCAACATTAGAAAACGGCGAAACCTATTCGCTAGCAAAATACGAAGGTCAACCGCTAGTGATTGTCAATACAGCTACGAAGTGCGGTTTGAGTCCGCAGTTCAAAGAATTACAAGGTCTTTATGAAACCTATAAAGACCAAGGGTTGGTCGTTTTAGGATTTCCTTCTGACCAGTTCAAACAAGAAGTCGGTTCAGCCGAAGAAGCCGCAGCCGCTTGCCGAACCACCTATGGTGTTGATTTTCCGATGCACAAGTTAACGGTGATCAATGGCAAAGACGCGGATCCCTTGTTTCGCTATTTGGAAGAAGAAGCACCGGGCACGCTAGGCAAAGCCATTAAATGGAATTTCACGAAATTTTTGGTGGATCGCCAAGGCAGAGTCGTTGAGCGTTTTGCTCCACAAACCAATCCTCAAAAAATGATTCCTGAAATTGAAAAAGTTCTTTAAAAAATTGATAAAGGCGACCTTAAGGGCAAAATATGTCATCCTTAAGGTCGCCGTTTTGTAATTGCTGCAACGCAAACATTTTACAACACTCTCATTGTTGGTTATCAAAAATATTTGAGCCTCCATTTCTTCTTAAAGAAGCCATTCGTTACAAAAGTTTTTAAAAAGACTTAAAAAAACTGCCGTTGATCTCCTTAGATTTCTCTAAGAGATCAACGGCAGCTTCTTTTGATTAGTTATTCGACAAATCTTCACCGTTTGAAGCAATCACTTGTTTGTACCAATCAAATGATTTTTTCTTTGTTCGTTTCAAGGTGCCGTTTCCTTCATTGTCACGATCCACATAAATGAAACCATAGCGTTTTTTCATTTCACCGGTTCCAGCTGAAACTAAATCGATACAACCCCATGTGGTGTAGCCCAATAAATCGACACCATCTTGTTCAACCGCATCTTTCATTGCTTGAATATGCTCTGCCAAATATTGGATTCGATAGTCATCTTCCACATAACCATCTGCATCCGGTGTATCGACAGCTCCTAAGCCGTTTTCAACGATGAACAATGGTTTTTGGTAGCGATCATAAATGTCATTCATCGTGATCCGCAAACCAAGTGGATCAATTTGCCACCCCCACTCACTTGCTTCCAAGTATGGGTTTTTCACAGAGGCAAAAATATTGCCAGCAGTTTGTTCTAACAATTCAGCGTCCGTTGTTGATACGCGGGAAGAATAGTAAGAGAAAGAAATAAAGTCAACGGTATGAGCTTTCAACAGCTCAAGGTCGCCTTCTTCCATTTTGATTTCGATCCCATTGCGTTCCATTTCTTTCAGCGCATATTGTGGATATTCCCCACGTGATTGAACATCAATAAAGAAATAGTTTTCGCGATCTGCTTTGCGTGACTCCCAGACATCTTCTGGTTTGCTTGTATATGGATAGTATGCGCCAGCAGCTAACATACAACCTACTTTGTTCTCAGGATCGACTTCATGAGCGATTTTCGTTGCGATCGCAGAGGCCAACAGCTCATGGTGAGCCGCTTGGTATTTCACTTGCTCAACGTTATCGCCTTCTTCAAAGTACAAACCAGCTCCCATAAATGGCGCATGGAGAATCATGTTGATTTCGTTAAAGGTCAACCAGTATTTTACTAATCCTTTGTAGCGGTTGAAAATCACGTTACACAAGTTTTCATAGAATCCGACTAATTCACGGGAACGCCATGCCCCGTATTTTTCAACTAAATGCATTGGACAATCAAAGTGAGTGATCGTTACTAACGGTTCGATCCCATATTTGTGGCATTCTTTGAAAAGATCTTCATAGAATTTCAAGCCGTCTTCATTTGGTTCTGTTTCATCTCCTTTAGGGAAAATCCGACTCCAAGCGATCGACAAGCGGTAGGTTTTAAAGCCCATTTCGCCAAATAATGCGATGTCTTCTTTGTAGCGATGATACATATCGATCGCTTCTTTTGCTGGGTAGAAATGTTCGTCATCAAAATCAAACATTTTCATTTGACCAGTAATCACTGGAAAACGATCCTTGCCGATCGGTACCACGTCTACGTTTGCTAAGCCGCGTCCGCCTTCTTGGTAGCCTCCTTCACATTGATTGGCAGCTGTTGCGCCGCCCCATAAAAAGTCTTCTCTAAATGCCATGTTTCTTTCCTACTTTCTCTTTATTTAACTAGTTCGCGATCAAGTTCGCGGGCTACTTCATCTTGTACTTCGACGCCTTCTTTTTCAAGACGTGCGATTGTTTCCTTAAATTTCGGCAAGTGATCTTTGTGGGCAATAAACAGTTCGTCCATGACACGTTTTGCCGTATCCCCTGATGGAACCAGTGGGTTGATGGTGAAGGCTTGTAATGCGATATTGTAATCCCCAGTCACAGCGGCTTCGATCGTCAATAATTCCATTGCTTTCATTACCTGTAACCAACCTTTTTCAGCTGTCGGTAACTCACCAAAGGCAACATTTCTCGCGCCTTGTCCACCAACGTAAGCGGTCACTTCAACTACGCAATCGGCAGGTAGATCAGGAACGGCGCCTTCATTTTTGGTTGAAACGACGATTTGGGTATTTTTATTGGCATAAATGGAAGCAATCGTTTCACACGCTGCATCTGAGTAGTAAGCACCACCACGTTTTTGCAGCTGTTCTGGTTTATGATCCAATTCAGGATCTTTGTACAACTCAAACAATTCGGCTTCGGTTTGTTTCACTTGCTGTGCGCGTGTACCGACAGTCTTGTACTCTTCGATCGCATGATTCAACATTTCTTCTTGACGATAGTAATAACGGTGATACCCACAAGGGATCATCTTCATTTGTTCCAGCTGTTCTTTGTAAAATGGTACATCAAAGATATTCTTCGGTAAGCCATTGTCTTCTTCATACATTTTATCAATAATGTCCATCGTTACATCGTTGCCGTGTGAATCAGCAACTTTGTGCCAGTGGAAGTGGTTCAATCCTGCAAATTTGTAAATCAATTCATCGGGTTCTTTGCCAATTAAGGCTGGCTCAATCATGGTTGCCATGACTGGCACATTACACAACCCGATGACTTTGTCCCATTTTCCGTAACGCACGATTGCTTCAGTTACCATGCCGCTTGGATTCGCAAAATTGATCAACCAAGCATCTGGACATAAACGTTTCATGTCTTCAACAATTTCAAGAATGATCGGTACCGTACGGAAAGCTTTGAACATTCCCCCAGGGCCATTGGTTTCTTGACCAATCATGCCGTAATAGGCAGGAATTCGTTCATCTTTGATGCGGGCATTCAGCAACCCTACTCGGAATTGAGTCGTAACGAAATCGGCATCCTTTAACGCTTCTTCTCGATCCAACGTCATGTGGATTTTTACATCATAAGGCGTGGCGTCCCACATTCGTTGTGCCATCGCACCTACGATTTCTAATTTCTCTTTTCCTGCTTCGATATCTACTAGCCAAATTTCACGAATCGGCAATTCTTCATAGCGTTTGATAAAGCCTTCCATTAACTCCGGGGTATAGCTGCTGCCGCCACCAATGGTTGCAATTTTAATTCCTTTTGTCATTGTATTGCTCCTTTGCTATTTTATTTACATTTTTATTATCATTCATAAAAACATTTGATTCAATGTAAATAGCTTATTTAGAAAAAGCGTTTGCAAATCTCGCTTCTTCTAGCAGGTGTTTTGTAAAAAAGATTTACAAAGAGCATAAAATAAGGAATAATTAGGATATAAACGATTAACCAGGTACTTAATAAAGAAGAAATTCTGTAAAAATCATTTACAAATTATAACGAAAAAATGTAAAAAGGAGTCTACATACCATGTTGCTACAAGAAAAAATGCGCCAAATCAAATTAGCACCAGCGGAACGATCGTTGATCGATTATTTATTAGCCAACCCGACTGCGATGGCGGATCAAACCATCAAGGAATTGTCAGAAAAAACCTACGTTCATCCTTCTACTTTTATTCGGATCGCCAAAAAATTAGCCTTCAATGGTTGGCTCGATTTAAAAACGGCCTTTGTGGAAGAGCAAACTTATATGAGCAGCCATTTTACCGATGTGGATGCGAACTTTCCTTTTTCCTCCCATGACGGCATTATGACCATCGCCAAAAAGTTGGCAAAGCTTGAACAAACAACGATTGAAGATACACTTTCCTTGATCCATCATGATGAATTACAAAAAGCGAAACAATCGTTGCTCAATGCCAACCATATCAAGATCTTCGCCAGTAATGCCAATACATTGATTTCTCAAGACTTTGTTTTGAAGATGCGACGTTTAGGAAAAAACATCCACGTCTGCGATACCTTCGGCGAAAGTGCCTATGAGGCTTCCAACTGTACCTCCGATACGACTGCGATTTTGATCTCTTATACTGGCGAAAATAAAATGGTCAAAGAAATTGGTAAGATCCTTGCCGAACGGCAGGTTTCCATCATTGGCATGACGAGTATCGGGGAGAACTCCTTGGCAAAATTAAGTAATTGTGTTTTGAATATCACGACAAGAGAAAGGCTCTACTCAAAGATCGCCAACTTTACGATCAATACATCGGTTTGCTACTTGCTGGATTTGTTGTATGCAGTCGTTTTTTCGGAGCATTATGAAAAAAACTTGCAGCATTTGATCGATATTGGCATGGCTTACGACAAGCGCCCTACATCATCAACGATTATTGCTGAACCAACCTACGATAAAAATCTTCATTATAAAGACTCACTGTTTCCCAATTAAATGAATATCAAAAAGCGATCGCGCTTTCACGACCGATCGCTTTTATCTCTATATAGCTGTTTTGTAGGTAAACATTTTCTAAACTAAAGCCGTGATCAAATCATCGGAACAGCCAACTTCTCGTTTGTCAGACTCGATGATATCCAAATAATCGGCGGAGTTGGTAACTAATACTGGCGTCTCAATATTGAATCCAGCTTTGATCAACGCATCTTTATCAAAGCTGATCAGTTTTTGCCCACGAGTGACTTTATCTCCTTGCTTCACATGCGCTTCAAAGAATTCGCCATTTAACTGAACCGTATCCAAACCAATATGAATCAATAGCTCTAAACCGTTATCAGAAATCAAGCCAATGGCATGTTTCGTTGGGAACAAGGTCATTACTGTGCCATCAAAAGGAGCCACAACTTCACCTTTTGAAGGGTGGATCAAGATGCCTTTCCCTAGCACTCCTTGAGCAAAGGCTTCATCTTTTGCGCTGCTTAATGGTGCGATGGTTCCTTCCACTGGAGAAGTGATTACTTCTTTCCGAACGGTCATAGCTGGTTGTCCTTCTGCGATCTCTTCTTCCACTGCATCATCTTTCCAGAAAGCCATCGTCAAACCAAAGCCAATCGCTGCAGCGATCAAGATTCCGAAGACAGAGAACCACATGCCACTAGCGTCGCCTTCTGGAGTGATATAGTTGAAAATGCCAAAGACCCCTAACCCACCAGAGGTGTAGCTCGTTGTACCATTAATCATCAAGAAGGCACCTGCGACCGCACCACCAATCATTGAAAAGAAGAACGGCATTTTTTTCGGTAACGTGATCCCATAAATTGCTGGTTCTGTTACACCAAAAAGTCCTGAAATAATGGCTGGCGGACATAGAGCTTTTAGTTTCTTATCTTTCAGTTTAAAGTACATCGCCATCACAACTGCTGTTTGAGCAAAGCTGGCGCCAAATGATGCTACTAAAATCTGACTGTATCCTAGTTGTGTCACTTGCATAATGTGTAGCGGAACAACTGACCAATGCAAGCCGAAAATAACCAAGACTTGCCAGAAGAAGCCTAATAACAAACCATAAATCGCTGGAGAGAAGTCCATCAACGCTTCAAATCCTGAGCTCAAAAGATCCGTCAACATACTGATCACAGGTCCAATCACCAAAAAACCAATTGGCAATGCAATCAATAAAACCAAGAAAGGCACTAAGAACGTTTGGACAACAGACGGAATGATTTTTTTCGCAAATTTTTGAACTTGCGCAGCAAAGGCAATGATAAAGATGACCGGCACCACACTGCTAGTATACGTTGCGCCAACCCACGGAATTCCTAAAAACGTTTCGTACGCAGGCAAGCCTAACAAGCTATACGGTGCAGCAGCTCCCTCGCCAGCTCCGGCAACAAACGCTGCTTGCAAGGCTGATCCTTGAATTGTTGGGTAACAAAGCGCTGACCCGATCACGATTCCTACCATTGGATTTAAGCGAAACTTTTTCGCTGACGTATACCCTAAAATCACCGGCATAAACATGAAGATCGAATCGCCGATCGCATTGAACATCACATAGGTACCAGTCGTTGTTGTATAATCGATCAAGCCTGTTGTACCAATAAAAAGTAACAGTGCATTTAGACCTTTGATCATCCCTGCCGCACACAAAGCCCCTAAGAAGGGTTGGAAGCAGCCGCTCAAAATATCGATCAAACGATCAAACAAGTTGCCACCTGAAGCTGTTTCTTCAGCATCACCACTGATTCCTGCAACATCGATCACTTCTGCATAGACATCTGGCACATGGTTTCCGATAACCACCTGGTATTGACCGCCACTCTTCATGACCGTCACGACACCATCCATGTTCTTTAAGACTTCATCATTTGCGATGCCTTCATCCTTTAATTTGAAACGTAGGCGTGTGATACAATGTGTCAAGCTATTGATGTTCTCTTTCCCACCGACATTTGCGACGATTTTTTCTGCTAATTCACGGTATTTTCCCATTTTTGATTCCTCCAATTTTTTTGTATTGAAGGTTTAGCCAACTGAATGTCACTATCCAAAATGTTTTCTTTTTTTGATTTCTTGCTGCATGATCCGATGTCTTGAAGCTGACGTTTAGTAAGAATCATTGCGAAGAAATTCTTCTTTTTCGACATCTTCTGATGAATCAAGAAATCCTTCTCCTTTCTTGTTTTTTTTCAATCAACGATTTTTTTGCACAAGTCTGGCAATATGAATCGTTAAATACAAGCTTTCGTCACTGGACATTTGATACTGATACTGATTTTCTAATAGTTCAGCGATTTTTTGTACGCATTGATACGCATTTCGGTATTTCACTTTGACCATAGCCAAAAGATCTTCATCGGTTTCATCCGCATGAGGGGTATGGTTTTGCATTCTTGAGACAAAAAGCTTCAGATGCGTGGTGAAGCGATAAAAATAAACGGATTCTTCATCAAAGGTTGTTTTAAAAAAATATTTAACAATGTTAATGATGTCTTGCATCGTTTGGGTTAGTTCCGCCACATTTCCTTGGTCACCATTCTCGGTTTGTGCATTGACCAGATGCAGAGCAATAAAGCCAGCTTCGTCATCTGGTAGCTGAATCCCGTACTGTTCTTTGATTTTTTCTACTGTTTTGCAGCCTATTTGGTACTCATCGGGGAAAAAACGCTTGATATCCCACAATAAGACATTTTTGACCGTCATTCCTTTTTTTGATCGTTCAATGGCACAGTGCATGTGATCCGTCAATGAGATGTAAATGGAATCATTGATTGGGGAAGACAATTCTCGCCGAGCATACTCAATGATCTCATTGGATAATTCAAGATATTCCAGTGGTAAGTCAGCAAGCAGCTCTTGAAATTGAGATAAGATCGTCTGATTTTCTAAGCGATACACTTTATCGATCGCTTCTGAAGAAATGTCATCCCCCACTTTTTTCTTAAAGGCAATCCCCCGCCCCATAACAATAATCTCGTTTTGACTTTGATCGGTAGTGATCACAACATTATTGTTTAACACTTTACTGATTTTCATGTCCTACCCCCACTTACTTTATCATTGCGGATATGGTTCATTGCTTATCTTTATTGCTGAGCCAACAGTCAACACAGAAAAAACCTCATGAAAGCAGCGCAAATACCGCAGCTTCATCAGGTTTAGCTTGTTAAAAATCAACAATCACTATCCATTAGAACCAGTTTTATTATCTTTATCATAGCAAAGGTAGAAAGCGCTGTCAATCGTTGTTCGTTATTTTTACCGACACCTAATACAAATCTATTGATCGTTTCTTAAAAACACCAGCGATCAATTTTTATTCGTTCTTATCTTAGATAAAGACAAAACCCTCAGCGAAAGAAAAAAAACCGCTCCCCAAAGATTTGACTGGTCAGTCTAATAATGGGGAGTCGGCTATGGTATCATTTGCTTCTTGTTTTTACAAAAAAAACTAATCATCTTGTTTACGATAATTTTTTTTGATGTAGGGCTGATTTTCTTGGTTCATACGGATAACGATTTTATCAAAACTATTGTCACTCACTTGTGTCGAACCACTCATTTTGATTTTTGGCTGTACTTCGATCACCTTTGGCTTATACTGCATTTTCCCTTTTGAGATCCGCTTGACTAAAAGTTCAGCAGCTTGTGAACCAATCTCATACGACGGTTTTTCAATCACAGACATTTCATGATGATAAAGTTTGTTCCAGCCTAAATCATCATAGCCCCCGATCGCAACATCTTCTGGAATCCGTAAGCCCAAGCTATAGATCACATGGATCAACGCAAACATCAACTCACTGTTTTCAGCTAATATTGCTAAACGATAGCCTTGATTTTTTTTCAACAATTCGTTTAGTGATTCCTTACACGCGTCAAATGCCGCTTGTGTTTCTTCGATCTCAAATGCTAGTTGTTCAGGATTTCTAACTGCGATTTTAGAACTTTCCAGAAAAAGAGCAAGCTTTTTCTTCCGACTAGGCGTTATGAGCGGTGGTGTAAAGTAAGCGACTCGATCAAAGCCTTCTGAATAAATACGTTGAATCATCTCGGCCGTCGCTTTTTCATTATCAACGATGACTGTATCAATCATCAATTCTTCGATCGTGCAATCAGCCAGCACGATCTTGACCTTTTGCTCAGTCAAGCTTTTCACGAATGCTTCGTCCTGATTCGACGACAGAATCAGCCCTTCCACTTGACGGTCGATCAACGCTTGAATTTGATCCTGCTGAGAAATATTTTTGTGATCGGTTTCAACAAGAATCACCTGAAAAGATTTTCGTATACAATAATCATTGACACCTCGAACTAAAGCTGCTACTTCCGGGATCATGATATTGCTGACAACGATGCCGATCAATCCCGTTTTATTGTTTTTCAACCCCTGTGCTAGCGCATTTGGACGGTATTCAAGCTCTTCGATCACTTCTTCGATGCGCTTTTTTGTCTCTGCTGACATAAATTCATATTTGCCATTCAAATATCTAGAAACGGTGGTTTTTGAAACATTTGCTTTTTCTGACACCATCTTAATGGTGATTTTCTCATTTGCCATTCAATCCACGCCTTGCTTTTTGCTGTTGGTCAATTATATCATGGAACCCTTGAAAAATGAACAAGGACTGATTTCGTTCGACACGGACTGTCCTGACGGGTCGTAAAGAAGCCGCTAAGTGAGCGCTTTTCACAGAACTAGCCCATTGCTTCAATGTGGCGCATTTCTTGCTGCACGACTTCATATATACTTTTTGAAAAGTCGACTTCCAACGGATAAGAAAGCAAAATATCTAACATTTGAGGCACAAAGTCTGTCTCACACAGTTCTTTTGCAAAGGCCATCGCCGCAATTTCCGAAGCACAACCAACCGTTGACCGATGCTCGTAGGAAAAAAAGCGCCACAGTGGAATCGTTTTGGTGACATGGTACATCGTTGCCCCATGTTGCTCTTCTAAATAGTGAAAAATTTCATGGGCGATCAAGACTCCTCGGATAACTTCTGGTTTAGGCAATATTTGCGAAGATTGAGTCAGATCGGTGTAGGCTTCAATGGGTTCAGTGATCAATTCAATGGAGTGCTCCATGATAAACTGCGCAAAGACCATACGAAACTTCGTCGGTTTTCCAGATCTTTCCGTAATCGATAAACCAAGATTATCCGCCAAGTACCAGGCACGATCTGCCTTTCCCTGTTTTTTCAAATCAAACTGGTCGAGCATTTTTTGCGCCCATGTTCTACCACATAAGATGGCTTCTTCAATGATTTCGTTTTTTTCCTCTTCACTCACTTTATTACGCAGCATCTCGCGGGTAAACTCAAATACTCCCCAACTGAATTCGTTGATGGGCATGAGCTGTTCATACCACGTTTCTAACAATGCCAGATCAACCGTATGTTGCTGTTTCAAGAAAAACCTCTGCTTGATCATAGGGAATTCGCCGCCAGAACCATCACTTCTTCATTTGGATCTAAAGTCGACATTTCGATATCGATCAACAACATCAATGCCTCCAAATCGTTAACTGAAAAATCCATCACCCGAGGTCCGGCACAAATATAGAAATCTGGACGCAAAATCACTTCTGTCTGATAGATTGCCAAATCATCCCACAGTTGCTCAACTGCTTGCACATAATTCTCCGCGGTGGTTTTGATAACTTTCCCTGAAGCTCGTTGTACTTTAATAAAGCCTTTTTTATCAAGGATTCGAATTGCCGGATTGTCTCCTGTAGAAACACGGGTTCCAAACACATAAAAATGCGAGCTTTTCTCTAAAAGATCAATTTCGTTGGGAGGTAGCCCCAAATCGCCTGCTGCTAATTCTTGGGCTTCCTCAACGGTTGCCTCTGCTAAAAGATCCGTCGTCTTGACTTCGGTGGAACCAGTCGCAATGGCTGTGACTTTAGACGTTTGAGGATCGATTTCGATAAAGACTTCCACACTTTCTGGCGTAGCCCCACTCTCAATGGCTTTGTTGATAGCCTCTGTTTTGATTGATCGCAAGTCTTCTTTCGAAGGGGAAGGAATAATCCGTTCAACGACATCTCGCACCATCGCTAGGGCGACACCAATTGAGGAAATCACCTCAGCATTCTCCGGAATCGAATATTTTACGCCCATTTTTTCTGACAAGTAGATAATTAATGACGAAGCGCCGCCACCAACTCCTACTAATGAAATTTGGCTTTTTTCCAATTTGTATTTTTCTGCTAAAGCCAAAATGACTGGCTCTAATTTTGCGTAAGAACGCTCCATGATTTGAGTCGCGATATCTTCGATCGTCGTGCCACAATAATCCGCTAATACGCCCATCGCTTTTCGAGCTGCTTCGATATTCCCATAAGAAAAATGTTCCGGTTTGATCAAGCCCAACACGTTAGCTGCACATGAGTTGGTGATGGTTACCCGTTCACCATTATCAAATTTGATTGCAACATAATCTGCGGGATCGCCTTCTTTCGGACTAAAGAATTCAACCTCTCCTCCTGTCCAATTGGTTGGATCAGAGTAGACAGCGTAGTCAAGACCGGCAATATGTGCAGAACGAGGCCCTACATCTACCACTCCATTAGCAGTTGCACGAATCATGGAACCCCCTGCACAGCCCGTGATCCGAACGTCCAAACTGGAAATGTATGTTTCATGTCCACCAACGACAGAATAGTCGATCGCTGGCCGTCCGTTTTTAATGACACCGATATTGGTGGTTGTACCGCCTACTTCAAAATACACGCCATTTGATGCTCGTAAATACATCAGTGAGCCCATTACTGATGCTGCTGGACCCGAAAGCATAGTCAAAACTGGTCGCTTTTTCATCTCAGCAATCTCCATAACCCCACCATCGCCGCGCATGATCATCAAGGGTACATCTACTCCTGACTCCTTCACAGAGACTTCCGTTGAATTTGCGACAGATAACATTTTAGGTAAAATGCTTGCATTGATAGTAGCAGTTCGTGTTCTTCTGGTCAATCCGTAAAGTTTCGTGATATCCGAAGCAACGGTACATGGAATTCCTTTTTCTGTACAAACTTCCATCACTAGATTTTCAGCATCATTATTATCAACTCCAAAAGCCATACTAGCGACGATCACTTCTGATCCTTGCCTCACTAGATCATCGATCATCTCTTCCACACTCGCTTTATTCATTCCTTTGAGTTTTGAGAAGGCATTGATGATCTTAATGGATCGCTGATTCCCTAGGACGATATCGGCAATTTTTAATTGACGCTTTGCCAGAAACCCTTCGAAACCACCACGAGCCATACCGAAAACACCAATGTCAGCCACATCCCCTTCAATCAAAGCGTTCGTGGCTTGGGTGGTTGAATGAGCAACAAAAATCACACTTTTTGGGTCAATATCATTTTCTTTCATACAATTTTGAAAACTCTCGACAACGCCAGCAGCTACCCCCCGTTCATGATCATGGGTGGTCTTCACGCTGGATTTTCCTATGATCTCGTGAGTCAGATTATCGATAGCGACAGCTTTTGTATGGGTACCACCTACATCGATCCCCATTCTAACTTTTCTTAATTCACTCATTTCCACTTTCCTCCTACATCCATAGTTGCATGATTTATTGATTAGCTATGTTCTTTCGTCGACTAGTTATTCAATCCGAACAAAATGAGCGCAATGATACACAGGATCGCACTAGAAAGCCACCCAGCTGGTATCGAAAACTTCATGAAATCTTTCGAACCCACTTTATGATGTCCTAGCCCCCATGCTACCCATGACTGAGTAATATCCAAATGCTGAGGAGCGATCGTGACCACAGCGAAAAGTGGAAAAATGAATGCCAGATCCCAATTTGTGGCAGCTAAGATCACTGCCGCTACTGCTCCTCCTGATCCGACTAAGTTCAAAGGACCACGGAAGAAACCGAGGGGTGCTAAGATGGCAAATAAGATCGCAAGAGCCACGGTACTATGAGGAACTAGACCGCCAACGATTGGTTCAAAGAAAGGAACCGCTAGACTTGCAGCTGAATTAAACATAGCCAGCACTAATAAGAAACCTACCAGGGGCGCAACATCGACAGCGCCATCTGCAAATTGTTTAGCTAACATGCGGCAAATATTCACAAAACCACCTTTTAATTTTCCGCAAGTCAGTAAGGCGTACAAAGCTGCTAGAATAAATGCAGGAATAATAGGAAACTCAGCAAACACTACGAGTAAGACTGGTGCAATCACAGCAACCCAAGAATACCAAGGAGCATCGCCTGAAGTTGCACCAGGTGTGGAAGCCCACGCTTTGACTTTTGATGATTTCGCACGACTTAAAGCAATATTGGCAAAAACCAATGTCACAATTAAGGAAACGACTAGTGCGATCATGCCGAATGTGAAATAGTCGGAAAACCCATATTCCATCATAGATTGACTTCCTTCAGGTTGTAATGCTGCTAAAATACCTTGGTATTGCACAAAATTTGTTACATTGGCAAAAATTCCCGCCATGATGGAACCCATAAAAGCGAATAAAGCGATCGCTGTTGGAATACCCAACGCTTGCAAAATCGGCATAACGATCACTGCGATAGAGATTACAGGACCAATGCCTGTCATGGAAGTGAAACATAAGGCAGTAACAGTACATAAAAGGGTCATGGTGATCCGTGGTTTATCTCCACCAAGCTCAACAACCTTTCGAATAAGCGTTGCAGCGATCCCTGTATCCATCAAAATCCGACCAAAGAAGGAACCGAAGAAAATATTGACCAGAATCGAACTAGCAAAACCGGCGGGTCCTGTTTGATAAATGTTCGTGATCGTATCGACAAAGTTCAAAGCTGTTAAATCCGGACTCAACGCATTGCCAATAAAAGCTAAAACGGTCCAAAGTGTTGCCATAACGAAGAAACCCACCATCAGGTTGAACCCTTTGACGCAGTACCAAACCATTCCTAAGAAAGAAACGATCATTAAAATACCAATTATAATTTCTACCATAAATTTTCCCTCATCTTTCCATTTGAACTATTTTTTTGTTCATACATCGTGCTGCAAGTTTCTACGTTTGCTACTTCCCCTATTCTCGCTGAATGCGACCTTTGTCATGAAAAAAACGGCTAGACTTGTGACCATTCCCCACGTTTTCTTTCCTCCTCTTTTTTGTTAACCGTTTTAGTTAACCGGTTAACAAAGATTTTAAAAAAATAAAACAACGAATGATTTCTCGTGTTTATCCACTCCACTATCTTTGAGCTCTCAATACATTCCTATTCGCCCCCTTTCTCAATGGGGCTACCATTATTCCAATCACCCTCCACAATCCTCTCTCGTCGGTTGGGCTTTTCGTAAAAGATAGGCTCAGGATGCTTGCCTTTTGCTTAGATCAGCTTCCCTCCTATTTATCCTCTATGATTTGATCCTCCTATTTGCGCAACATTTCACATGAAGCTCCTTTGCCACTCGCTTGACCACGCGTAATTCCTAGTCTAAACCGAAAGGAATCGCGACCGTTTGATCCGTTTGTATGTCTAGGAGCTAGTTGCTTTAATGTCTACATAATAGCAAAGGGTGAAAACGCTGTCAATCACAAATAGAAATTTTTCCCTTCATTTGTTCAATTTATACAAAATAGACCTTAAAATACCTAGGTGGTATTTTAAGGTCTATTGGTCGTTTAAACTTCACTTGCCTGCAAACGATACATATCGGCATACAACCCTTTTTGAGCCAAAAGTTCATCGTGGGTGCCTCGTTCGACGATCGAGCCTTTATCAAGCACCAAAATTAACTCGGCATCGCGGATGGTAGACAACCGATGGGCGATCGCGATCGTGGTTCGCCCTTGACGCATATTGGCCAATCCTTCTTGGATCAGTCCTTCTGTTTCAGTATCAATATTGGCAGTTGCCTCATCCAAGACCAGAACTTTCGGATCGGTCACCATCGTGCGAGCAAAGGAGATCAATTGTCGCTGACCGCTTGAATAACTGGCACCTCGTTCAATCACTTTGGCGTGGTATTTACCAGGTAGTTTTTGAATGAAAGCATCTGCTTGAACAAATTTTGCTGCTTTTTCAATCTGTTCCTCATCAATGTCCTGATTTAATAAGCGGATATTATCAGCGATGTCCCCATAAAACATGAAGGCATCTTGCAATACGAGTCCAACTTTTTTCCGAAGCTCTTCCATCGTAAAGTCGCGGATATCTTGATCATCGATCAAAATTTGCCCTTCCCCGAATTCGTAAAAACGCATCAGCACATTGATGATCGAGCTCTTGCCACTTCCTGTGTGACCGACTAAAGCCACGGTCTCACCTGGATAGGCGATGAAAGAAATATGATTCAATACGTTGTTTTTTCCATCATAGGAAAAACTGACATCACGAAATTCGATTTTTCCTTTGGTGATGGTTTGACTGGCATTGGGGTTTTGCTGCGGCGTATATTCTTCATTATCCATAATCTTCAAAATACGGCTGCCGGCTACCATCCCATCAGTAAAGACGCTGAGAAAATCCATCATCTGTGTCATGGGATTAAAAAATCCTTGAATATAGGTCGTAAAGGCGAAAATCAACCCGACTTCAATGGGCGATTCTAAAGCATCAAACCCAAAGACCGTCAATGACAAGGCGATCGCTAAGGCATACAACAAACTAATGATTGGTGATAATAGCAGCGCATTCGTGCGGATCATGGCGTATCTAGTTTTCAAATAATCATCGTTGGTCGCTTCGAATTCTTCATTCAGCCGCGCCTCTTGGCGGAATTGTTGAATGATCTGCATACCAGAAATCGATTCATTCAATTTCGTATTCAGCTGACTCAGTTTTTCCCGCATTTGACGATAGATACGAGAGCTGAATTTTTGATAATACCAGATGACTACCATTAGGATTGGCAAAAAAATCAAGTTTAGTAAGGCGATTTTGACGTTGATGCGGAACATGGCGGCAAAAGAAGAAACCACCGCAAAAATTCCTGTCAATACCATCAAGAAGACATACCAAAATTCATACAATGTTTCTGTGTCGTTGCTGACCCGTGAAACGATTGACCCTGCTGGTGTCTGATCGAAATAACGCATCCCAAGACTATGCAATTTTTCAAATAATTTTGCTCGAATATATTGATAGGTTTTTAAAGAACCCATCGAATAAAGGAACCATTGGAAAAACCAAATCACAGCTTTTACCAAAACCCCAAAGAAATACAGCGCAGCAAAGAAATAAATGACTTGCTGGGTCGCCGTTTGATTGGTCAAATAATTATCCATAAAGGTTTGAATGATCAAAGGCAACAAGATATTGACGATCGATAGCACAAAAGCAAAAAAGATCGCTGCATAGAAGGTTTTTCGAAATGGCTTGGCAAAAAGAAACATTCGTTTGATGATGTTTTTTTGCTCTTTAAAGGGAATCGATTTGCTCCATTCTGATTCTTGCATTAGGCTTCACTCCCTTCGATTTTAGCTTCTAATTGCTGTTTGTCCCACATTTTTTTATACCAGCCATTTGCAGCCAATAATTGTTCATGGGTCCCGCGTTCACTGATTTTCCCATTGTCGATCACCAGAATTTCTTCTGCGTGCTTGACACTGCTTAGGCGGTGAGCAGCAATGATTGTTGTTTTATTCTGACGGAAGGTCCGTAACTGTTGTAAAATAGCTTCTTCCGTTTTGGCATCTACTGCTGAAAGGGCGTCATCTAAAATCAATAATTCTGGATCAGTGATCAAGGCACGGGCAATGGATAAACGCTGTTTTTGTCCGCCGGAAAGAGAAACACCACGTTCCCCCACCATCGTTTCGTATCCATCAGGAAACTGACTAATATCCTCATGGATCACTGCTAATCCAGCAGCCGCTTCCACTTCTGCTTGAGAAGCTCGTGGTTGCGCAAAGCGGATATTGTCTCGAATCGTCATGGAAAATAAGAAATGATCTTGCGGAACATAGCCAATCGAACCCAAAAGAGCATTCAAGGAGTATTGCTTGCTATCGATGCCCCCGAAGGTGATCGCTCCATCAAATGAATCATACTCTCGCAACAAGAGCTTCATCAAAGAGGTTTTTCCAGCACCGGTTTTCCCGACGACACCTAGTGTTTGCCCGGCAGGCAAAGTAAAGTGGATGTCTTGCAGGGCAAAATCATCTCCTTGATAGTGAAACTCATTGATTTGAACGTTCACCGTTCCTTGGGCTGGGGCATTGACCGCATCTTTGGCTTCAATAATATGGGTCTTTGCCGCCAACAATTCGGCAACCCGATCATAACTAGCATTGCCTCGTTCCAGCACATTAAACAGACGTCCGATGGCAAACATCGGCCAAACTAACATACCGATATAACTGATGAAGGATACCAATTGACCGATCGAGATGGTACCGTCCATAACATAATTGCCGCCAACGATGATCGTCAGCACATAGGAGATTCCGATGATGATCGTAATAAACGGATCAAACAAGGCATCCAGAAAATTGACTTTGCGGTTTTTGATGATGGCATGGTCGATTTTGGTTTGAAAATCAGCGATGTCCTCTTTTTCCTGTCCAAAAGTTTTGATGACTTTCATCCCAGTAATACTTTCTTGGGCTTTGTCGTTGATGGAAGAAAAGGCTTCTTGCGAGTCACGAAACGCATCATGCAATTTGCTACCAAGAACCCGTGCCATGACTGCTAAGAAAGGCAGCGGCAATAGAGCAATGATCGTTAACCGCCAGTCGATAAAGAGAACCATCGCAATGATGGTTGCCCCTCCCGAGATGAAGGAATCGGCAAAGGTTAAGATCCCCGCCCCTGCCACATTTTGGATGGCATTCAAGTCATTGGTGGCATGGGCCATCAAATCACCTGTCCGATGCTTTTGATAAAACAACTGATCCATCCTTGTAAAATGTGCAAATAGCTGTCTGCGTAACGTTTTTTCTAGCCGAGCAGCACTGCCCCAGATATGCGTCCGCCAGACGAAACGGAACACGTATTGAGCGATAGCTGAAGCAATCAAGATCATGACCCAAAAAAAGATCGTCTGCATCGAGATCTCTTTTTCCGCAATCTCATCGATGATGATCCCAATAACTTTTGGGGGTGCCAACTGTACCAAGGCGACTAGGACTAAAGAGCCTACGCCTAACAAATAATGTTTCTTTTCTTGTTTAAAAAACCAACCTAACTTCCTAAATATTGACATAACACTCTCCATTTCTTTGTGACCTGTTGCCTAAATTTTGCGATTTTTCCGAATATTTATTAGATTCAGATTCGATTGCTACCCCGCTATTCGCAGAACGTAAATAGCAAAAGCAGCATGCGGCCATTTTTTTATTAGTTTCTACATTTTGCCGCAATAAAAAGCGAGCTGATAAAATCAGCCCGCTTCTTAGAAAAAAACCTACTTTTGGTTTTTCATTTGCTGCATCATCTGACGAATTTTTTTCTCAGAAGGTTTTTGACCCATTGACATCATCATCGAGCGAAGCATATCCTCATTAACGGGAGGATTTTTCTTTAGATAATCTTGCATATATTTTCGCGCCAAAAAGAAGCCGCCGACAGCGCCTAGTAATGCTGCAACAACAGCGATCACGATTACGATTCCTATATTAATAGTCATTTGAAAACTCTCCTTTCACTTGTACTCTCAATGAATCATTTTACTAGAAAAAAACACAAAAAGAAAGAGTGAAAGCTGGATTTATCCAAAAACTTTCACTCGTTTCCTCAACTTAATGCGACATCTCTTTTGTTGAATAACCAATTTGTTAAAAGGTAGATTAAAACACTGTAAACAAGGATCCCGATCGCCATTTGCCAATAGCCCAATCCCGGATCAAAAGCAGTCATCTGCATGTCAGGACTATTTAATAAACTCGGTATCTGCTCTTTGATATTCATAAAATTAAATGGATTCCACTTCAGCCATGGGTATTTTTCTTGCGCAAAAAGCATGATCGAGTTGATGATGCTGCTTCCGAACAACATACCCAAGCCTAAGCCTACCGCTAAGCTTTGAGAACGAATGACGGCTGAGATAAAGATGGTCAATGCAATATAAAAGACAATCAATAGCATGTTGGTTCCCGCAAAAACAAGGGCAACGAGAATCGCCGCTAGCCCGTTGTAGCCAGTAGCAGCAAAAGGTGATTCAGCTGCTAAAAATAAATTGGCGGCTGCTAAACTACTGATTAGTAAAACAGCAGTCCCTAAAAGCGCAAATAAAAACGTGTTGATGGCTTTTGCTGCTAAGATTTGGCTTCTGGAAAAAGGCCGAATCAATAAGAACTTGATCGTTCCACGACTGAACTCTTCCGCCACTGAAGAAGCTGCCACAATCACTACAAATAAGTTTAAGAACGAAGTCATGTCGCTCAAAGAAGCAAACAAATCATTGGCACCAATTTCTGGACTACCTAAGCGAACCACATAGGTCAACCCAAAAGTCATTAAAACCAATAAAAGCAGCATGATCCAAGTAGAACGTTTTTTTGTTAATTTGATCCATTCATTTTTAATCAATGTCAGCATGCTTACAAACCTCCTTCTTCGGTCCAAGCCAAGAATGTATCTTCTAGAGAAGATTGCTTTGTCCGTAGTTCTTTTAAGCCGATACCCGCCGTAACGATCGCTGCAGCGATTGCCGAACGCTGATCGGTTGCTAGAGTGACTTGCAATTCGTCTTCTACGTGCAAGACCTCGACGTCAAAGGAAGCTTTTAACAGTGCTTCTGTTTGCGCATTATCATCTGTTTTAATAATCAGTACATTTTTCTCTGCTTTCAACTCTGCCATTGCTACTTGATGAGTGACTTTTCCTTTTTGCACCACGATCAAATGATCGGCAATTTGTTCGATATCACTTAATTGATGACTGGAAACTAAGACAGAAACTCCTTTTTCTCTCAAAGAAAGAATCATTTCTCGAAACTCCCGCATGCCTTTAGGATCCAGACCATTCATCGGCTCATCTAAAACTAATAAGTCTGGTTGATGGACCAATGCCTGGGCAACACCCAAACGCTGACGCATTCCTAATGAATAGGTTTTGACTTTTTGATGGATATGTCCTTCTAAATGTACCTGACGAATAAGTGCTTCTAATTCTGCTGTCGTACTTTTTTTCTTCGCCATGCGCTGATACTGCATCAAATTTTCATATCCGGTCATGTAATTATAAAACTCAGGATTCTCAACGATCGCTCCGACTGAGGCAATCGCTGTTTTAAACGAAGAATCCAATAAATTTCCCATAATGGCAATCGATCCTGTGTTGTGCTTCATCAAGCCAACGATCATCCGGATGATCGTCGTCTTCCCAGCCCCATTAGGCCCTAGTAAACCAACGACTTGTCCTTGGTCCACCACAAAGGAAACATCATCAATGATTCGTTTGGTTCCAATCAATTTGGAAACATTTTGCAGTGCTAATACTTCTGTCAAAGTTACCCCTTCTTCCTAACACCATTTCTGCAACGATTTTAAATAAAAAACGTTATGATAATATGTATACCATGCCATCTCTGTATAAAAAAGTCAAGAAGCGAAAAAGGAACATCGATGCTCCTGTTTTTGCTTCTTGTCCTCTTCGTTTATCACTGTCACTTTTCAGGTTTGACCTATTGCTACTGGTCAAAAGCTTGGCAAAATTATAAGTTCTATCTGATCGATCTTATAGCGGAATCACTCCGTTTGGGTGAATGCCAGCTGGGCAAACGCTGCCTTGTTCTTGGCACTTCTGATCTGTTTGATCACTTGCTTGAGCTGTTTCCACTCCTTTGCGCTTGGGTGACCATTCCAATAAAAGAGGTACGGCTGTTCTTCCTCAGGAAATTCCTGATGGATCGGATAATCGCTGATCACCAAATCTGGCTTTTGAGACAGCGAATAATGGGCCATCGCTCGATGCGTGGCGTTCATCAAGCGGTTCTTGATCCAAAGCTCTTGCGTTTTTCCGTATTTCGAATGGATCGAGAACGTGACCGGCTGTTCATATTTTATAAAAATAACTCTCAGTAACATACAGTATTGGAAAATCAAGCGATCATTCATTTGCAGTAATCTACGCAACTCTGGTAAAGAAACAGTCGCTTCAAAAAAAAAAACGTTTCATGGTTGGATAAAGCACCGGAAAAGCTGCTTGCAGCTCTTGCTCGTCGGTTGTTTTGCCAAAACTATCGCTTTTTTGTCGCGTACCAAAACAGCCAGAGGCGGAATGGATCATTACCAGATTAACCAGTAAATAGTTTTTTTCGGCTTCTGTAAACGTCAACCGAAAATACACGGCTAGTTTTTCAACGAGCTGCGCTTCTTGCTGGTACTGTGGTTGAGTCAGCCACGAGATGTTAGCAGCATCGAGATCCTCCTCAAGATAGGTGTTCATTACGCCAAACATATAATACAAGAAACTGCGTTCATCCTCCGAAATATCAGAAAACGACAGATGATTCCTGTTAAACAATGGTTTCAAAAAGACCTGATCAAACTGATTTTTTTCAATTAATGGGTGCTCAAACGTAAGTACTTCTTTTGGTAAAAATAAAAGCGGATGCTTTTGGTGGATTCTTTGCACGGAGATAGCGAATAGATGAAGAAATTTCTCGATATCGATTTTTCTCATATAAGAAGCATGGTTTTCAAACAGCGCTACAGCCTGCTCTTTCTCCTTGAGCGATGCCAAGACTCGTGAGTCCTTCTCGTCAAAAATTTGCCAATAGGTAAGATGATAAAAATAGCGGATCGCATATTCAGCACCTGCCAAAGGATCACCTTTTTTTAAACTATAGGACAAATGATAGTTCGCCAAAACATGATTTAACTCCTGCAATTTTCGTTGAATCGTGCGGGGACTGCTAAAGGTTTTTTGACTGAGTTGTTCAAGGGAATGATAGTCCCCCTGAAAGAGTGCATCCAGCAAGATAAATCCAACGGTTCCCCGCAACAATACACTATAGGCTTGACTCAATAGGAATCGTGGAGAAAAAGCAATGGACACTTCTTTCTCCAACCGATCATAGGTCAAAGTAAACTGAGGATAGCGTGCACGAAACACCTCTACTTGCTGAACGATCGACTGCATTTTGTTGGTTTTCCAATCGAAAACACCTGAGAGCTCTTTCATTGTATAATCTTTCTTGTTCGTTTCGTAACAATGACTTAGAAACGCATAAATTTGTTTTTCTGTCGTATCCAAAAGTGCCAGTAACATGAAATTTCCCTCGCTTGAATAATCAGCAAACGCTGTTTTTACCCTAAATTTGTCATCTTACAAAATTGTAAGCTGTCAGTGTTTGGTGATCGTACCACCGTGCGCTCTTTTCTGTCAAATCACTTTTAACAAATTTTCCTTTCGTTATCTGTGTATTTTCATAAAAAAAGTCTGACGCCTCAATACGATCGTCAGACATTTTGTTAAAACAGTAAAACAAAACGTGATTGTGCTTTCTGGGGAAGAAAATTCCAATCGTGGGTTATCAAGTCTCTCATTTTCCTTGGCTTTTTTCTTTACTGCCTCTCATCAGAAAATAACTTTCGATTCAGCCAGTAAAGGAAGACAGCAAGGATAACCACGCCTAGACCAAAGAGGATATAGCGAATACTCGTATTTTTGCTGCCGGTTTTCGGTAGTACATCTGCATTGACCTCCTTAGCACTGCTTGTCTCCGTACGTTGTTCCTGTTCCTTTTTCACTGAAGACGATGCTTTAGCGAGTTGTTTACCTCCGGGATCATTGGAGGAAACACTCCGTTCGCTTGACTGACTTTGATTAGGCGCTAGTTTGTTTGGTTTCGTTTCTGAATCTGAAAGCTCCTCAGATGCAGCTTCACTAACGGTCGTTGTTCCTGTTGTTGCGGTGGTTTCTCGACTCCTAGTTATCTGACTTGATTCGCTCTCACTGACTGGTTGAGTGTTCAAACTTTCTGACTCACTTGAATTGTGACTACTTTCGATCCTTTGAGAATCCTGACTTGTGTTTTCCGTAGTAGAAGTCCTTGGATCCGTGGATTGAGAGTCGCTAAATTTCGGTTCGATACTACTAAAGGAAGAGCCCGTTTCTTCAGTCACCTTAGAGATTGCGCTTATCTCAGAGTTCGTGGTTTCGCTAGAGCTCGGGGGTGTTATTACCTGCCATTGACTGGGCTTCAAGTTCTCAGTTATCGTTGTTTCACCATCATATATGACAACTAAATCAACTTTATCCATACTTTTTATCTCATCAATAACCATCTCAGCTTGAATTCTTAAGTAGTTTTCAACACCTGAAAACCAATCGACATTCGTTAAAACTGTTTCGCCGATCACTTTTTCGCTGTGACCGTTCCCATCCCAACCATAAGTTAGTAGGACACGAACCTTTTGTGAAGTTAGTGTTTTGTTCGGACGCACCGGAACCGTAATCAGTTTCAAGGTTTCGTCATAGATCACTCGGTTGGTTTGAACAGAAAACGATAAATTCCCTCCGGCTCGTTCTTTTGCTGAAGTATGATCGAAACCAAACACCAGCAGCAATAATCCTGCTAACAGCAAAATCAACACGATTTCAACCAGTTTTCTCATTTCCTCACTTCCTAAATGAATATTTCAAGATAACTTGATAAGGAAATTATAATAAATTCTCAGAAAAAACATGCGCCGAAAAAAAAAGGAAAGTAGCCATAAAATGGCATCTTCCCTTTAAATAAGTCTTTATTAATTTTTCTTCCTAGTAATAATACTGCCTCCAAAATTTCAGTTTCTTTCTACCTGATAAATTTACACCAACTTAACTTCAACGCGCATCCTGCTAAAACCATTCCTATTGCAATCCATAAATGATTAGACGCTTCATTCGTTTTAGGAAACTGCTGTTTTTCTGACTGATTATGCAAATTATTTGATTGGGATACCTGCATGTTCCCAGGGGTTGAACTTTGATGTGTCATCGCCCCATTATTACTAGAACTACTCCCGTTATTTGATTCTGAACTACTAATCATACTGCTTCCACTACTTGGTTCCGTACTACTGCTAGTACTACTTTCACTACTTGGTTCCGTACTACTACTTGTACTGCTTTCGCTACTTGGTTCCGTGCTACTACTTGTACTACTTCCACTACTTGGTTCGGTTGTACTACTGGTGCTGCTTTCGCTACTTGGTTCCGTGCTGCTGGATTCTCCTGGTTCACCGGTTCCACCACCACCGCCACCATAGCGTGGTGTATAGCCAGTAATACTGCTTGTTCTTGGCACATCATTGACCACGGCATCAAGGATGCCCCGATTGGTATATTGTTCCAATGAACCATCCGTTTCTGTTTTGTAGGTAATGTAGATCCGTTCCTCTGTATCCCGCAAAGGAATTTCAAAGGAGCCATCACTGTTTAAAACGATCAGTACTTCATCAACATATGTTGGGTTGGAAACGCTGGGTCCGTAAACAACTCGAGCAGTCGTACTGACGAGTGTCTGATGGGGACCTAAAATATCAATAAACGTTCCATCTTTGATCGTCACTTGGTTTGTATCAAACGAGTTGATGTACACACGCCAATCAATAATCCGTTTGGGTTCTTGCGTACCTAAATACAGTCCTTGTTTGGTGAGTAAGGCACCCTCCCCTGTATCATCCACTGCTTGAATAAAAATAGGCACCGATTGCGTTCCATTTACTGTTTCGAAGTTAATGTTGTTGATTTGGTTCTCTGTCACTTCATCGCTGAACTTTGTCCAAAAATAAAAGTCCCCATGTACATTGGTATTTTTTTCGACAAATTCCGTGAAAACAAAGGTCAGCTGATTGCCAACTTGGGTAACATTGACCACTAAGTTGTTATTTTCATCGTATAAAGCATACGTATTATTGACGCCTTCAATCTCAACTGGCAAGGTGACTGTTGCTTTGTCACCGGCTTTTACGTCACCCAAATTTTCTAAACTCCACCTCATATCTATTTTAAACGAGTCATCTTTTTCGATACTTGTAATGACTTCATTGTGGCTATTGACGATCGACACATTTGTGATCAGCTTGGCTCCCACATCGGTTTCTCCATAAACAATCCGCATACCGGCAAAAACAGGAAGTAACAGTAGCAAGACAGCAAATGCTTTTCCTAGTCGTTTGATCATTGGTTTCCTCCTTAAGTGAGCGCTTAGCTAAACCTACCGATCACAGCAGTCACTGTGCTCGACATGAATATTGTACTTAACAATTGTCTTTTCGTTTCACGTTGAGAAAATAGACTTCCAGTTGCCACATTCTAGCAGCGAATCGGCGACTGCTTGATAGAATAAGTGTTAACTAATTTTATCTGCATATTAGTGATTTACACAATTAAAACGCTTCATTGCCAAAGGAAAATAACATTGCAGCAAATAAAAAGCCAAATCCCAATCCGTGTTGACTGAAAGGGATTTGACTTAAAAATTAAACTACTCTGTAGGATCGGCGATCCTATCAATTTGCTGGAAGTATCGATATTGACAAATCAAGTAAAAAACGATTTGAAAAATCAAAAAGAGACTAGCGATCACACCGTAGTATTGCCAAACAGGCAATTCTACTAAGATACGCAAAGCGGTCATCGCTACCGCAAAATGGATCATTGCCACGACTGTTGGCAAGAAGTACATCACTTGCAGCTGGCGTCTCAGAACGTTGTGCCGCTCCTTCGGCGACACACCTAAGATATGCAAGGAACGATGGTACGCCCCATCTTTATCTAAATCTGCAAATAAACGGAAATAGATAATTGAAGCGGAGAAAATAAAGAAAACCGAACCCAGTAATACCGTGATCATTAAAATGATGCCATTTCCCTGACGATTTTCTTGGAAAACTTGGTATTTCGAGGTATAAGACGTACGCATCGGAATGTCTTTTGCCGCTTCTGACCACTCTTCATCCGTATAGTCTCCTTTGGCTTCAAACTCCTGACTGAGCTCTTCGTATTGCTGATCGATCAAGGCATTTTCTTTATCTAAATTCCCATTGAAATCAGATACCAATTCAGGTGTTTCAGCCCATTCTGGATAGTCTAACCAAATAAAACCAGATTCCATATCATCGTTAGAGTTTTGTAAGAGGGCTTGCCACTCCTCAAAGGTCTTATCTGTCACAACTGACAGTCCAAAGAAATCCAGAGAAAGCATTGAGGGGCTGTGGACAATCGTAATATCCTTTTTTATACCGGTTTCTGAACCCAATTCAAGTGGGTAGATACTTGTGCGTTCGTTCTCAGGGACTTCTAGGAGCTGTTTTCGACGTGAATAATTAGCACTAAGTGTCATTATTTGATTATCTGCAACGGAATCAGCTTCCTCACCGATTTGTTTCATCATTTTCTGATAGTCGCTTTCTCGCATAATTGAAAAGCCATTCGTCGTATAAAATGAATCATTCATAACTGCAGATTCATCAAGATTCGCATAGGCCCATAGTAAGGAAACACTATCTGATACAGGTGCATACCCTTTTTCTTCTATGGCAGTTTTAATTTCATTCATTTTCCTCTCAGAATGATCGAGGTCTTCTGGCCCAGACCACGGAAATACATAGGCTACACTAATTCCTTGGATCGAAGAAAAAGAAGAACTGCCAATCGCCAGCATTACGGAAATCCCAACGAATGCCACGGAGGTACTAATAGCAATCAGACTATACATCGCCGCATTGTCTCGCATGCGAAAAATCCATTCGCTGATAGTCAGCATCCGAGTCCCTCGTAAGAAGGTCGGGCGTTTTTTTAATCGTTTCAATAGAAATACGCTGAACTGATGGAATGACAAAATCGTGCCCGCAACAGTCAACAAGACTCCTAGCATAAGCGGCAGCATCGAGTACGTTTGGTAGCTAAAATAAAAGACCGATCCATAGCCAATTAGTAACAGCACAATTCCTGAAAAAGCCAATGCCCAATGGCTTTTTGGTTCAGGACGTGGCTTTTCATTTTCCTTGATCAATGAGATGATCTGCTCTCCTTGCAAGGCGCGAGTACTGAAAAAGGAGATCAAGAGAAAAATAAAGACATAGATTCCAAAGGTCAATCCTAAACCTTCCATAGGAACCATAAATTTCAGTCCTTCTGTTAGATACATGACATTTTGCGCAATCAGCAGCAATAATTTCGTCAATAAAATCCCTAACCCAATACCGGTCACTGTGGCACAGGTTCCTAAAAGGGCATTTTCGACAAACAAAATCTTTCGCAGATCTTTTTCTTCGATCCCCAAAATCAAGTAGATTGCCAGATCACGTTTGCGTCGTTTTAAAAAGACCACAAATGTATACCATAAAAACAACAGCGACAGTAAAGCGATCACCACAAGTGCGACGGATAGACCGACCTTCGCCAATTCTGAAAGTGTACCGCTATTGGACAAATTTTCTTCCAATTGCGGATGAAAGAGCAAAAGACTAAAGATATAAAACACCATCGCCGCAAAGGCGCTACTGACGAAGTAGGCCGCATAGGTTCGAAAATTCCCCCGCAGATTACGAATGATCAACTGTCTGAAATTCATGACGGCGACCTCCTAAATGTGCTAGGACTTCAAGAATTTTTTGATAAAATTGCTGTTGATCAGCCCCGCGATAGACTTCGTTATACAGTTTTCCGTCTTTGATAAAAACGACCCGATCAGAAAAGCTGGCGGAATAAGGATCATGGGTGACCATCATGGTGGTCACCTTGCGCTGCTTGTTCATCTGACTTAGTATTTCCATGACATCTCGTGCTGCCTTTGAATCAAGATTACCTGTCGGTTCATCTGCTAAAAGCAATTCCGGCTGATGGATCAAAGCTCTAGCGATCGCAACCCGCTGCTGCTCCCCACCGGAAAGCTGATAGATGCGTTTGTCTTTTTTCTCATAGATCCCAAGTTCACGTAATAGCTGTTCCGAACGTTCTTTCATCTCAGGAACCGGCACCCGATCCAATGTCAGTGGTAAAATAACATTCTCAAGCACACTCAATGGTGAAAGTAAATTGTAGTTTTGAAAAACAAAGCCCAGTTGCCGACGACGAAACTCTGCGAGTTTTTGCTTAGATAATTCCAGCGGCTGCTCTCCTTTGATGATCACTGAACCTGCAGTCGGTTTATCCAATGTTGCTACCAAATTCAACATAGTAGTCTTTCCACTGCCAGAAGGACCCATTATGCTGATAAATTCTCCTTCTGGCACTTTGAGATCGATTTGTTGCAACACCTCAACAGAAACTTCTCCCGCATAGGTTTTTGTTATATTTTTCAATTCTAGTAAAGCCATCATCTTCACTCCTTTGCTACCAGTTTAGCAGGTGGCAGCGCAATCAGTTATCGATTTCGTGATAGAAAGCTTACAAAATTGTAAGAAAGCCTTTACGTCCGAAACGTTAATGTAACCGTCGTGCCTAGATTCTCCTTAGAGACCAAAGCGATATCGATATCCAATTGCTTGCTGATCGTTTCGACTAAGTAAAGTCCGATTCCAGTTGCCTCGCCTGTTTGCCGACCATTCTGACCTGTATAAAAGGGGCGAAAAACCCTTGGCAGATCCGCTTCCGCAATCCCACATCCTTCATCGGAGATCGTCAAACTTCTAGAAAACGGATCAATTTCAAAACAGACTTTGCTCTCTGGCTTTGAGTACTTAATGGCGTTGCTGATGAGTTGAAACAGCAAGATCCCTAGCCATTTTTTGTCTGTTGTGACCGTGATATCTGCATCACTCAACAGTTTCGGATAGACTTCGCTGCGAATAAAATTCCGCTTCTGTTCACCAATCCCGTGCTTGACCACTTCCAGCAGGGAGACGGACTCAATAACAAAGTCCTCCGTGAAATCTTCCAAACGCACAAAGTTCAAGGCGGTCGCCAAGCCGCTCTTCAAGCGATCTGTCTCAGCCAAAAGATCGTAGCTGTCGACTTTCTCACTTTCAGCCATTAGCGCCAAGACCGAGACAGGTGTTTTCATTTGGTGAACCCATATATTCATAAAACGGATGTGGTTTTGATGATGCTGATTCAGTTCGGTGAGTTTCTCTTGCATTTGCTGTTCTCTTGCATCGAACTGCTTACGCCATTTCTTGGAAAGAGAGCCATTGCTGCCACGAACAGCTTTTCCACTCTTGAGATAGTGATAAAAAGCGGCATTGGATAGATACTCCGCCAAAGAAACAAACAAAAGCAACAAGCAAAATAGTAACAGACCATACCCAATGACTAAATAATTTCGATACCCATCGAGCCAAATCACTAAGACGAACAGTGAAATAGCGAGAACGGTGATCAAAATTCTCGCTATATGAAGCTTGACGTATTCTCTCATTGTTCGGTACCTACTACCGATAAGGCGTAACCCTTGCCGCGAATCGTTTGGATTGGATCATTGATGCCCATTGCCGCCAATTTTTTTCGCAAACGGCCAACATTGACAGAAAGTGTATTGTCATCAACGAAACGCTCATCATCCCATAATAGATTTAAGATCCGTTCTCGTTTGACCATCTCTGGGTGTGCTGACATTAACAGGGTCAATAATTCTCCTTCTCGAACAGTCAGCCATTCACTGGCTTCACGATAGACCATCTTCAACGCTTCCGGATAATAGATTAATTCGCCAGCTTTCAAGCTTCGCGCACGATCCGACTGCGCATAATCCCCATAAACTCTGCGAATATGGCTCTTCACTTTAGCTAGCAGCAAGTCATAAGAAAAAGGCTTGACCAGATAATCATCGGCCCCGTATTCTAAAGCCATCACTTGATCCATGTTGCCATCGCGCGCCGAGATAAACAGAATCGGAACCAGCGAACGTTCTCTGATTTTTTGACACCAATAGAACCCGTCATAATAAGGCAGATTGACATCTAATAAAACCAAATCTGGTTGAATCGACAAAAATTCATCTAAAACAGCAGCGAAATTTTCTGGAACAAAGGTTTGATAGGCATAGCGGGATAATTGATTTTCCATCATTTTGACTAATGATTTGTCATCCTCGACCACAAATATTTTCATAGAATCCCTCCTGTTTCTCTAAAGTTTACCAAAACCTCGTGAAAAATACTGCAATATCCCAGCTTTTTTAAAAAAAATACACTTATTTATTGTAAGCAAAAATATTTTATAGTATACTACACTTTGTGATTAAAACTTACTTAAAGTAAAGGTGGAAAAAAATGAAAAATATTTTAGTTGTTAAAGCCAATAACCGTCCTGATGGAGTATCTGCAAAAAATGTTTGATACCTTCGTTGAAAATCTTGATACCAACAATGTGGACGTTGTAACCTTTGATGTGTACGCACAACCAATGCCTTATATCGGTCAAACGTTATTTGAAGCATTTGGCAAACTTTCACAAGAACAAGAATTAAACCAAGAAGAACAAGAATTGATGACTGTCCGTCAAGACGTGATGAACAAATTCGCAGCAGCAGATACCATCGTTTTCGCTTTCCCAATGTGGAACTTAACGATCCCAGCTGCCTTGCACACCTTTATCGACTACATCTTCCAAGCAGGCTTTACTTTCTCTTATAACGAAGATGGTTCAATGAACCAATTGTTGAAAGACAAAGAAATCGTTCTATTGAATGCCCGTGGTGGTGTTTACTCAGGTGAAATGAGCGCAATGGAAAATGCTGTAACCTTTATGGAAAAAGTTTTCGGTGGTATGTTCGGCATGAACATCACAGAAGAAGTAATCATCGAAGGCCACAATGCAGATCCTTCTAAAACAGCAGAAATCATTGCTGAAGGTTTAGAACGCGTAGCAGCAGCTGCGAAAAAATTCTAATCATTGCTATCGATCAACTCCTCAACAAAGCGCTATTGCTGGTTGAGGAGTTTTTTTATCCAAAAACGTTGATCGTTTATTGGATTGATAATACAAAGATGCCCCTTCAAACACAGCGGTCTAAGGGGCTAAGTCTCTTTTTATTTTGATGATTTCCAATCATAAGGCAACAGCTCTGCTATCGTCATGATTTTTCCTGCTGCAATCATCACTTGCGTGTTCTGATTGGCAGGATCTAGCTGGCTGATGAATTCACGGCAACGACCACAAGGTGGGATCGGCTCACCTGCTGAATTGATTGCAACCATCTGTAACACCCGCTGCTGCCCATCGGTGATCATTTGCGCAGCCGCAGCCTGTTCTGCGCAAAAGCCCATGGAACAGCTGGTATCGATACAGATCCCCGTATAGATCTGTCCATCTGCAGTAGCTAGTGCTGCTGCGACACTCCCTGCTTCTGCAAATTGAGAGAGCTGTCTGAATCCCAGTTTTTGTTTCGCGGCATTGATCAGCAACTGAAAGTCCATTTTCTTCCTCCCACAACAAGATAGTTCCTATTAAATGAACCGTTTAAGCACCCGCCATGATTTTCGTCAATAGCTCAGGATCAAAGGTCTTTTCCCGCAGCATCGCGATTTCATAGCCATAAGGGGCTTTTTTGTTTTTTTTGTCTTCCCCGACATACGGTGTTTCCAATATTTTCGGCAACGCTGTTAATTGCTCATGATGAACGATTTTATTCAACGCTTCAAAACCGATCGTCCCAAAACCAATATTGGCATGTCGGTCTTTATGACTGCCTTGCGGATTTTTAGAATCGTTGACATGGATGACTTTCAAACGATCCAAACCGATAATTTTGTCAAACTCGTTTAAGACGCCGTCAAAGTCTTCTTTGACATTATAGCCGGCATCATTCGTGTGACAAGTATCTAGTGTAACGGATAATTTTTCATTTAAAGTAACGCCATCGATAATTGCTGCCAGTTCTTCAAAGCTGCGACCAATCTCGGTGCCTTTACCTGCCATTGTTTCTAATGCGATCTGGGCAGTTTGATTTTTTTCAAGGACCTCGTTCAAGCCTTTAATGATCTGTTTGATCCCAGCTTCGGGACCTGCACCGACATGGGCACCGGGATGCAACGTGATTTGAGTCGCACCTAAAGCTTGCGCTCTTTGGATTTCCTCTTGTAAAAATGAAACGGCAAAGCCAAAGTTTTCAGGCTTGATGGTATTGCCTAAATTAATAATGTAAGGAGCATGCACGACGATATTCGAAATTCCTTTTTCCGTCATAAAATCTTGTCCGGCTGCGATCTGCATCTCTTCGATCGGTTTGCGCCGCGTGTTTTGCGGAGCTCCGGTATAAATCATAAACGTAGTAGCTTGATAGCTAGCCGCCTCTTCTGCTGCTCCTAAAAGCATTTTTTTGCCGCTCATTGAAACGTGTGAACCAATCAACATTTTTCTTTTCCTCCTAAATCTAGTCTTCTCTATTATCGATAAAAGCGTCTTGTAAAGCGATTATTTTGCTCATTGCCGTATTTTTTTATCAAGCGAGTCCAAATAACATTAGGACACCCGTCATTAGCGGCATACTTATCAAAAAGCTAATGGAAGAAACGAACCCTACTGCTTCTTCCTCCATCCCAGCAATCACGGAATTAATGACACCGAACAAGGGAATCGGAGCAAACACTAACAAACAAAGAACTGGCTTTAATAAAACTGGGATTGGTAAAACATAGAAAGCCGCAAACAGCACGAAGGCCAGTCCGTAGCGCAAGCTTAAAATTTTGATTACCGTTGGCGTAGTGTGCTTCGGTAAGCGGAAATCCAAAAATAAGCCAATCATAAACATGGACAAAAACGTATTTGCGATCCCGATTGGTTGGACAAGCGCTAATGCCGCCTCAGGGATCCTCCAATCCGCACTGCGGATAATCAGCATCACTAGATAAATGGTAAATGTTGGCGAGCGCAGGAGATTCAAAAAGATTTTCCCTGGTTCAAATGTCGTCCGCTTTCCAATCAAGAATTCGATAAAAATCGTCGTTCCCCCTGCCAACATGATACTGTTTCCCATATCAAACAGCGAAATCAGCGGAATCCCTAAAGGATAAAAGCTTTGGGCAAAAGGAATCGCAAAATTGCCGATATTAAAGCCTGACCCGCAGTACATCGCAAACTGCTGCAAGGTACTTGATTCGTTTTTGGTCAAGAAAAATGCGAAGAGGATTTGGACGATCGTAATGATCAACGCGATCACAATCAAACTAAGGGCACTGACTTGTACTTGCATTGCAGCTAAATTCAAAATGATTGCCGCCGGTAACGTTACATTCAAAATAATTTTGGATAAGATCGAGCCATCGGCTTTCGAAAGGACTTTCCATTGCTTAAGAAAATATCCTAAGAAAATCATGGCAAATAAGCCGGCGGCATTCAACACTATGTTTCCCATTCCAACAAAAACCCTTCCTCTACAAAAATTTGAAAAAAGCGAACCAACAGGGCGGTTCGCTTTTTGCGATTAAAATGTTAGTAAGAAATATTTTTTCTTGCCACGACGAATCACGACGTATTTCCCACCGATCCGATCACTTGCTTGGATCTCGTACGTTAGGTCTTGGACGCGTTCCCCATTGATGTAGATGGCCCCATTTTGTACGTCTTCTCTTGCTTGACGTTTTGATGGTTCGATTTTAGCAGTTGTCAATACTTCAATGATGTTCAAAGAATCATCAGTTGTTACCTGGTGGCTAGGAACCCCTTTAAAGCCTTGTTCGATCTCTTCAGCGTTCAACTCTTTGATGTTGCCACTGAATAAACTTGCTGAGATGCGTACGGCTTGTTCATAAGCCTCTGCCCCATGAACCAAAGTAGTGACTTCTTTTGCCAAAGCTTTTTGCGCTGCTCGAGATTCTGGTGCAGCGTTAAATTCTGCTTCGATCGCAGCGATCTCTTCTAATGATAAGAAGGTGAAATATTTCAAGAATTTAACTGCATCACGATCATCGGTATTAATCCAGAATTGGTAGAACTCGTAAGGTGTCGTTTTCTTAGCATCCAGCCAAACGGCATTGCCTTCTGTTTTCCCAAATTTGGTTCCGTCTGCTTTTGTGATCAATGGCATAGTCAACCCAAACCCTTGGACTTCCCGTTCACGACGCAATAATTCGATTCCAGAGGTGATATTCCCCCATTGATCGCTACCGCCTAATTGCAACAAGCAACCGTGGTTGTCGTAAAGGTTCAAAAAGTCATAGGCTTGTAAAAGCTGGTATGCAAATTCGGTGTAGGAAATTCCTGTTTCGATCCGACGTTTGACACTTTCTTTGCTCATCATGTAGTTGATGGTAAAGTTTTTCCCAGTGTCCCGTAAGAAATCGATCAGTTTCAATTCCCCTAACCATTCATAGTTATTGGCAATGATGGCAGGATTTTCTTGGTCATCAAAATCAATAAAGCGAGATAATTGGCTCTTGATACTTTGTGACCATTCCAAAACGGTATCTAATGTGTTTAATTGACGTTCTTGATCTTTAAAGGATGGGTCACCGATCATTCCTGTACCGCCACCAACTAATGCGATCGGCACATGTCCGTTTTGTTGGAAACGGCGCAACATCAAAATAGGCAATAAATGACCAATATGCAGGCTATCTGCGGTAGGATCAAAGCCGATATATAGTTTCACAGACTCTTCATTTAATTGTTTGGTCAAGGCTGCTTCGTCTGTGGTCTGATGAACTAATCCGCGTTGCTTTAGTTCTTCAAAAAAGTCTGTACTCATTCTTTCTCCTCCTAATAATTGCTTCATTGTTCATCTTAACTGAAAAAGAGGGTAATGAAAAGTCTTTCTCTCAAAGTCCTTTACCAAAAAAGAAACTTTTAGGCAAATCCTTTCGTTTTCCTTTGTTTTCACTGATCGAATCCAACCGTGAAAAGGAATTTCCTGATCCTCTTCTTGAGATAACGGATAGGGTGCTACCCAAGCGTCTTGTTTTTTGCTATAATTACACGGAATCTATTCTAATTTATTGAGGTGACTCTTTTTGTCCCAGAAAACGAAAAAACAAAAGAATACAGAAAACAAAAATAGAGGCTGGTTCTATTTCAACATCAGTCTAAGGGTTTTACATGCCTTATTCTTAGTCGCTATTTCTTTGCTGGTGCTTGGCGGCTCTTTAGCCTTAGGGATCGGTGCCGGCTACTTTGCTTTTCTTGTGGAAGATACCGCAGCTCCTTCTAAAGAAGAGTTGCAGAAAGAACTGACCGACATCACAGAGACTTCTCAACTCGCATACTCAGATGGCAGTAAAATCGCAACGATTCGCTCAGACCTGATGCGAACGTCGGTTAATTCCGATCAAATTTCGGACTACTTGAAAAAAGCAATCATCGCAACCGAAGACGAATATTTTAATATTCACAATGGCGTCGTACCAAAAGCGGTCGTGCGAGCATTATTATCTGAAGCGACAGGTTTTGGCGGCAGCGGGGGTTCCACTTTGACCCAACAGCTGGTAAAACAACAAATCCTTTCCAGTGAAACGACCTTCAAACGCAAAGCCAACGAGATCCTATTAGCCATGGAAGTAGAGAAGTTTTTTGATAAAGACGAGATCGTCACTATGTATCTAAACATCTCTCCTTTTGGTCGGAACAATAAAGGGCAAAATATCGCAGGTGTGCAAGAAGCGGCGCAAGGAATTTTCGGCGTTAATGCAGCTGACCTAACTTTACCACAAGCAGCCTTCATTGCAGGACTGCCCCAAAGTCCGATCGTCTACAGCCCTTATACTAATACGGGTGAGATAAAGGAGAACCTGACTGCGGGCTTAGAACGGAAAGACTTTGTCCTCTTCAGTATGTATCGCAACCACGATATTACGAAAGAAGAATACGAAGAAGCACTTAATTATGACTTAAAACAAGACTTCAAAAAGCAAGAAGCTATCGAACAAACGGATCAAAGCTTCCTCTATTATACTGTTTTAAATGAAGCAAAAGATATTATTGCCAAACAACTGGCAGATGAAGATGATGTCAGTGATGAAGAATATGCCAAAGACGAAACCTATCAAAAATACTTCGAATTGGCGCAACAAAAACTCGTTAATGGTGGCTATACCGTCACATCAACGATCGATAAAGACATTTATAATGCGATGCAAGATGCCGTTGATAAATACGGCTCTATGTTAGACAATTGGGGCGACGCCACCATCGAAGTCGGCAATGTTATGATGGATAATGCCACTGGGAAAGTCTTAGGCTTTATTGGTGGTCGTAACTATGCTGAAAATCAATTCAATCATGCCTTTGATGCCAAACGTCAAGCAGGATCAAGTATCAAACCAATGCTGGTTTATGGTCCGGCCATCGAAAGTGGTTTGATGGGCTCAGAATCGATGGTTTCTGACTATGCCGCAAAATGGCGGACGGGAGAAAATGCTGGTGAGTCAATCGTCAATGCCACAAACCGCGGAACCAATACCTTCATGTCGATTCGCGAATCACTAGAAGTTTCCAGTAATATCGCAGCGACAAATATTTTCCAAGATCTTTGGGAAAAAGAAGGCGATCATTTTTACGCCTACACAAATTATTTAAGCAAAATGGGCTATCCGGAAGATAATAGCTGGGCATATGAATCAGCGCCATTAGGGGTTACGGATGTCACAGTGTTGAATCAAACGAATGGCTTCCAAACATTTGCTAATAATGGTGTCTATCAGCAAGGCTACATCATCGAATCCATCAAAGACAATGAAGGCGAAGTGCTTTATCAGCATGAAGCCAAACCAGTACAGGTCTTTTCTGAAGCGACGGCTTCTATCATGACCGACATGATGCGCAGTGTCATCGATGAGCAAAAAACCAGTACCTTCAAAACAGTTATCAGTGGATTAGATTGGAATCTCGGGAATGCCGATTGGGTCGGTAAAACTGGTTCCACCAATAACTGGTCAGACTCTTGGCTAGTCGTTTCCACCCCATCGATCACTATCAGCAGCTGGTCAGGACGGGATGACAACAAAGCTACTGATAGTGCTGCAGGAACTCGGACAGCCAATTACATGGCTTACTTAATCAATCGGATCTATCAAACAAATCAAGAAGTTTTTGGTGTGGATCAGAAGTTTGAGCTTTCAAATGACGTGAAAAAAGTCAAAGTTTCCAAATTTACAGGGACCCAACCAGGAGGCACCGTGCGGGTCGATAATCGAACCTACACGAATCCAAGCGATACCGTCAACTCATATTGGGCCACTGGCGGACCGGATACGGTCGACTTTAAGTTTGGGATCGGCGGTTCGGACGCTAATTACGCTGACTATTGGAAAAAAGCATCGTCTAGCCGTTCAACCAATCGCTCTTCAAATACATCGTCTAATAATACTTCAAACAATGCCACGCCTACAGCAAATGATGATGATGACGATGAACAAGACAATGACCAAGCAAATACAACGAATAATGATGACTGATCAGCCTTGTGCTGATCAGTTTTTTTATGCAAAAAAAGTGTGGGTAAAAAATCCGTAGATTTTCTACCCACACGAACGATCGTAAAAGTAAAAAGCGGAACAACGTAGTGTTGTTCCACTTGTAAAGGTTCCGTGAATCGCTGCTTATTTCGTAGAGCTTTTTTCTGAAATACCGTAAGGCAAGATGATCGTTTTTTGTTCTACATCTTCTTTGTTCATCATTTTTGTCAATAGACGCATCGCAACGGCACCCATATCATACAATGGTTGGGTAACACTTGATAAGCGTGGACGAGCGGCTTCAGCCAATAATGAATTGTTGCTGGTGATGATCTCGAAATCTTCAGGAACTTTAACACCTTTGTCTAACAAACCATCTAAGACACCGATCGCTAACTCATCGTCTGTGACATAAGCTGCTGTTGCACCACTGTTGATGATGCGATCAACTAATGCTAAGCCTTCTTTAAAGCTGTATGGTGATTCAAAGATCAACCCTTCAGAATAGTCAAGGTTGTTTTCTTTCAAGGCTTCTTTGTAGCCTTTCAAGCGGTTTTGGCCATTGATTGGATCGATCAAAGCACCGCTAACAAAAGCGATTTTTTGATTGTTTTTCGCCAATAATGAAACAGCATCTTTGGCAGCTGCTGTGTAATCGATATTGACACTTCCTACTTGTTCATCAGGATCGATCGAACCAGCTAAAACGACTGGTGTTTTTGAGCGAGAGAATTCCCCGCGAATTTCATCCGTGATGCGATGACCCATGAAGATAACGCCGTCCACTTGTTTTGCTAACAAGTTGTTCAGAACGTTGACTTCTTTCATCGTATCGCCATCAGAGTTGGCTAAGATGATATTGTATTTATACATGGTCGCTACATCATCGATCCCACGAGCAAGTGATGAAAAGAACATATTGCTGACATCAGGAATGATGACACCTACAGTTGTGGTCTTTTTACTTGCTAACCCTCGAGCAACTGCGTTTGGCCGATAATCCAAGCGGTCGATCACTTCCAGCACTTTCTTACGAGTTGCTGGTTTTACATTTGGATTTCCGTTGACTACCCGTGAAACAGTTGCCATCGATACATTCGCTTCCCGTGCAACATCATAAATCGTAATTGTTTGTTTTTCCATGATATATCTCCCTTATTCTATTTTCAGAAAATCTTATTTACATTTCTTTGTTAGAATAGCAAATTTTTTCCGGATTTGCAACCGTTTTAATTTTGTTTTCATGAAAACTTAGCAATTTCCTACTTTCCCCGCCCCTATTCTCTTCCAAAGCATGATAAAATAGAAAAAGAATACTTGAAAGAAGGTTTTTTCAAATGAATGAGAAAAAAATCAATGAGTTAAATGGCTGGTTGAAAACCAATGGCGCCGATGTTGCTTATATTTCTAATCCAGCAACCATCGCTTATTTTTCCGGTTTTAAAAGTGAGCCTCATGAGCGGGTCCTTGCTCTGTTTGTCGCTCCTGGAAAAGATCCCTTTCTTTTTACACCAGCTCTGGAAGTAGAAGAAGCAAAAAATAGTGGTTGGCCCTTTGACATTATCGGCTATCTCGATAGTGAAGACCCTTGGGCGAAAATCTGTCAGGAATTGACCTCTCGTTACCAAGTCTCTTCCTTGGCGTTAGAAAAGAATGATCTTTCCGTCGAGCGTTATGAAGCATTGAAACGCTTTTTGCCACAGACCGATTTTTCTTTAGATGTGACCCCGATCATTCAAAAAATGCAGTTAACCAAAACGGCGGCTGAGATTGACACCTTGCTAGAAGCTGGCAACTGGGCAGATGTTGCTTTTGAGATTGGGTTTGCTGCCATCAAAGAAGGCGTCAGCGAAATGGCAATCGTGGCAGAAATTGAGTACGAGTTGAAAAAACGTGGGGTTTCCCATATGTCCTTCGATACGACCGTATTAGCTGGTGCCAATGCAGCAAGTCCTCATGGCGTACCTGGTGAGCGCAAAGTGACTGCCAATGAACTTGTCTTGTTTGACCTTGGGGTCGTTTGGAAAGGATATTGCAGTGATGCAACCAGAACGGTTGCCTATAAAGAACCGACTGCATTACAAAGAAAAATTTATGACATCGTTCTTGAAGCAGAACTAGCAGCGCAAGCAGCGGTCAAACCTGGGATCACCGCTGGAGAATTAGACAAGATTGCTCGTGATGTGATTACTGGCTATGGCTACGGCGACTACTTCAACCATCGTCTAGGACACGGCATCGGGACCACGGTTCATGAGTTCCCCTCTTTGATCACTGGCAATGATTTAGTGATCGAAGAAGGCATGTGCTTCTCTATCGAACCGGGCATTTATTTACCAGATCAGGTCGGTGTCCGCATTGAAGACTGTGTGTATGTCACTGCAAATGGCTGTGTACCTTTTACCAAAACAGCAAAAGAATTGCTGGTTTTATCTTGATTTTCTAATGTAACGGCGCAACATGTTGAAATTACATGAAAAGGAGTGTTCTTATGAGTAAAAAAGTGTTGGTTTTAGGCGGCACGCGTTTTTTCGGTAAATATTTGGTCCAATCTTTAGTAGATCAAGGCTGTGATGTCACGATTGCTACCAGAGGAAAGACGAACGATTCCTTTGGCGATCAAGTCAACAGAATCATCTTCGACCGTACGGAGGAAGAAAGTATCAAAACGGCATTAACAAAAGAAACCTATGATGTCATTTACGACAATATTGCTTATACTTCCAACGACATTGAGATCCTACTGCGTCATGTCACACCGAAACGCTACATCGTTACTAGCTCAATGTCTGCCTACCATGAATTACACTTCGATTTGATTGAAGCGGATTTTGATCCTGCTAAAGAACCCTTCAGACTGGTCAGCTCTGAGGAGGTCAATTATGCACAAGGCAAGCGAACCGTGGAAGAAATTCTGACCCAAAAATACAGTCAGATCCCGTCCGTTTTTGTCCGCTTTCCTTATGTGATTGGTGCAGATGATTACACAAAACGTTTTACCTTTTACATTGACCATCTGATAAAGCAAAAGCCAATGGCTGTCGATAATCTAACGCATCAAATGGGCTTTGTGGATGCCCAAGAAGCTGGTAAATTTTTAGCGTTTCTAGGTACTAGCTCATTCACCGGACCCATCAATGGTGCGTCAAAAGGTACGATCTCTTTAGAAGAAGTACTGCAATACGTATCGACAAAAACCGGTCTTTCCCCGCTCTTTTCAGAAACAGGCGATCAAGGCCCTTACAATGGTACACCTGCTTATTCGATCAATGTGGCGCTCGCTGAGGAAATTGGTTTTTCATTCAGTCAACTGCAGGATTGGCTCTATCAACTTTGCGATTGGGAAATCGCCCAAGCATCAAACGAATAACTACTGAAATCACAAAAAAACGTTCGCCGATTTAACTGGCGAACGTTTTTATCTTTTAAAGCAATCAAGTTTTATCCTTACTTATGCTTCTGGGTTGTTTTTTTCTAATGTGTCTTTTAATTCTTCTTTCGCATCTTCCAAGTCAGCTTTGGCTGCTTTTGTTTCTGCTTTCGCTGTTTTTTTGGCATCATCTGCTGCTTTTCCAGCTTCTTTTTTCAAATCAGCTGCGGCTGCTTGACCATCTTTTTTTGCTTCTTCGACAACAGGTTTCGCTTCTTCTGCCCCTTCTTTGACAGTTTTTTTCATATCTGCTGCTGAAGATTTTGCATCAATGATGATATCTTGGACTGTATCATCTGCATCTTCTTTGGCATCTTTGGATGTTTCTTTTACATCGCTCGCTGATTTTTTGAAGCGTTCTGATAGATCCCCTGCTTGTTTCTTTAACTCTTCAATAGTTTCTTCTGAAGAACCAGCTGCTGTTTCTTTTAAGTCATCAACTTTCGCTGTTAAAGAACCGGTAAAATCAGATGCTTGCTCGCTTAATTTTGCTGCTTTATCTTTAGCGATATCAACAAGATCCGTACTTCTTTCTTTGGCTAAATCACCATAATCAGATGCTTTATCTAATAAATCGTCTGCTTGTTTTGCTAATTTATTTCTTAATGTTTTACCAGATTCTGGCGCCAACAAAAGTGCTGCTGCTGCTGCCGCTGTTCCTCCGATGATTGCTCCTAATAAAAATCCGCCTTTTTTACTCATTGAAAGTCCTCCTTTTATTTTTGGTTATTTTTGTCTTTGAAAAATTTCATGGTTGTTTGACCGACTTTTCCAGCTACCGTTGCTTTGGCAGTCGTCCGGCCAAGACTACCCACACGCGTAATTAAATTTTTTCCAGAAACATTTAATTCTGAAACACTGGTACTTAGATCTGCGACTGCTGTGAACAAAGGATCGATGGTTGCGACTTTTCCGTTCACATCTTGTAAAAGCTCATTCGTTTTTACCAATAGACCTTCAACCTCTTTTGAAAGAATATCAACATCTTTGGTAATGACACGGATGGTTGTGTTTGCCTCTTCAACCGTTTTGTCGACTTTGGTCATTGTCTTGCTGACTTGCATCAACAAACGAACGACGAAAATAACCAGTACGACAAATGCGATCGCAGCAATTAATGCAGCTAGTTCTCCTCCTGACATAGAATGGCTCCTTTCCCCATTTACTTATATTAAGAATAGCATTTCACTGCACTTTCTACAAATAAAAGACTGCATTTTTAAGAAAATTATCCGCTTTCAACAGGAAATAATAAAAAAACAAAGCAATTTCATCAGAAATTGCCTTGTTTAGGAGTTTGTGTTATTTTTTTGACGCTTTCGGTGCTTCTTTGACTTCTTTTTGAGCTGGAGCTAGTTCTTTTCCTAACTCAATCAAATACTCTTTCAAGTTGTCTTTGACTTCAGGGTGCACTAAACCATATTCAATACTTGTTTTTAAGAAACCGAATTTGTCTCCTACATCGTAACGTTTGCCGGTAAATTGATGGGCAAAGACGCGTTGGGTTTTGTTTAATGTGTCGATGGCATCCGTCAATTGGATCTCGCCGCCAGCACCTGGTTCTTGATTGGCTAAAATATCAAAAATTTCAGGGGTCAGCAAGTAGCGGCCAATAATCGCTAAATCACTTGGCGCATTTTCTGGCGCTGGTTTTTCAACAAAGTTTTTGACATTGAACAAGCCTTTTTCAACTTCCATACCAGGATCAATGATTCCGTATTTTGATGTATCTTCATGAGGAACATCCATAACAGCGATCGTTGAGGCATGCGTTTTTTCATAATTATCGATCAGCTGTTTGGTCAATGGTACTTGATCTTCCATCAAGTCATCACCTAGCATGACCACAAATGGTTCGTTGCCAACAAACGCACGGGCTTGTAAAACCGCATGACCTAGTCCTTTCGGATGGGACTGACGAATGAAATGAAGATTTACGTCCGTTGTTTCTTCCACTAATTTTAAAAGCTCTGTCTTGCCTTTTTCTTTTAGATTCATCTCTAATTCTAAATTGGCATCGAAATGGTCTTCGATCGGACGCTTTGCTTTCCCTGTTACGATCAAAATATCTTCGATTCCTGATTGTAAAGCTTCTTCCACGATAAACTGGATCGTTGGTTTGTCAACGATCGGCAACATTTCCTTTGCCATTGCCTTTGTAGCTGGTAAAAATCGGGTACCTAGACCGGCTGCTGGGATAACTGCTTTTTTGACATTCATGTGACTCGCTCCTTTAATCATAATGATTGATCTACCGTAAATTCGTTTTCTTCTTTGCCGTCTCGCAGCATAATATCTTTCGCTGCTTGCTTGATGTCTTTGCCTTCATACAAGACCGAATAAATCGTTTCTGTGATTGGCATTTCCACCGACAAAGCTTCTGCTAATTCGCGAGCAGCTTTAGTGGTTGAAACTCCTTCAACGATCATCCCCATATTGTCTAACACTTCATCTAAGCTATGGCCTTTTCCTAATAGATTTCCGGCACGCCAATTCCGCGAGTGGACACTGGTACACGTAACAATCAAATCGCCAACCCCACTCAATCCGATAAAGGTTAAAGGATTGGCACCCATTGCCACACCAAGACGACTGATTTCTGCTAACCCCCGGGTCATGATCGCAGCCTTCGCATCATCCCCAAAGCCCAGTCCAGCAATCGCACCGGCACCAATAGCGATGATGTTTTTCAAAGCGGCACCAGTTTCGACACCGATCACATCGTTATTGGTATAGATTCTAAAGTAATCATTCATAAACAGCTCTTGTACATATTTAGCAGCCGTTTCATTTTCTGAAGCTGCCGTGATCGTGGTGATATCATGGACAGCGACTTCTTCAGCATGTGATGGTCCTGACAGGACAACGATTTCTTGGCGTTTATCAGCTGGGATCTCTTCAGCAAGTACTTCTGAGATTCGTTTATGGCTGCCTTGTTCTAATCCTTTTGAGGCATGGATGATAACTGGTTTGCCGGTTGTCTTTTCAGCGAACTCTTGTGCCACGGCACGAATCGCTTTGGTTGGTACCACAAACAAGACAGCATCTGCTCCTTGGATCGCCTCTTCTAGATTTTTGCAGCCTAAGATATTTTCAGGTAATTTCAAATCAGGCAAATAATGCCGATTGGTATGATACGTATTGATTTCATCGATTTGGGCGGGATTGTTCCCCCAAATAGTCACTTCATGTCCATTTTCGGACAAGACTTGTGCCAAAGCAGTCCCCCATGATCCGGGACCTAATACGGCGATTTTCTGTTTCACTATGGAAACCTCCTCTATCCTTTTCGCAAATTCATGCACTTTATCATTTTACCATAATTTCAATAAAATAACTGTTTAGATAATCGTTTGGTTTTTGCCAAAGCTACGGTTGTAGTCTTTTAAGGTTTGGTTTTTCCGGCGCCAGATCAATAGTCCGATCGCTCCGAAGAACAATAATGCGGAAAGTGCTTGTGACACACGGATATCCCCAAATAAGTATAAACTATCGGTGCGCATTCCTTCAATAAAGAAGCGTCCGAATCCATACCAAATCAAGTAGCTTAAGAAGACTTCGCCTTCTTTTAATAACCCAGTTTTCTTACGCAAGAAGATCAAAACGATAAATCCAATCACGTTCCAAACCGATTCATAAAGAAAGGTCGGCTGCCGATACGCTTCATCGATATACATATTATCGATAATAAATTTCGGTATATACAAACTTTCTAAGAAGGAGCGGCTGACTTCAGCTCCAAATGCTTCATGGTTCATAAAGTTGCCCCAACGCCCGATTCCTTGTGCCAATAAAACACTTGGTGCGGCGATGTCTAAGAAGGTCCAGGGAGAAATAAAATTTCGTTGGCAGAAAAAGTACAGCCAGATCCCCCCGGCGATCAGAGCGCCGTAGATGGCGATCCCACCAGAGCGAATATTGAAAATTTGACTTGGGTCATCAATGTAGTATTGCAAGTCAAATAGAATATAATAAAGCCGCGCACCAATGATCGATACTGGCAATCCAATCAACATAAAATCAGTCACATCATCTGGCTTGAGCCCGACACGAACCGCTTCTCTCGTACTTAACCACATAGCAATGATCACGCCTGATACGATAATGATCGCATACCAATAAATCGGCAAACCAAATAGTTCAAATGCGACTCGATTTACTAAACCTAACATCTATCTTATCCTCTCTAGTTTCCAGAATTTTCTTCGATCAATTGCGTCAATCGATTTTCAAAGGTCTTCGTTGCATCGTAGCCCATCGTTTTCGCTCGGAAATTCATGGCAGCAACTTCGATAATAATCGCAACATTTCGACCCGTTTTTACCGGGATTTTGATTTGTGGTACATCGACGCCACCAATTTCAACCGTCGTATCATCGGTTCCTAGTCGATCATACTTTTTGTCTTTCGCCCAAGCTTCTAAATACACCGCTACTTGAACCTGCATATATCCTCGTACGGCACTGGCACCAAAAAGATTCATGACATCGATGATCCCGATTCCGCGGATCTCGATCAAGTGTTGCAAGATTTTCGGCGGTTCCCCCACCAAAGTCAATTCATCTTGCTTATACACATCCACCCGATCATCAGCAATCAACCGATGCCCACGTTTGATCAACTCTAATGCTGTTTCGCTTTTCCCAATTCCGCTATCGCCTTGGATCAAAACGCCTAAGCCATAGACATCCACTAATACCCCATGAACACTGGTTCTTGTTGCTAAACGCCCATCGAGAAAACTAGAAAGCTCTCCTTGCAGACGTGACGTTGAGATGGGCGAACGTAGAATCGTGATCTCATGTTCTTTGCAAGCTTGAATCATTTCCGCTGGTACTTCCAAGCCGCGAGAAACGATAAATCCAGGTGTATCATCGGCACACATTTTGCGCATCACCATCAAGCGTTCTTCTGGCATCATTCGTTCCGCAAAGGTGATCTCTTTGCTGCCGAATAATTGCAGACGATCATGGGAATAGTAATTAAAATAACCCGTCAATTCCAAACCAGGTCGGGAAATATCGCCGGTAATGATTTCTCTTTCTAAACTGTTTTCAGTTCCTTCCACTATCTCTAAATTTAAAGCCTCCGCCAGCTCGCTGACTTTGACGGTTTCTGCCATAGGTTTTCCCTCTTTTCTCAATGATTCTTGCCGCTGCTTCTTGTAAACGACACTCTGGTTCTATTTTATCATTCTATCAGTAAAGTTACTACCTTCGCCAATAGAAGTCCTCATTCTTTTTCGTTTGTGTTATTATTTTACTAAGGAGGGATTTTTAATGAAATTTTCAGCATACACGTATCAACGCCCTGATTTTCCAGTCTATCAAGAAACATTCAAAAAAGCCTTAGCAAACCTTCATTCAGCCGATACCTTCTCGGAGGCGAAGCAAGCACTTGATGCTTTGAACGAACTAAGAGGAACGATCGATACTGCAATGAACTTGGCTTCGATCCGCTATTCGATCGATACCAACGATGCCTTTTATGAAGCAGAAGATACTTTTTGGAATGAATACCAGCCTCATTTTGAAGCTCTGGATTTTCAATTCTATCAAGCACTCCTGGCTTCACCGGTCTTAGATGAATTAAAAGCCGAATATCCAGAAACAATTTTCTTGTTTGCCGAAAGCCGCGTGAAGCTTTTTGATGAGGCCTTGATCGAATTGTTTCAAAAAGAAAACCAATTGGCTTCCGATTACAGCAAATTGGTCGCTTCTGCCCAAATCGACTTCCAAGGAGAAACCTATACCCTCGCACAACTGCGACCATTTACCGAAAACAAAGATCGCGGTGTTCGAAAAGAAGCGTTTGAAAAACAAACGGCTTTCTTCACGGAAAATGAAGACCGTTTTGATCAAATTTATGACGAGATGGTCAAGGTTCGTACCGAGATCGCCCACAAGCTCGGCTTTGAAAATTATGTTGCCTTTGCGGATACCCAAATGAATCGTTGGGACTATGATCGTTCAATGATCGAGACCTATCGTCGGGAAATTTTAGAAAAAGTCGTCCCAATTACCCAAAAACTGTACCAAAGACAGGCGCAGCGTAACCAATTGACTCAGGCAACCTTTACCGACCTGCCGCTTGTTTATCCTAGTGGTAACGCAGAGCCTAAAGGAACTCCTGAAGAACTAGTAGAAAAAGCCCGTGTGATGTATCAGGAACTATCCCCTGAAACTGGCGAATTTTTTGATTTTATGGTCGAGCATGACCTACTTGATCTACTAAGCAAAAAAGGCAAACAATCTGGCGGCTACTGTACGTTTATCCAAGACTATCAATCGCCATTTATCTTTGCCAACTTTAACGGTACTTCTGGTGATGTCGATGTTTTGACCCACGAAGCTGGCCATGCCTTTCAAGCCTTTCGCTCTCGTTGGATCAAAGAACCGGAAATTTTGTTTCCAAATTATGAGTCTTGCGAGATCCATTCAATGTCGATGGAATTTATCGCCTGGCCATGGATGGATGCCTTTTTCGAAGAAGAAACAGAAAAATACAAATTCGCGCATCTTGCTAGTAGCCTGCAATTTCTGCCTTATGGCGTTTTAGTGGATCACTTCCAACAGGACGTTTATGAGCATCCCGAATGGTCACCCGCGCAGCGCAAAGCCCGTTGGCGGGAATTAGAACGCCAATATTGTCCTGAGCGGGATTATTCAGAATATCCAGACCTTGATCGTGGCTTGTATTGGTTTAGACAAGGGCATATTTTTGAATCACCTTTCTATTATATCGATTATACATTGGCGCAAGTGTGTGCATTCCAATTTTGGTATCGATTCATCGTGGCAAAAGACGAAACCGCTTGGCAAGATTATTTGGCCATCTGCGAAGTCGGCGGCACGAAAACATTTCTTGAGATCCTGGCTCTTGCTCATTTGCGATCACCTTTTGAAAAAGGTGCACTTGATGAAACGTTACAGGCAGTAGATACGTACCTGGCAGCCATCAAAGAAGAACAGTTAAACTAAAAAAAGACGTTTCCGTTTCTCCACTAGCTTCATAGTTAGTGGAGAAAACGTGAAACGTCTTTTTAACGTGAATATTTTTCGATATGGTGTTCGGTCACGATCATATTGATTACTGACATGATCAACGCCACTAAGAGCGCAGCTCCAAACGAGGAGAAGCCGAAGTTGGCTGACCCAACAAAATACGAAGTCAAATTCAGCATGAGTGCATTAATCACAAAGGTGAAAAAACCAAGCGTCAGTAAAGTCAATGGAAATGAAATGACGATCAGAATTGGTTTAATCAAAGCATTCAGGATCGACAGTACGAAACTGGCGATCACTGCAGTCATAATGCTTTGAACGTGGATCATATTTGGTAATAGAACTGCCAATGCGACAAACGTCAGTGTATTCATGATAAGCCGTTGAAAATAAGACACTAGAAGTCACTCCAGTCCTCATCCTCCACCTTTTCCGCTTCTTTACGGGGACGATTTGCTTCATTGTATTTGTTTTGTTTGTAGTAGTGATTGTCGTGGCCATATCCTGAGGTGCTCTTGCGTCCTGAAGGAATCAAGACCGCCATGATGATATATAAAGTGATTCCAGGGAACCCAGCAGTCACTAAAGATAGAAAGACATAGATCACGCGAACGATAGTTGGATCGATTCGCAAGTATTCTGCCAGACCCCCTAGAGTACCTGTAATGACAACGTTATTGGCTGATTTTGTTAATTTTTTGTTCATTTATCTACACCTTCCTTCTTTTCTTTAATGAGTGTAAACCCAGCGATTCTTATTTGTCTGTATCTTTGATAAAGACATTTCCTGTTGTTGTGGATAGATCGATTTGAGCGACTTTATCGGCAACTCGACGGAATTGCAATAGTTGGTTTAGGCGTTCTTTTTTCTCACGCACAACTTCCATCTCGCTTAAACGATTGTTGATGCTACCTAAACTTGTTTTGGCGATCCCTTCGAAACCGATCCCTGCAGGTAATGCTACTTTGACATTCCCATTTACAGAACTGGCGTTTAATTTTTGGACCGTTTCTTCTTTATAGGTCACGCGGATATTACCGTTAACTAAAGAAATGCCGGTATTTTGTGGCGTTGCTGTCAACGTAACGTCTCCGTTCACCGTTTCGATGATGGCATCTAAAATCTCACCATCTTGAACAGTGATCGTTCCATTCACGCCTTCAATCTCTAACATCGATGCATTTACTTTGCGGAAATCGATATTGCCGTTTGTTGACTTTGTATAAACATCTTTCGCATCTAATTCATTGAATGTAACATTGCCGTTCAATAGTTTTACTGCCACATGATCATAGGTACGTTTTGGCAAGTAGAAAACGAGATCGGCACGAATGCGTTTGTTGGGAATTTGGAAAGAGATGCGTTCATCATCAACATTGATTTGGCTTCTTGCTTCAAAAGCATCGAAAGGCTCCGCCGCATCCATTTTACCATATAGTTTGATTTTGGCATCTACTTTGACACCTGGTTCATCCCATAATTGGAAGGAAACATTGCCGTTTGCTAATTTCACATCGATCAATGTCGCTGCCGTTTCGTCATAGCTGAATGTATGCTCAAATTTTGTCGCTGCAACACCGGGAACTTTTAAGTTGATGTCTTTCCATTCCATGTTGTCATTGACTGACTCTGTCACTGCCCGAACCGTTTTCTTCAAGAAATGTCCGAAGTGTGTGCTGGCATCGACCATTTTTTCACTTACTTGATTGATAGTATCGGTCGCTTGTTCTTTCCAATCTTCTGGAATATCTAATTTTTGAGAGATTTTCTCTTTCGTTTGAGACCATTGGTCTTTACGAATATTTTTTAGTTTAGCTTCCAATTCTGCTTTTTCTTCGGTTAAACCATCTAAGGTTTCTTCTAAGCCAGTAATGGTCGCTTCTGTTTCATGACGTGTTGCCAATTCATCTTCTGACAATTGATCCAATTCTTCTTTGGTGTTCAATTGCATCAGTGTTTCTTGTGCTTCTTTTAATTCTTCTTTGACACCAAGAATTTCAGCATTGATTTCGTCCAACTCAGCAGATGCTTGGTTGGCTTCTGTTGCTAAGCCATCGAGAATCTTTTCAAGATTTTCTTTGTCTTGCGCTTCGTTTTGACGAAGCTTTTCTTCGCCGTCAAACGTGAACATCTCATCGTTATTTTCAGTATCATCAAATGGGCTTGTCGCATTCTTATCCGCGGTTACCTCAGCAGCAGCTTTGTTAATTTGTTTTTCGTCTTTGGCTTTTGCCATACCTTCTAGTAAATCTAAGGCTTCTTCTGTAGAAAGCACACCTTTTTTTACTAGATCCAATATACGTTCTCTTTCGTTCATGGAAATTGCCTCCTTCAGCAAATGTGTGATTGCAAGTTTAGCTTACGAACCTATTATGCCTTGTTTTTGCGAAAGTGTCATAGGTCTTAAGTACCAAGTTTTTCTCAATCTGCAGATTGGCAAGCAGAACCGGCACTTCTTCTTGATTACTTTAGGCAGAAAACGATCTTCCTTATCTTAACAGTACCACGAAAAACCATTGGAAACAAAAGTTTCAGCTAGTAACAACTCTGAGGAATAAAACTGCTACTGTGAAGGATTTTCGAGGTCATTCACAACAGTTTTTTCCGCTGTTGGCCGCTACTCAATCAATAATCGACTTTTCAATGCATGGAAGGTCAAAAGCATGCTTACTTCTGTAACTCTTAGTAAAAAACTAACGATCCTTTTCAATGAATCATAATCATCCGTAGCACTTGCTTCACATCAAAAAGACCGCCGAGAGAAGTTGTTTCCCGAAGGTCAACTTCTTTCGACGGTCCGTCCCATCTCTAATAAAAGAGATAAGTGATCAAGAATCTAAGCTGGTTTCTTAGATCATTTCCGTACGGTTGGTATTCAATTCACTGATTTTCCCAGTAGCAAGATACACGATCCATTCACAAATATTCGTTACGTAGTCACCGATACGTTCTAGGTACTGAGCAACAGATAAATAGTCGGTTCCACTAACAACGGTTTCCGGATTTTCTTTCATACTCTCGATCGTTTTGTAATAGATATCTTTGTAATACTCATTGACCCGATCATCCATTTGGGCGATCATACGGGCATCTTCTTGGTCGGTTTTTACATAGGCAACTAAAACATTATCGACCATTTTCTTGACATAATCCGACATATCAGAAATTTCTTTTTCGATTTCGGCGATCCGTGTTTCACCTTTGACCCGAATCGTTGACTTCGCGATCGATACTGCATGGTCTCCCATTCGTTCCAAGTCAGAGCTGGCTTTCATTACAGTAATGATCATTCGTAGATCGGTGGTTACTGGTTGTTGCAAAGCAATCATTTCAAAGCTCTTTTTCTCCAAACGAACTTCCATATTGTTGATCGCCAAATCATTTTCGATCACTTCTTGAGCAATTGCTTTATCATGTCTAACATATGCTCGTACGGATTTGTGGATCGCACTGCTGACTAGCATACCCATCTCATAAAATTGATTGTGTAGATTTAATAATTCTTCTTCAAACTGTGTACGCAACATCCCTTTTCCTCCTAACCAAATCTTCCTGAGATATAATCTTCTGTTTCTTTTTTGCTTGGACTTAGGAACACTTTTTTCGTGTCATTGAACTCGATCAAGTTGCCGTCCAAAAAGAACGCGGTTTTATCTGAGATTCTTGAAGCTTGTGACATGTTGTGAGTCACGATGATCATGGTATAGCGTTCTTTCAGTGCCAAAAGGGTATTCTCGATTTTCCCAGATGAAATTGGGTCTAACGCACTGGTTGGTTCATCCAGCAAAATGATTTCTGGATCGACAGCCAATACCCGAGCGATACATACCCGCTGCTGTTGTCCACCGGATAAAGATAGCGCACTTTGGTGAAGCTTATCTTTGACATCTTCCCAGACAGACGCTGCTTTCAGGCTTTCTTCCACTGTTTTATCAAGAATCGCTTTGTCGGTGACTCCTTTTAATTTTAACCCATAAATCACATTTTCGTAAATTGAAAAGGGAAATGGATTCGGTTGTTGAAAAACCATCCCGATTTCTTTACGCAAATCAACGATGTCTTGCTTCGGACTATAAATGTCTTTCCCTTTATAGACAACACTTCCTGTAATTGTCACACCAGGGATCAAATCATTCATTCGATTAAGAGAACGCAAGTAGGTCGATTTCCCACAACCTGAAGGACCGATCATCGCAGTGATCTCGCCTTGTTTAATGGAAAGGTCGATTCCTTTTAATGCTTCTTTTTTTCCGTAGTATAAATGCAGATCTTTCGATGTAATAATTTCTTCTGCCATTGTTTTGCCTCCGTTTACTGATCGAATCGGCTCAGCCAAAGTGACCGGATACGTAATCTTCTGTTGCTTTAATTTTTGGACGAGTAAATATCTTACGGGTCTCATCGTACTCGATCGCATTTCCTAAGTAGAAAAAGGCAGTATAATCGCTGATCCGAGCAGCTTGCTGCATGTTGTGGGTCACGATGATGATTGAATAGTCGTTTTTCAAGTTGATGAGGGTTTCTTCCACTGTCCCGGTCGAGATGGGGTCAAGGGCGCTGGCTGGTTCATCTAGAAGTAAGATATCTGGTTTCATCGCAATTGCTCGAGCGATACACAGACGTTGCTGCTGCCCACCAGATAATGCCAAAGCACTTTTGTCTAAACTGTCTTTTACTTGGTCCCAAAGAGCCGCTTGTTTCAAGCTGGTTTCGACTGCTTCATCCAATTTCTTTTTGTTTCTTTCTCCATGACGACGTAAAGCAAAGGCAATATTGTCATAGATCGATTTACTGAAAGGATTTGGTCGTTGGAAAACCATGCCGATCCGCTTGCGCATTTCGAAGACATCGACTTCTTTTGTGTTGACGTCGACTCCTTTATACATGATGTTTCCTGTGACTCTCGTGTTTGCGATCCCATCATTCATTCGATTCAAAGAACGCAGATACGTTGATTTTCCGCAACCGGAAGGTCCGATCAATGCGGTGATTTTATTTTTTTCAAATTGTAGATCAATGCCTTTGATGGCTTCATTTGATCCATACCATACATGCAAGTCAGTGGTATAAAGCGCCACGTCTTCTGGTTTATCGAAGGTAATGATATTTCGATCGTCCCAATTGTAATCGTTCATACTGTCATTCTCCTTATGCTGACGTCATTTTCTTGTACAACCGTTTGCCAGCTGCACGGGCGCCAAAGTTAAATAGCAAGACGGCAATGATCAATACCGCCGAAGCCCCGGCTGAAACTTGCGCGCCATCAGGCATCGTACCTTCTGTATTGATTTTCCAAATATGGACTGCTAGCGTCTCCGCTTGTCGGAAAAGACCGATCGGGCTGGAAACACTCAATGGATTCCAGTTTGTAAAATCAAGGGCCGGTGCACTTTGTCCTGCAGTGTAGATCAGCGCTGCCGCTTCACCAAAAATCCGACCAGAACTTAGAATGACCCCAGTCAAAATCCCTGGTGTTGCTTCTGGAACAATAATGCGTGTGACAGTTTCCCAACGTGATAAGCCTAAAGACAAGCCCGCTTCACGCTGCGTGTAATGAATCGCTTGTAGAGATTCTTCCACATTTCTCGTCAATAGTGGCAAATTAAAGAAAGTCAATGCCAAAGCACCTGAAATGATTGAAAAGCCATAACCAAACTGGATAACAAAGACTAAGAAACCAAAGAGACCGACAACCACAGAAGGCAGTGAACTCAAGATTTCGATTGATGTCCGAATGATATCCGTCAACCAGTTTTTCTTTGCATATTCGGATAAGTAGATCCCTGCTCCTAAAGAAATCGGGAAGCTAATGATCATTGTTACTAAAAGCAAGTAAAGGGAATTGAACAATTGGATGCCGATCCCGCCACCTTCTTGGTACGCTTTTGAAGAAGAAGTCAGAAACTCCCAATTGATATGGGGAACCCCCCGAACCAAAATGTACAGTAATAAGGAAGCCAAAATCAATACAATGATGCCAGCAACGGCATACAAGACGCCGGTAGCAATTTTATCTGAACGTTTCGCATTCATTATTTCAAGGCTCCTTTCTTCCCAATAAAGCGAATCACAATGTTAAACAGTAAGGACATCAATAACAAGATCAAGGCTAATGACCACAAGACATTATTTTGGACTGTCCCCATGATCGTATTTCCGATACCCATCGTTAGGATAGAAGTCAATGTTGAAGCTGGTGTCACTAAGCTAGTTGGCATCAATGCCGCATTACCGATAACCATTTGGATCGCCAATGCTTCCCCAAATGCGCGAGCCATTCCGAAAACAACCGCTGTTAAAATACCAGGAACAGCTGCTCGTAGAACCACTTTGTAAATCGTCTGCCAGCGCGTTGCACCTAAAGCTAACGAAGCTTCACGGTAATGCCGAGGGACTGCCCGCAGCGCATCGACCGTCATCGTAGTCACTGTCGGTAAGATCATGATAAACAGGACAAAGGTCCCCGCCAAGATCCCAAAACCAGTACCGCCAAAAACGGAGCGGACTGCTGGTACAACGACAGACAAACCGATGAAACCATAAACAACTGAAGGGATACCGACTAAAAGTTCGATGACCGGCTGCAAGATCTTCTCTCCATTACGAGGTGAGATTTCTACCATAAAGACGGCTGCACCAATGGCAAAAGGTGTTGCAACGATTGCTGATAGGAACGTTACGAAGAACGAGCCAAGAATCATCGGTAAAGCACCAACTAAAGGTTGGCCATCAGGACCAACAGCACTTGGATTCCATTGGGTACCAAACAAAAAGTCAAACACATTGACTTTGTCTACAAAGAATGTCGCTAATCCTCGGCTAGCAACGAAGTAAAAAATGGAGATCACAACCAATACAATCAACGCGATACATAGAAAGCTGACCAGCTTTCCTCTTTGCTCCATTCTTGCGCGCTTAGATTTTTTTGTTAACACTTCTTTTACATTTTCCACGAGGGTTCCTCCTCAAAAATCAAACTAAACTCATAACCATTAGTTTATCGATTCAACATCAATTTCTGTTAAAGCTTGTGTAAATTTTGTGTAAAGATTATTCGACAATGTTGCCTTCCCAGTCTCTTTCCACCTGCATGATCGAGATTGGAATATAGCCTAGATCGCCAACGATATGCTCTTGAACTTCGTCAGAAAGCATATATTCTAAAAACTCAGCAGTTAATCCGGTTGGTTCTCCTTTTGTATACATATGCTCATACGCCCAAACTTTCCAATCATTCGTCGTCACATTTTCAATCGTAGGTTCAACACCATCAATTGAAAGGACATTGACTTCATCGGTCACATAAGAAAATGCAACGTAGCTAATAGCCCCTGGTGTATCAGAAACGATCGAGCGAACCATCCCACTAGAATCTTGCTCTTGGGAAGGAATTGCTGTTTCACCATCCATGATCCATTTTTCAAACGTGCTTCTCGTACCACTACCGGTCGCCCGGTTCAATAAAACAATGGGTAGATCATTGCCACCGACTTCGCTCCAATTGGTGATCTTTCCTAGGAAGATATTTTTTAAATCTTCTGTAGAAATATCTGTGATCCCGACCCCTTTGTTAACGATCGGTGTGATACCCACCGTTGCGACCCGGTGGTCAACGAGGGCATCCGCATCGATTCCCGGCTTTTCTTCTGCAAACAAATCAGAATTCCCGATATCGACTGCGCCTGCTTGGACTTGACTTAATCCGGTTCCGCTTCCGCCCCCCTGGACATTAATGAACCGTCCCGGATTTGAATTTTGAAATTCTTCCGCAACTGTTTCTACGAGTGGCTGCAAGGCAGAAGACCCGACTGCTGTGATCGATTCTCCTCGATCTGCCCAGCTTGCACATCCTGAGAGTAAAATAACCAATCCGATGATAGGACTTAGAAGTTTTAATTTTTTCATCATAACGCTCCTTGTACTTTCGAAAGTCATTGATTGTAAAAATCAATTATTTTCATTTTACCATTAGTTGAAATCAATGAAAATTATTATTTGCTTTTTTTTCTGGGACTACGATTGTCAGTTTATTTAAAACGCTTTTTTTCTTTTACAAAATAACTGTTTTGTAAATAAAATGACAGGATTTCTTAATTAAATTACGTGCATCATGAACGTGTGCTATGCTATACTGTGAGAGGAAACGTATTTTAAAAGAACATAATTATTAATCTTGCTTCCCCAATCAAGTACAATATGTTGTTATGTTCAGCGTTTTCACGATTTCATCAACATTTCCCCAAAATGTCTGTTGAATCGAAACGGCAGAAAGAAGCATTTCTATGCATCTTCTGCCGTCTTTTTTACTCTAATTCACTTAACCATGATGCCATCTGCTCAATGATGGCTTTTTGCTGTGCTTCATTTGATAAATCAGCAGCTGCTTCTCCTTTCTGTAACCCATAAGTACCAAAGCCAGCATGATTGCCGCCTTCAATTGTTTCGAAGATGGTCGAATCTGGTAGGAAGCTGCGGGCGGCTTGCCAATTTTCTTGATTTACTACTTGATCTTGACTACCTGATAGTGACAACACAGAAATCGATTGATCAGCTAACGAACCTTTTTCATCGGGATAACTTGCAAAGAAAAAGACCCCTTTTAAATCCTTGTCATTTGCAGCCAACTGATTCGCTGCAAAACGGCTTGCCATGACGCCACCTAATGAATGACCACCTATCACATAGGAGTCATGGGGAATTTCTTTCAAAACGGCTTCTGCACGATTGCCTGCTAAAACAGCCATGTTAAAGGGCATTTTAACGATCGCGACAGGATAGCCTTTTTCCGCTAAACCTGCTGCCCATACACTATAGCTTTCCGCATCGACAAGAGCACCGGGATAGAAAATAACCAATGGCTTTTCTTTATCTCCAGCAAAATAAAGGACATTTCCCTCATCATCTGCCTCTTTCGCAGCTGTAACTGCAGCATCCACTGCTGGGTAATGCAGTTGTTGCCAACCGACCCAACCAGCAATAGTTAAAATAACAACGGTGATCAATACACCGATCAAAACTTTTGTTCTTTTTCTCATCATATCCTCCTGCAAAAAAGAAGATCAGGAAAGGATGACAGACGAAACTTACGGGTCCATCATCTCCTGACTCTTTTACGAATGTTTCCCAATTTTTATCGGTGTGCCAGTGCCAATAGTTCTCGTGCATGTTCGATCGTTAAATCGGTGATTTCTGCACCTGAGAGCATACGGGCAATCTCTGCCACTCGTTCTTCTTTAGATAGTTTACGGACATGGGTTTCCGTCCGTCCTTCTTGAATTGCTTTTTCAATAAAATATTGATTGTCCGCTACAGCAGCTACTTGCGGCAAGTGAGTGATACACAAAACTTGCGAATTGGCTGCAATCTTGGCGATTTTTTCGGCGATCGCCTGAGCTACTCGGCCACTGACCCCAGTATCCACTTCATCAAAGACAATGCTGGTGATTCCTTGTTTCCGAGAGAAAATTGATTTGAGAGCCAGTAAGATCCGTGAAAGTTCTCCCCCAGAAGCAACCCGCACTAACGGCTTCATGCCTTCACCGGGGTTGGTGGTCAGATAAAACTCCACAGTATCAAAGCCGCTGCTACTCAATTGTTTTGAGCCAGGTGCGAACCGTACTTCAAACTGCGCGTGTTCCATATACAGCTCTTTTAACTCTTGAACGATTTCTTTTTCTAAACGATGGGCCAATTCACGTCGTTTGACGTGCAAGGCTTCCGCCAACTGCCAAACAGCTTCAGCTTTTTGGGCAAGCTCTTCTTCTAATTGCTCCAACTGACCTTCCGTATAGGCTGATTCGCTGATTTCTTTACTGATCTCATCATAATAAGCTAGGATCACAGGAATCGACTCCCCATATTTGCGCTTCAATTGACGAATCGTTTCCAGCCGCGAAATGACTTCTTCCAGTCGGCCTTCATCTAATTCAAGGTTGTCGACTTGTCGCGAAATATCGGTGGCTGCATCTTGCAACAAGTAATAGGCGCTTTGGATCGCTTCACTGATTTTTTCATACGCAGGATCAAGATGGGCGATCGACTGGATCTCTGACAATGCCACACTAACCCCATCTAAACTATTGACTTCCTCAGCTGATAGAGCACCATAGCTTTGTCCCAAGGCATCCACGATTTTTTGATAGTTCGTGAGTTTTTCCCGTTCGTCGATCAGCAGTTCTTCTTCATTTTCCATCAATTCGGCTTGGGCAATCTCTTCTTGTTGAAAGCGCAGCATGTCCATTCGCTGCACATAGAGCTGTTCATTTTCTTGAATGGTTCGGACATGTTTTTCTAAGGAGCGATAGCTTTGATAGGCTTGACGGTAATCCGCAAGTTCCGCTTTAAAGCTATCATCCCCAAATCCATCCATCAATGCCAAATGTTTTTCCGGTTGCAGCAGCTCTTGATGCTCATTTTGTCCTTGGATATCGACTAAGAATAAACCGATATGACGCAAAACCGACAAGGTAACGGTTCGACCATTGACACGACAAATATTTTTCCCCGATTGAGAGATATCTCGTTGTACGATCAAAACTTCTTCTTCATCAATACCTAAATCTGCGGTCAACTCTTTGAACTCCTGCTGATTCGGCCATTCGAAGATCCCTTCTAAACGACATTTCTCTGCTCCTTGACGCAAATAGTCGCTGGAACCTCTACCGCCTGCTAGCAAACCCATCGCATCGATAATAATTGATTTCCCGGCACCTGTCTCACCTGTCAGTGCCGTCATTCCCTCATGGAAAGATAAGTGTAAGTTGGAAATAATCGCAAAATTTTGGATCGACAATTCTAAAAGCATCCCTTGCCTCCTCTTCTAAACGTAACGTTGGAAATCCCTGAATAGATTCTCGGTATCTGCTTCTGTTCTAGTGATCATCAAGACGTTGTCATCATCGTTTAACGTGCCAAATAATTCCTTGGCATAACGTTTATCGATTAAATTCGCCAAAGCCGAGGCATTGCCGGGCAGTGTGCGCAGGATCACAAATTTGTCCATTCGATCGACAGAAACAAAAGCCGTTTTTAGGATTTTATCTAGTTTACCACTCACGTCTTCCGTTGTCTCTTGTGGGATACTGTAGCGATAGCCGCCTTTTTGGGAAGGAACTTTCACTAACTTCAATTCCTTGATATCTCTTGATATAGTTGCTTGTGTAACTGAGACGCCGCGATCTTTTAACAACTCCACAAAATCTTCTTGTTTCTGAATATCTTGTTCACTTAACAATCGTGTAATCAAGCGATGCCGTTCTTTTTTTCTCATCTCTTGTTCCTCCTGAATGAATTCCTACTAATTTTATCCTATTTTGCGCAAGAAAGAAAGAGAGCCGACAAGTAAAATGTCCACTCTCTTCCATTCTTTATTTTGGTTGATGAAAGGTCTTATGTGCTGATGCAACAACTTTCGGGATATCGATCCCTGCTGCGGTACCTTCTTGCAGGCTTTTCTTTAAATGTACGATAAACTCGATATTCCCTTCGCCGCCAGTGATGGGTGAAAAACTTAGATTTAATACATCAAATTTTGTTTCTTGCGCAAAGGTGAGTACTTCCTCCAACACTCGTTCATGGGTTTTGGGATCACGTACGATCCCGTTTTTCCCCACCGCTTCTTTACCTGCTTCAAACTGGGGCTTGATCAGCGCCATCACTTCGCCGCCCGCTACCAAAATATCATACAGCGGGGGTAAAATCAGTTTAAGTGAAATAAAAGAAACATCGATCGTAGCGGCTTCAGGAAGACCGTCTAAGAAATCAGTGGGTTTTGCATAACGAAAGTTGACCCGTTCCATTACGATCACTCGCTCATCTTGCCGCAGCTTCCAGGCTAACTGATTGTAACCGACATCTAGTGCATAGCTTTTTTTGGCACCATTCTGTAACGCCGCATCGGTAAAGCCGCCGGTGGAAGCACCGATGTCTAACATGATTTTATCGGTTACGTCAAAATCAAAGACTTTGAGCGCTTTTTCTAACTTGAGACCACCACGAGAAACATACGGCAGCTTCTTGCCTTTGATCTGCAACAGTGTATCTGCAGCAATTTTTTCTCCCGGTTTATCAAGTCGTTCATTATTTTTTTCTTTGTAAACCAATCCAGCCATCACTCCTCGTTTGGCTTGCTCGCGAGTCTCAAACAGGCCTTGCTGGACAGCTAAAACATCTACTCGTTCTTTCTTCATGCGTTCCCTCGAATCTCAAATCGTTCCACAAATGCCAATAAAACATCCGGCGTAAATTGACCGTATTGACTTAATTGCGCCAGAATTTCTTTAGCCTTGGATAATTCCTCTGTCAACGCTTGCTGCGCCCCTGCTAAGCCAAGCAAAGCAGGATAGGTACTTTTCGCCAATTCGTCATCTCGACGGACAACTTTTCCTAGCTCTTCGGTCGTGCTAGTAGCATCCAACAGATCATCGCGAATTTGAAAGGCTAACCCAATATGCTGGGCAAAGCGATCCAATTCTTGCAGAATTTCTTCCGTCTGGTCGGCTAGGACACCTCCGGCAATCACCGCAAAGCGAATCAATTCGCCGGTTTTCCGTTCGTGAACAGACATCAGTTCCTCCAGACTAAGGGCTTGGTTTTCCCCTTGAATATCGGCTGCTTGACCGGCGACCATCCCTTGCGTACCCGCCGCTTTGCTTAACTGCTGTAGCAATAAGACTTTTTGATTGGCTTCGATCTCCGCCATAGCGACTAATTGAAACGCAGCTGTCAAAAGACCATCTCCAGCTAAAATCGCTAAAGCTTCACCAAAAACCTTATGGTTGGTGGGTTTGCCTCGGCGCAGATCATCGTTGTCCATAGCAGGCAGATCGTCATGGATCAGCGAATAGGTATGCACCATTTCTAAGGCTGCCGCACACTGGTACACCGCGGTATTGATAGGTTTGTGAAAAGCGGCGACTGTTGCAGCCAATAAAAGCGGACGAATGCGTTTGCCGCCGGCTTGGATCGAATACTGCATGCTTTCAAACAATCGTTGATCAGAGGTGTGTTCTTTGACAAAGCGTTCCATGACTTCTTCAATCAAAGAGGCGTGCGCTTTTGTGAATTCGGTTAAAGCACTCATTGGTTTTCCTCTTCAAAAGGCACTTCTTCGTTGGATTCAGTCATCATTTTTGTTAAGGACTTTTCTGCTTTACTCAAAGTGTCCTTGCATTGCTTGCTCAAAACCATGCCTTTTTGAAAAGCATCTAACGCTTCTTCCAATGGAACATCGCCTTGTTCCAAACGGGTTACGATTTGTTCTAATTCTTGTAATGATTCTTCAAATGTTGGATTTGCCATGATTAACTCCTTCTGTACTAATAACTTCGACAAGTGCTTGGCCATCTTGGTAATGGATCGTCAGCTGGTCTTCTGGCTCGATCGCATCAATCGACTTGATCACCTGCTCATTTTTCGTGGTATAGCTGTAGCCCCGACCCATGATTTTTAGTGGGCTTAGCAAATCAAGGGATTGGACTGCATTTGCAAATTGATTTTCTTTTGCTGCATAGATATCTTTCATGGCTTTGGTTAAGCGTTGGGAAAGATAACTGACCTCTTGGTTGCTGGCTTGTAATCGCGCTTTTGGTTGTTGTTGTGCCAACCGTGAAATCAATTGCTGTGCATGGCGATCCTTGTCATAAAGCAAGGTTTGTAAGCCTTGCTGCATCCGCTGCTGCAACTGATCGAGTTTGATCGACTGTGCCTCATACAAGCGCTCTGGTTGCCGAAAAACATACGATCCAATCACTCGCTGATAGCGTTCTTGTTTGTACTGGATCTGGTGCATAAATGCTTGCTCTAATCGGGCTTGTCTTTCTTCGATCCGCAAAATCTCCTCCGACAGCACCGGCACCGCTAATTCGGCTGCAGCGGTCGGAGTTGCCGCCCGCACATCCGCCACTAAATCGGCAATCGTCGTATCGGTTTCATGCCCCACTGAAGAAATAATGGGGGTTTTTGCATCAAAAATGGCTCTTGCCACTCGTTCTTCATTGAAAGGCCAGAGGTCTTCGATCGATCCACCCCCACGTCCGATGATCATGGTATCAAAGGTCCCATCGGCTTCGACTCGTTGGATATTTTTCACCACATCATCCGCAGCTTTGTTGCCTTGTACCACGGTTGGGTACAAAACGATCTGAGCAATGGGATAACGCCGCTGGGTCGTCGTGATGATATCTCTGATCACCGCCCCACTAGGACTGGTCAAGACTGCGATGCGTTTCGGGTATTTCGGCAATGACTGCTTCGGTGCAGAAAATAATCCTTCCGCTGCCAATTTCTGCTTTAATTGTTCATAGGCTTGATAAAGGGCACCGACACCGTCTGGTTCCATGTGATCGATCACCATCTGGTAATTTCCGCTCGACTCATACAAGGTGATACGTCCAACTGCCATGACTTTCATGCCCTCTTCTGGTTGAAAGCGCAACTTGTCAAAAGCGCCTTTGAACATGACGGTCGAAATCTTTGCACCATCATCTTTCAAACTAAAGTATTGGTGATTGGGGCGACGACGAAAATTAGAGATCTCCCCCGTCAAATAAACTCGCTCTAGATACGGATCGACGTCAAACTTACGCTTGATATATTTTGTTAATGCGGTCACCGTTAAATATTCTTGCGCCATTTAGTTTTTCATTGTCTCCTTTGCTGCCTCGATCGTTTGGGCCATCAACATCGTGATCGTCATTGGTCCTACACCTCTAGGTACCGGAGTGATATAGCTAGCGATCGGTTCAACTTCATCAAATTTGACATCGCCGATCAACTTGCCATTGGCATCCCGATTCATTCCTACATCGATCACCACGGCCCCTTCTTTTACGAAGTCTTTTGTGACAAAATGACCGCGGCCGATCGCCACGACTAAAATGTCCGCTTGCTTCGCTAACTCAGGCAGATTTTTGGTTTTTGAATGAGCGATGGTCACAGTGGCATTTGCCCCTAAGAGCAAGTGCGCCATTGGTTTTCCGACAATGTTGCTGCGACCGATCACTAAGGCATTTTTCCCTTCCAATTCGATCCCATACGCAGCAAACATTTTCATGATGCCATAAGGGGTACAAGGAATTCGGTCAGGTACACCGGCAAATAATTTTCCTAAATTGATTGGATGAAAGCCGTCGACATCTTTTTCTGGTTTGATGGCTAACAGTACTTTTTCTTCATTGATATGTTTTGGCAAAGGAAGTTGAACCAAAATGCCATGAAAGGCGTCATCGTTATTGAACTGTTCGATTTCTGCTAATAATTCTGCCTCGGTAATGGATTCAGGATAGCGGGCAACACGGGAATTGATGCCGATTTTCGCCGCAGCTAGTTCTTTATTTTTCACATAAGTCTGACTTGCTTTGTCTTCTCCAACAAGCAAAACAACTAATCCCGGTGTCACACCTTGCTCCTTTAGTGATGCTGTCTCTGAAAGAAACGCTGCTTGCATTTTTTCAGCCAATTCTTTTCCATTGATCAATGTACCCATTCTGACAACTCCTCCAACCTGATTATACTGACTTTGTTTGTAAAAAGAAACGCACCAATCGTTTGTCGATCTGCTTCTTCATGTGTTCTATCATAGCATTTTCTGAAAAGAAAAACACCGTCTAACGCTCCCTTTTTTCGGAAAATACGAGGGTAATCCGACAAAGTATGTGCGAAAAAACCGAACGATCAAGCAAGACCGTCAAAACAAGGCGGTTGCTCATAAATCGTTCGGTTTCTGACTCGATCGAAAAAAAGGCTGTGCTCTTTTGATCGATATGGTTAGGGCTGAAAATTACTCACTTACTTGGTTGTTTTTTGTTTCTAGCTCTTGATTGACTGTCGATAAAATACCGTTGACAAACTTTCTGGACTGATCGTCACTAAAGGTTTTCGCTAATTCGATCGCTTCATTCAAAGCCACACGATTCGGCACATTATCCACATAGATCATTTCATACAAAGCAATTCGTAAAATCGTCACGTCCATTTTTGATAAACGCTGGATTTTCCAACCGGCTTTTAAATGACTTTGAATGACTTCATCCAAAGCTTCTTTGTAATGACAAACACCTGCCACTAATTGATCTAAATAAACAGGCACAAAATGCTCTTGTTCTTCATCAATCAATTCATGGTGTTCCAACTCGATGGCATGCATGATGGCATCTTGTTTCGTTAAATCTTTGTTAAAGTCTAGTGGAAATAAAGCTTGTAACGCCATTTTCCGTATTTCATGCCGTGATAATTCTTTACTCATTTTCTTCCTCGTCGTTTCCAAATAATTCTTCGATGTCTGGTAAATCTACTTTTTCTGGCACGACTGCCACAACATGAACATTTACTTCAGCCAGTTGCACATCTGTCATAAATAAGACTTGCTGTTTGACCCGTTCTTGGATCTCCATTGCCACTTTAGGCACTGACATCCCATAAGTAATATAGCAGTAGATATCCACTTTGATCCCTGTTTCATCGATCGTTAAGTAGACCCCTTTGCCATGAGCTGCGCGACCTAATAATTCAGTGACACTGTTTGCCAGTGTTCCTCGCATCCCATAGACACCTTCCACTTTAGAAGCAGCGATTCCAATAATGATCTCGATCACTTCTGGCGCGATGACGATCTCGCCTAATTCAGGACTTGCATTTAATACAAGGTTTTTATCTTCATTCATACGTTTTTGCCTCCATTCTAAACAGCTGTACCGTATTGTTTGTAAAAAAATCGCTCGTTTTTTCCGTTTGAAGCAAACCAACGCTTGATTCAATCAATAACATCCATGGCACAGTGTTTCTTCTCGCTCTAAGTTTATCATTTTCTGCACTGAGAATCTATAATAACCCACTATTCTCAATGAATTTTCTGAAAAACAAGGTCGATGAATCAGAGAATGATCAATTCTTTCGGTGAATGTGTCAACACTTTATTGCCCGTTTCGGTGATCAAAAGATCATCTTCGATACGAACGCCGCCAATTCCTGGAAGATAGATTCCTGGTTCATCTGTAATAACGTTTCCGACAACAAATGCTTTATCAGCGCGGAAGGATACATTTGGTCCTTCGTGGATCTCTAAACCAATCCCATGACCTGTTGAATGGCCAAAGGCATCTCCGTAGCCAAAGGAAGCAATGTGATCCCGGGCGATCGCATCTAGTTCAATTCCGGTCATTCCAGGTTTTGCTGCTGCCAAAACTTTTTCTTGTGCTTCTAGTACGATTTGATAGATTTCTTTCAATTTATCGCCAGGATCGCCTACTGCAAAGGTTCTAGTCATATCAGACACATAGCCTTGATAATAACAGCCAAAGTCTAACGTGATCAGATCACCTTGTTCGATCACTTTTTCACTGGCAACTCCATGGGGCATTGCTGAACGCAGACCACTAGCCACGATCGTTTCAAAAGATACGCTTGTGGCACCTAATGAACGCATAAAGAAATCCAACTGATTCGCCACTTCGATTTCGGTCATTCCTGGGCGGATCATTTTCAAAATATGTTCAAATCCTTGATCGGCGATATGGCAGGCTTGTTGGATCAATGCGATCTCTTCCTCATCTTTGACTTCCCGCAATGCCTCGATCATCCCCGATACAGGGGCTAGTGATGATTCCTCGATCAAGTCTTCTAAGACGGAGTATTCAGCAAAGCTGACGAAACTTTCTTCAAATGCTAAGACATTGATTTCTTCATTCTGGCAGATGGTTGCAACTTCTTCAAAAATCGGCCCGCTATTTTTTACGATCTCAAATCCTTGGGCTTGAGCAGCTGCTTGTTCTGTATAACGAAAATCTGTTACAAAAAAGGCTTTGTCTAACGTAATGACTGCTAAACCAGTTGTACCAGTAAAGTTTGTCAAGTAACGCAAATTGTATGGGCTGGTGATCAAGAACCCATCAATCGAATCTTTTCTCATTGCTTCACGTAATTTTTCAACTCTTAACATGTATCGTTCCCTACTTTCTTTTTCTATACGATAGTATTATAACAAACTTCCAGAAAAAGCGGAAAGTAAGCGAAAAGTTTTCTAAAAAATCAAACAATACGAATGAAAAGAATGGTATTTTAAAAAGACTCTAGTTTACTCTCTCGTTATTCTCTTCTAGATAGCTTCAATGCACAAAAAAAGCAACCCAATCGATGGATTGCTTCTTTGATAATTATCTTTTCCGTCCCAAAAAGAACGATACGACAGCCACGAAAATGACTGCGCCAATGATTGCCGGCACGATTGCCATTCCTGCCACTTGTGGTCCCCAAGTGCCGAATAAGCCTTGTCCGATTGATGCGCCCACAAGTCCTGCGACGATATCAAAAATGCAACCGCGTTTTTCTCCTGCGATAGCACCGCCGATCGACCCGATGACCGCTCCCACGATCAATGTCCATAAAAAGTGCATAATAACCCCTCCTAAACTTTCTTATAAAAAGGGTAACACATTGAGAATCAATTGGAAAAACATATGCTCTCTTGTTATTTTCTACGGGTAATTGCCCGTTTCAAGATATCGAAAAAGCCAAGAGAATGGACCATATGATCTGGGTCAACGTATTCTCGAATTGCCCGCAGAACTTTTTTTTGGTTCTTTCGATGAGAAGGTATACGTCCCATTCTTTTTGGTCCGAATCGCATAACGTGGGATCCAACGTCCTTTGAACAAGACCGAAGCGATCACATAGTCGACGTCTTCCCAAGGAATTTGAATAAACTTGCGTTTGTCACGATCATTGTAAAACTCAAAGGCATTATCGCCGATCATGATTTTGCCGTATTCATTGATACCTAAAAAAGACGTAGCATCGATCGTCAAATCAACTTTTGTATTAAGGGATTGTACCATTTGCGCTTACTCCATTCTATATCGTCTTATTGTTACCTATTATACGTGTTTGCGGCATATTTGGCGAATAAATAAAAAGATGCTTGGGTTTCCCCAAGCACCTATCATTGAAAAGATTATAACAATCCGATCAAGTGTCCACCGATACCGACTAAGAATAGACCGATAATAATGACGATTGGAGAAACTTTTTTCTTCAATAACCACATACATAACAAAGTAAGCAATAGTGCAGCTAAACCAGGAATCAATTGATCCAAGTTGTTTTGCAATGTTGTTACTTTTGTATCAGTCAATGCACGGCCTTCAGCTACTTGTTGGAAGGCTTGTTGCAAACCAGCTGAACCGGAAGGCAAGTTTGCCCAGTCGACATAGGCACCTTCATCAAGCGGTACGCTTGAGACAACTGGTGCAAAGGAAATCGAAACCCAACGTTGAACAAGTGACCCTAATACGAACATCCCTAAAATAGAAGCACCTTTTGTTACATCTTGTAGCAAACCACCTGAAAGGTCATCTGTGATTTTAGAACCAGCACGGTAGCCGAATTCTTGTGTGTACCACATAAATGCCCAACGGATGATGTTCCAAGCAACGAAGAAGATGATTGGGCCTAAAATGTTTCCGCCTAAAGCAAGAGAAGCACCTAATGCACCTAACATCGGACGGACAGTAAACCAGAACACAGGGTCACCGACACCGGCTAAAGGACCCATCATCCCAACTTTTACCCCTTGGATCGCTACGTCATCGACAGGCGCGCCATTGGCACGTTCTTCTTCTAACGCTAGTGTTACCCCTAAGATTGGTGATGCGATATATGGGTGAGTATTAAAGAATTCTAAGTGACGCTTTAAAGCAGCGGCACGGTCTTCTTTTGTTTTGTATAATTTTTTGATTGCTGGAATCATTGAGAATGCCCAACCACCATTTTGCATACGTTCATAGTTCCATGAACCTTGAATGAAGGTAGAGCGCCATGCTACGGCTAAACGATCTTTTTTATTTAATTGAATTTTTTCTGCCATTTTTTTCTCCTCCTTCGATTCTAATAGTCATTCAAGATATCGCCTAGAGGGTCGCCAGTGTTGCTGCCGCCGCCTCCATTTGATGATCCGCCCATTTTAGTTAGGTTCAAGTAGATCAATGCGATTGCTACTGCCAAGGCACCGATAGCGATCAATGTCAATTCAGAGATAGCTGCGATAACGAAACCGATAATAAAGAATGGCCATACTTCGCGAGTTGCCATCATGTTGATAACCATTGCGTAACCAACGGCAACAACCATACCACCACCGATAGCCATACCATCCGTCAACCATGCAGGCATTGATTCTAAGAAGTTTTGAACAGTTGCAGCAGGGATTGCCAACAATGCAGCTGCAGGAATCGCAATACGAACCCCTTGCATACATACAGCGATCACGTGCCACATTTCAATTTTACGAATGTTGCCTTCTTCAGCAGCCGCATCCATAAAGTGAACGATTGGCACAGCCAATGTACGAACGATCATTGTCAAGAACAAACCAGCAACAGCTAGAGGGATTGCAACGGCAATCGCTGTATCAACACCAGCAGTTCCTTGTCCACCTAAAACTAAAATAATTGCAGATGCAACAGACGCCAATGCAGCATCAGGTGCAACAGCGGCACCGATGTTTGCCCATCCAAGTGCGATCATTTGTAATGATCCGCCCAAAATGATACATGCTTCCAAATTACCGGTCACTAAACCGATCAAAGTACACGCGATTAGCGGTTGATGGAATTGGAATTCATCCAAGATTCCTTCCATACCAGCTAAAAAGGCAACGAGTACTACTAATACCATAGATATAATAGTCATGATAGACCTCCTATTTAGTTGAATACGTTTCTATTTATTTGCCAATTCATTTTTGGCTTTGCGTAAGATTTCGTCCATGTTGTCTCGAGAGTCATTTGGTACTTTACGCACATCGAATTTGATGCCGCGTTCTTTTAGATCTTCAAATGTCTTCACATCGTCCGTACCCATCGACAATACTTTACTTACAACAACTTTCCCAACAGAGTGAGCCATTGAACCAACGTTCACTTCAGTGATATCAACGCCGCCTTCAACTGCACGCAACACATCTTGTGGGTTTTCAAATAAAAGTAAAGCTTTCGTATTCCCGAAACGAGGGTCTTTAGAAACTTCAATCATTTTATCCACTGGAATGACGTTCGCTTTTACTCCTGGAGGAGCTGCTTGTTCGATCAGTTTTTTACGCAAGTCATCTTTTGCCACCGCGTCAGAAACAACGATGATCCGAGATGGATTGACTGATTTTGTCCAAGCTGTTGCGACTTGACCATGCAACAAACGTGAATCGACACGTGCAAGTACGATTTTGATTTTGCCATCGCCTAGAACAGTTCCCGGAGGAAGTGATCCTTTAGGTTGATCGTCTTGCACTGCTTTTGGTGCTGCCGCTTCTTCTGGTTCAAGCTCTTCTGGTTTGACCTTGACCCCTTCTTTAGCTGTTTCAACGATATGCGCAGCGATTTCATGCGCTGTATTCATTGAAAAACGTGAAGCATAGGCTTCGATCACCATTGGTAAATTCATACCAGCAACGATTGCCCATTTGTCTTTGTGATCTTCAAACAAGCTGTTCGCTTGGTTGAAAGGAGTACCACCCCAAAGATCAACTAAGAATAATACTTCTTCTTGATCGTCAAATGTAGCAATTGCTTCTTGCATTTTTGCCTTGATGTCATCTGGACCTTCACTTGGCATCAATGTAACAGCTTTAACATTTTCTTGTTCGCCGAAGATCATTGAACCAGATTGCAAAATGCCGTTAGCAAATTCTCCATGACTTGCTAGGATAATTCCTACCATCTTTTTACCTCCTATATCAAAATTGAAAAATGTGACACGAATACGAAAGAAAAAACAACATCGAAAAAATTAAGGGTGACTACCTTCTTTTTCCAAAATATCCTTTAAAAAGATTTTACGATCAGCTGGAACTTTGCGTATCTCCACTTCAATGCCTTGGTTTTGCAAGTAAAGCAATGAAGCAAGATCTTGATCATTGACTGACACGAAATTAGTGATCATCCGTTTTCCCATTGAAAAGCTCATGCCGCCGATATTGACGGAACGAATGTCAATGCCTCCTTTGACCAGAGTCACGACATCTTGAGGGTTGGTAAATAATAACATGACTTTTTGCGTATTAAATAATGTGTTATGCGCCACCTCAAGCATTTTTGCTACTGTCACCACATTGGATTTGATTCCTGGTGGAGCAGCTTCTTTCAAGAGAAACTTCCGTAATTGGTCATTTGCGACCTCATCACTGACCACGATGATTCGATTGATACCAGTCATTTTCGACCAAGCTGTGGCGACCTGACCATGAATCAACCGATCGTCGATTCGGGCAAGACGTATATCCATTCCCATTGTGCAAGCCTCCTACATCCATCGATCCGCTTTTCATATTGAGGATCTGTTCTTTTTTCAATCACCTCCTGTATCCACTTATATAGAAGCAAGAAGCGTGCCAAGTTTTTGCGATACACTATTCTTGAAAAAACCTTAAGAATCAGCATTTGAATAATACACTAAAAAGATACACTAAAAAATACTTTATCTTTTTTAGTGTATCTGTATTATTTTTCATGATTATTGGTATTGCTCTTTTTCCCGATGGTTCTTTACGAGTTCCATCAAGTAATACTCTTCCGCATCAGGAATCTCAATATTCATCAAACGACTAAACGACTGGACATGGACATGAAGCAGTGCGTAAAGTGGGTCCGAACGCATCGCCTCTAGCTCTTTCTCCCCAACTGTTAGCGGCTGCCGCAAAATGATTCGTTCCAGCATACCTGCACTATGCATGACAAAGTTGATCAAAAAGCCTTGCTGCGCTTGCACTAATTCAAGATCACGAATGATCTCCAGGCTGAACTTCCATAAAGGATCGACCACTTTTTTCGGATTGATATACGTAAAGTTTTCTTCTAGATACTGGACGCAGATTGCTTTCGCCTGTTGGTCATCCAGCTGAACTTCATCTTCAAAACTCAAATCGTTCTCTAATAGGATATCATCTAACAAAAGATCGACATCTTGGTCAATAAAACGTTCCAGCGAAATAAATGGCGCATCTATATGGGGATCGATGATCCCCGTTGCAGCAATCAACCGATAACGCTGTTGAATCTGTTCCAAATCCGTTCTTAGATCCGCCACCGATAAGGTCACCACTTCAACATTTTGGTTTTGCCGTTTTGACAGTGAACTTTGGATCAATTCTTTGATACGCTGCGCCGTTCCTTTTCCTGAAGCACAGACCGCTAAGATCGCTTTAGGGTGATGGTTTTGTGTCACTGGTTCTTCCACAGTGACCGCTCCATATCCACGGAACTTCCGTAATGAATCATAGAGCTGATCGAGGTCCGTGCCGATCACTGACGCTTTACGGACCGTCTCCAACACGATGGAGGTGGTCACCATGTCGACTGTCCGCACAGCCACGCCTGTTTCCCGCTGGATCTCATTATTAAAGGTTGCTAAAGACCCCATATCGACTAACAGGATCACTCCGCTACCGTCATTGACAGCACGCACACTATCCACGATTTTTTTCAACGCCACAGCTGGTGGCATATCTAATGGCATGTCCACCGCTGTCACTTGATCGACTTCCAGCAACTGTTTGACCACTTGTACCATGCTACTGGCTGTGCTGTTGCCGTGGGCTGCAACGACGACGCCGATTTTCCCAGAGGAATGAGAGGTTCTAAGAGAAACCAGAAGAACCGCTAAATAATAAGATTCGCTCTCCGGAATCGCCACTTGGAAACTATCACCAATAAAATTGCGGACTTCTTTGGCGACTTCAAACTCTTGCGGATAGTCAGCTACCATCTGACGAATATTGTCATTGGTTTGTCGTTCTTCTCCTAGATGGATTTTTTTCAAAAATGAGCTGATGTGTAAGCTCATGGCATAGATGAAGTTTTGCTGAAAATCGTAATTTAAGCGTTGCCGAACCATCTCGTAGATTTGATTTGTTACACTGATCACTTTCTGGTCGACAAATTCACTTAGTTTATTGACCGAGTTAAAGGAAAACCCGTGATCTTTATAAAAAGACTTTAAGTGAACATTAATATCTGTTGAGATAAAATGATTGATCGCCTCTTGATCCAACCCATCTGCTTTTAGCAAAGCAGCCTTGTCGCCGATAATATCGTAAAGATTATAAGGCAATTCATAGGAATCTGATTGGATATTGTTTAAGTTTTGATTCGGCTGAACACTGATTTTCGGTTCAAGGATCTTTGAAAGCTCTGCCAGCTCATTGCGACGATTTCCCAAGACGATCAACCCTGAACGGATCCCTTCTGGAAGATCTAATAAATCGATTTCAATTTCATCCTGCTGCATATGGTTTAGAAATCCACGGGCACAAACAAGCTGCACGTTCGACTTCAATTGCCCGATATTCCCAAAACTAACACTGCCGATCAGTGCTTTAACCACATCTTCTGTCAAGGTGATCGTCCGTTGGATGCGGGTCGCCTCTTGCCCAACTAATACCCGAACAAGGTCGACTTTTTCTGACGCCGGTCGTTTTTCAAAAAAAGGCAGTTGAATATTGATGGGAATCCGCCGGGTAAAGGTATCTAAGAGTGTTGAGTTGGGGTCTTCCGTAGTCGCTCCAACGATTCGGACATTCGCTTGATGGTTTTTGCCCGTCTCTCCTAAACGACTGAAGGTTCCATGATCCATAAAGTAAAAGATCATTTCCTGACCTTCCGGTGGTAAGCGATGGATCTCATCGAGAAATAGCATACTTTCATCTGCTTGATCGATAATACCGATTTTCTCTTGATCGGCACCCGTAAATGCGCCTCGCACATAACCAAACAAATGACTCATCAAAAGTTCCGGATTATTCGCATAGTCCGCACAGTTAAAGACAATCAATTCTTTGTCTTCGGCAATCACCTGATTGCTTTTGGCAAACTGAAACATCGCATGGGCAAAGTAGGTTTTCCCAGAACCTGTAGGACCTGTAATCAAGCAGTTTAGCCCCTTTGGCGGATACAAAATCGCTGCTTTGGCTTGCTCAACGGCGTTTTTCATACTGCCATTGGCACCAATGATTGTCGCAAAAATATCCCGGTCAGAAGGTTTTCCTTGTACTCGCTGAGGGAAAGCTTTTTCCCTTTGGGGACGATTTTCTTTATAGCTTGGGACATACTTTTCCGAACTGCTTGCGTCAATACCTGCTGCCCAATAGCGCACAGGACGTGAATCACTTTTTTCAACGCGTCCTTCTTTGACAAGCTGATTTAAATCTTTACTGGCATTACTGCGCTGAATGGCTAAGTGATCGGCAACTTCCGAAGTAGACAACCCCTTTTTCTCCCCTAAGCCGCTCCGCGTGTTTTCAAGGATATATTGATAGATACGTTCGATTCGCTTGCCCAACAGCTTCGCCTCCTTGTTTTTCCACTTGAATACTTTACTCATTTTTCTATAAAAAAGCAACTTTTTTCCACATAGAAAAAACAAAATGCTTTGCATTTAGTAGCAATAGAAAAAATTTCCACCTGTTACTTTCAGCATAAAGCATTTTGCCAAAAAAAGATATTCAAAAGTCAGGATGCGTTAGGCTTTTTCATTAGGAATGAACGCTGGCACCTGGTCTGGAAATCGTTGCAGTTCTTTTTGCATCCATATCACATCGTGCCATTGATTGAACTTATAGCCGACATGCGCAAAATCAGCAACTTTCCGATACCCAAGTTTCTCATGAAAAGCCTCGCTTTGTTGATTGCCTCCTGTAATACACGCAGTCAGATTGACCACGTTTTGCGCTTTTAATTTTTCCTCAAGCGCTTGGTAAAGAGCGGTACCGAGTCCTTTTGCTTTGGCATCTGGGGCTAAATAAACGGTTACTTCAACGGTCCAATCATAGGCTGCTCGTTCTTTATAGGCTGATGCATAGGCATAACCGACGATTTCACCAGCCTCTTCTGCAACGAGATACGGGTAGCGTTTCAAGGTCTTGGCGATGCGTTCCGCGAATTCTTGAACCGTGGGCACCTCCGTTTCAAAGGTAATCGGTGTATTATCTACATAATAAGCATAGATTGCTGTCAAGGCTTGGGCATCTGCAATGGTGGCAGAACGTATCGTCATAGAATCCCTTCTTTCAGTAAATTTTTTCCAGTATACTCTTTCTAAAGAAAAAAAACAATCCGCTTTTGACGGATCGTTTCCTAGTAATTGATGATTTAGCGGGCTTTTTCAGCGCCGCAATACACGGTGAGATGTTGTGGCAGCACCTGTACTGTAATTGGCAACTCAGGTCCTGGATCGCCATCGACATTCGTTTCGATCGTTGTTCCATCTGTCAAACGAATCGCAGCTTTATCAAAGGTTTGATAACCAAGAACATCATTTGATTCCGTAACTCCTTTGAGAAGCTCAGGCACACTTTTGACAGTTTCCCAAAGATTCGTATCCTTCAAGTAGATCAGATGCAAATTTCCGTCATCGGTACTCGCTTTAGGTAAAAGAGATTCAAAACCGCCAATCGTATTCGATGACCCAACGATCATCGTACTACTTTCCACAGCGATCGTCGTTTTTTCACCATTATTTTCGGCGATCACTTCAAACTGATGACTTTCATTTTTCCGCACTTCCCGTAGACCAGAAACAAAATAGGCCATTTTTCCCAGCTTGGTTTTTTCTTCAGCTTCCACATTGTTGATCGCTGCTGGAATCATACCGATCGCCACCACATTGGTAAAATAAGCTTGATTGACCTGCCCAATATCGATTTTGCGGGTGTGATCCACTGCAAATGATTCGATGGCTTCCTTAGGATCTAGTGGAATCGCTAATGCTCTGGCTAAATCATTTACTGTTCCCAGCGGGAAGAAACCGAAATTTGGTCGTTTGTCATGAGGGGCTAAGCCATTGACCGCTTCATTGACGGTACCATCACCGCCCATTGCGAAGACACTGTCAAATTCTGCTGCCGCTTCAGAGGCAAAACGCGTGGCATCTCCTTCTTTTTCGGTATGTTTGACTACGACTTCCGCAAAGCTTTCCCGCAACTTGTCTACTGCCATTTCCTCAAATTTTTTCGCTTGTTCACCACCAGAACTTGGATTGACGATCAATAATGCTTTCATAAAACAGCCTCCTTGTTTAGGTTCATTTTCTATAAATCCAGTATAACAAGTTTCACAAAAACTGTCTTAAACAACCTCCACTCCTCCGCTGCAAAAAAACACAGCCTATTTAGACTGTGTTTTTTCGAGTACGCACTTCCTTTTATTAAACCAATCGTTTACGCAAGCGCCCAGAAATAAAATCAATGATCGTGACCGTCACAACGATCCCCAATAAAATGATCCCCACGCGGCTCCATGAACGTGCATTGATAGCAAAGATCATCGGTGTACCGATCCCGCCTGCTCCTACGATCCCTAAGATCGAAGCCGAACGGACAGCCAGTTCAAATCGATACAAGGTAAAAGATAGAAATTCTGGGATCAGTTGCGGCAATGTCGCAAAGCCTAATACATCCCAGCGGCTTCCTCCCGCACTAATGACGGATTCCGAGGGACCATGATCCATGTTTTCGATCGCTTCGCTATAGAGTTTTGCCAACATCCCAATGGAATGGACACTGACCGCCAGTACTCCGGCAAAGGAGCCGGGACCCACCGTTTTAATAAACATGATGGCTAAGACGATTTCCGGAAACGTTCGAATCGCCGTCAGCACGATTTTCCCAAAGCCTGATAACCAGCGAGGACTATTTTTGCTGCGCGCCGCCCAAAAGGCAAATGGAATACTTAAAATCGATGACAAAAAGGTCCCGACAAAGGCGATCGCAACGGTTTCGATCATCAAGCTGATCAAATCTTCGCCATCACCGGTATAAACATAGCCCCAATCAGGATGGATCAGCCCATAAAAGATTGAGCCGACAATTTGACCGACATTTTCTTTGACGCCGGCAAAAGGTACACCAGCGAAAGCCCAAATATAAAGGAGGATAACGACTACTGCGATCAGCCAATTCCGTATTTTTTTCTTTTTCGGTTCTGCTGGCAACATCATAATAATCGCTCCCTTAATCTATTACTAATTGTATCAATCACCAAAACAACTGCAAAAATCACTAAGACGATAATCGACGTCTGGTCATATCGAAATTGGCTTAAAGATCGTTGTAAGAAAACACCGATTCCGCCTGCGCCGATATACCCAAGAATCGTCGATGCCCGCACATTGATCTCAAAGGCATAAAGCAAGTAACTGAGAAAATGGCTCATGACTTGCGGTACGACTGCATAGCGGATGATATCAAACTTCGATCCTCCAGAAGCCGTGATCGCTTCGATTGGACCTTCATCAATCGTTTCAATCGACTCATAAAACAATTTGGTGATCATCCCAAAAGAAAACACAGAGATGGAGATCACCCCGGCTACGGGACCGATTCCGACAATGGCAACAAATAAAGCCGCCAGCATCAAATCAGGTACTGTCCGAATGATATTTAAAACGAAACGGAAACAACCGCTGATCCAATGATTCGTCATGATATTTCGTGCTGCTAAAAGTGAAAACGGAAAGGCCGCCAGTGCACCAAAGGTTGTACCGATGATCGCCATTTGGATGGTTTGCAAAATCGGCTCAACAATGATTTTGGCATATGCCCAATCAGGATGAGCCATCTTTTGTAAAATGACATTCATTTGACTGCTGTTGCTAAAGAACCGTGCCAAATCAACGCCAGAAATAGAGCCGCTAACGAACAATACCACTAAAAAAATGACGAGCCACAGAACATTTTTCCATAGTCCGCTGCGTTTCGGCAACGTATTTGTCGTCATTGTCCTGCCCCTTCCTGCTCTTCCATGATCTCGCTACCATAAATCTGTTTCAATCGCTGATCGGTCGCTTCACTGACAGGGCCATCAAAAACCAAGCCCCCATCTCGTAACCCGATGATCCGTGTGCCGTATTCTCTTGCCAATTGGACAGAATGTAAATTGACTACGATAGTGATACCCAGATCTTGATTGATCCGTTTTAAGTCATTCATGACTTTTTCAGTGGTTAACGGATCTAATGAAGCAACTGGTTCATCCGCTAAAATAATTTTTGGCTCTTGCGTCAAAGCCCGAGCAATCGAAACCCGTTGCTGCTGACCACCAGATAATTCATCGGCTCGAGTATAAACTTTTTCTGCAAGGTTGACCCGCTGCAGTGATTGATAAGCCAACTCCTTGTCCGCTTGCGGAAAGAGACCCAGCAGCATTTTGATCGTGGGATGATAAGCCACCCGCCCCGTTAAGACGTTTCGCAAGACACTCGAACGTTTCACCAAATTGAAGCTTTGGAAAATCATGCCAATGTCTCGACGAATCAAGCGTAGCTCTCTTCCTTTTGCTTTTGTGATCGACTTGTTATCGATTAAAATCTCGCCGCTTGTAATCTCGTGCAGTCGATTGATGGAGCGCAACATCGTTGATTTGCCTGCACCGGATAAACCCACGACGATAACAAACTCTCCTTTTTTGATATCGATGTTCAAATCCTTCAACCCCAACACCCCATTTGGGTATTGCTTGGTCACATTTTGAAATGAAATAATCGTTTCGTTCTCTAGAGCCATGATTCTCCTACTTTCTTTCCATTAGATAAAAATTGCTTTCCATTCGAAAAGGGTACCTCAAGTACCGGTACCCTCCCGATCTATTCATCTATTATTGTCCGACTTGTTCCGCATACTCTCTTACAATGTCGAAATTGCTGTCTTGTGAAACAACGTATCCTTCATGCGAGTAAATATCAGAGATGATTTGTTTCCCTTCTTCATCTTTTCCGATCGCGATAAAGGCATCTTGGATTTTTTTGTCCCACTCTTCACTCATATCGCTGCGAACACTGATCGTATCGTTCGGGATCGGTTCGGTAAAGTACATTGGCTCTACCTCATCCATAATTTCAGGGTAATCGTTTTTGACCGTGTTACGGGCATCTTCAAAAACGAAGGCCGCGTCAACGTCGCCATTCAAGACAGATAAGACCGCTTGGTCATGGCCTTTGACTTGAACAGTCGTCACATCCGTGTTGATATCGATGCCTGCTTTTTTCATTTCTGCTACTGGCCAAACATAACCGGCAGAAGAAGTAACATCTTGCGTGGCAATCGTTTTGCCTTTTAAATCTTCCAACTCTTTGATGTCACTGCCGCTTTTTACGACGATCATTGAACGATAGCTATCAACCAATTCATCTGTTGATTCGCCACCAGGCTGCTTGATGCCATAACGCTGCGCTTGCAACAGTACCTTAACATTGCTTTGTTCATTTGCTAAAACATAGGCATTCGGCGGTAAAAAGCCGACATCTACTTGTTTCGAAGCCATTGCTTCAACGATTGTATTGTAGTCAGTGGAAACACTCACTGTGACTGGAATCCCCAATTCATCACTTAACAATTGCTCAAGTGGTTTTGCTTTTGCTTCTAATGTTTCTGCTGCTTGTGATGGGACAAATTGAACGGTCAACTTTTCTGGTACATATCCTGCTTCCTCAGCCGCCGAGTCAGTACTTGCTCCACCTGAGCCACATGCCGCCAGCGTAACTGCTGCCACCAAACCTAAACCAAACATTGCCGTTTTCTTCCAAACTTTCATCACTTTTTCTCCTTTTCATTAAAAAAATCGAACTCACGGAATTCCGAACTTTCCTTTTTGATTATAAAAAACCAACGAATTAAAAACAATCTTTTTCGAATTACGAACGTTTTCTTTTTTGATAATGTTCGTGTTTTGACAGAAATCATTCGTGAGCAGATTCTCAATAATCAACGTTTTTCGAAAGTTTCTTTCCATTTGTTCTACTTCCTCAGAGTATCAAATGAATATAAGGTTTATGTTATCAACGTGTAAAGATTCCGTTAATCGCAAAAGGAACTTTGTGAAGAACAAAGCATGGATATACTTGCAATTCTTGCCCTAAGTGCACAAAATTTCTTAAAACGTCTAACCAGAAGATGCCCGCACACTTTTTTGAACGAAACAACACAAAAAAAAGCAGAGAATTCCCTTAAGAACCTCTGCTTTTGAATTCATTCTCTTACTGTAGAAAGAGTACGTTATCCTTGATCCGTTGACAGCTGCAACAAGAGTACATGCTCGTTATCAATCATTTCACCCGTCAAACCAAAGCCATTGCGTTCGTAAAGCTTCGTTGCGATCTCGTTGCCATTCACAGCGGAGATCCTTAATTCTTGCGCTTGGATATGGGTTTTGAACCAATCTAACCCAGCAAGAAACGCCTGAGTGCCTAACCCTTGATTTTGGAATTTTTCTGCGATCATAAACCGCTCGATCCACCATGAAGTTTTTGGATAATCCTCATCCGCCTCGTAAAAACTAAATAGCATAAAGCCGACCATTTCCTCCTCATTGTATAGGGCAAACGCCTGACGAGGTTCCTCATAGATTGCCTCTAACATTGAGTACCAATTGGGCGCAACAAAGTCTTCTTGCTCCTTCGTTGTCTTCAAATTCATACACGCACGATAGTTTTCCTTCGTGATTTCTTTTAATTGAATCATTGCTTCGCTCCTTTTAAAAGTCATTAATATTGACTACTTTGTTAAAACGGTTTCATTGATGTATAAAAAAACACCCAGGTTACTTTTACGTAATCTGGATGTCATTTTCTTATGCTTCTTGCGCTACTGGATAAACAGATACTTGTTTTTTGTCGCGGCCTTTACGTTCGAAACGAACAACGCCGTCAACTTTTGCAAACAATGTATCATCTCCACCGATACCTACGTTTACCCCTGGGTAAATTTTAGTACCGCGTTGGCGATAAAGGATTGATCCGCCTGAAACGGTTTGACCGTCAGCACGTTTCGCACCTAAACGTTTTGATTGAGAGTCACGTCCGTTAGAAGTAGAACCCCCACCTTTTTTGTGAGCGAAGAATTGCAAATTCATTTTCATCAACATGAGATGCACCTCCTAGTTTTCTTTAGTAGTTTTGATTTGGATATAATCGTTGTACTCTTCTTGAACTGATTGCAAGCCGATCAACAAATTCTCTAAAAGAATTTGTGCGATATTCGACTGCTCTTGGGTCAAACGAGAAGGCAGTGTGACTAATAAGTACCCACCATTTTCGTTATCTGCTTCAACTTTTGGCGCAACGCCAGCCAAAGCATCGATCCCATTGACTGCACTGATCGCTAAAGCCGATGCTGCAGCACAGACGATGTCTTTGCCGTATTCTCCTGCTTGTGCGTGTCCAGCCAGTTCAAAAGAAACAATCCGACCAGAGTCATTTCGTTTGAATGTCCCTTTGATCATATTCGTTACCCTGCTTTTCGTAAGAATTAAGCGTTGATCGCGTCAATAACAACTTTTGTGTAAGGTTGACGGTGACCTTGTTTACGGTGTGAATGTTTTTTAGGTTTGTATTTGAAAGTTACGACTTTCTTTTGTTTGCCGTGTTTTTCAACAGTCCCTTCAACAGTTGCTCCTGCAACGATTGGGGCACCTACTTTTGTTGATTCGCCACCTACTAAGATAACTTCATCAAAAGTAACCTTTTGTCCAGCTTCAACGTCTAATTTTTCAACGTAGATTGCTTGACCCACTTCAACTTTTACTTGTTTCCCACCAGTTTTGATAATTGCGTACATGCTCTACAGCACCTCCTTATAATATACTTAGACTCGCCATCCCAAGTGACTTTCGTACTTACTACTTGTTCTGTGCGGTTGTAGCTGTGGAGTCCACAATTACAACAGATTAACTTTATCAAAATGTTTTCCTAAAGTCAATCACTAATTAGGGAAAAGACAGAATTCTTTTGCTGCTAGTCATTTCCTTTTGTGCATTTTTTATTTTCTATTACTATAGAAGAAAGAGCACAAGTGAAACAGAATTGGAGGAGTTTTCATGCAATACCCCAAAGAATTAGCCATTGCCGTTCAACAGGCGTCCCACAATTATCCATTGGAAGGATTTGTTCCCGGTCAAGGACCGCTGCAGCCAAAACTGATGATCGTTGGTGAAGCCCCTGGTCGAACCGAAATCGAGAACTTTATTCCTTTTAGCGGACAAGCAGGAAAAGAATTGATGAAATCGTTGGCTTTAGCCGGTTTGACCCGTGAGGATGTCTACATCACTAGCGCTGTTCGCAGCCGCCCATATTCCGTCAAAGAACGGATCAACAAGCGCAGCGGTGCCCATGAGATCGTCCATCCCAATCGGACACCTACAAAAAAAGAAGTCTTGCTACACGCACCGCTGCTTGACTACGAGTTGTCCGTTGTAGATCCGCCCGTCATTGCAACTGTTGGCAATATCGGACTGCAGCGATTATTAGGCAACGTCTATTATATCAAAGACCATCATGGCGAATTGATCCGTTCCAAAATACAAGAAAGCAATCCGACTAAGGATGGCTATCAATGGTCGGAAAAAGAATATTTGATCGTGCCGATGTATCATCCCGCTGCGATCTTTTACAATCGAACATTGACTCCGCAAATCGAAGCTGATTGGCGAGGGTTAAGAAACATTCTCTCACAAATAACAGCCGACGAATAACGACCAGTCCCCTAGCCCTACTGCCAATACGCTGGAATCGTCTGCTCATAGGCGGTGATTTTCGCCTCTTCCTGCAAGGTGATACTGATCTCATCGAGACCGTGGATCAATTTGTGTTTCCAAGTAGCATCGATCGCAAAGAAATGCTCCTCCCCGGCAACAGTCACACATTGCCTCGGCAAGTCGATACTGATTTTTTCAGAAGCAGGCAGCGAAGCGATCCTTTGGCGAACAGTCAATGGCAGCTCGATCGGCAGCAGCCCATTTTTGGTGGCATTCATATAGAAAATATCACCGAAGCTACCAGCAATCACGGCTTTGAAGCCGTAATCCAACAGCGCCCAAGCCGCATGCTCTCGAGAAGAGCCAGAACCAAAATTATCACCAGTGATGAGGATTTGAGCGGTCTGATATGCTGGATCATTCAAGATAAATGCTGGATTAGGCTTGCGTTGCGGTAAATAGCGCCAATCGTCAAATAAAAATTCGCCAAACCCCGTTTTTTCGACGCGCTTCAAATAATTTTTCGGTAGGATTTGATCGGTATCAATATTGTCATTCATCAAAGGCAGCGTCGTACCTTCAAATTGCGTAAAAGCTTCCATTAACCAACACCTCCAACCACTTCTCGTACATCGACAAAACGACCATGAATCGCAGCAGCTGCTGCCATCGCTGGACTACAGAGGTGCGTCCGCGCGTTTTTCCCTTGCCGTCCAACAAAATTGCGATTTGACGTGGAGGCACAGTGGACCCCTTCTGGTACTTTATCAGGATTCATTCCTAGACACATGGAACAGCCAGGCTCCCTCCATTCAAAACCAGCGTCAATAAAGACTTTGTCTAAACCGATCGCTTCCGCTGCTTTACGAACAGGGCGTGAACCAGGAACGATAATACCAGTGACCCCTTCTTTGATGGTTTGACCTTTCAAAATCGCCGCTGCCTCTTGCAGATCAGACAACCGACCATTAGTACACGATCCAATAAAAATGTATTCAATGGGGATATCAGCAGCTGTCTGTCCAGGTTGCAGCGCCATATATTCATAGGCTTGCTGATCATTGTGATCCCGCACTTCAGGAAACGCTTCGCTGACCGGTACCCCCATTTCTGGATTGGTTCCCCAAGTGATGTAAGGTTCTAAGGTTGCTGCGTCTAAGGTGATCAGGGCATCATAATTGGCATCTTCATCGGTATAAAGGGTTTGCCAATCAGCCACCGCACTGGCAAACGCTTGTGGCGCAAAGCGTCGATCCTTCACATAAGCAAAGGTCGTTTCATCAGGTGCGATCAAGCCCATTTTCGCCCCACCTTCGATCGACATATTGCAAATGGTCATGCGTTCTTCCATCGTCAGGCTACGGATCGTTTCGCCAAAGAATTCTACGGCATAGCCACCACCAAAATCAGTGCCATGGGTCGCGATCAATGCCAAAATAATATCTTTGGCGTACACCCCCGGCTGCAGGTGACCGGTGATCTCAACGCCCATCCGTTTCGGTTTTGTCTGCCAAATCGTCTGTGTCGCAAAGACATGCTCCACTTCACTCGTACCGATCCCAAACGCGATCGCGCCGAAAGCGCCATGGGTGGCAGTATGGGAATCACCGCAAACGATCGTTTTTCCTGGTTGCGTCAAGCCTACTTCTGGGCCAACCATATGGACGATTCCTTGGTTGGCAGAGCCATTGTCACACAATTCGATCCCAAAATCATGACAGTTTTTACGTAACGTATCCATTTGCTTTTTTGCAACCAGATCGGTGATAGTAAAAATATCTTTGGTAGGCACATTATGATCCATCGTTGCGAAGGTTTTTTCAGGACAACGGACTGTCCGTCCCGCTTGCCGCAACCCTTCAAAGGCTTGCGGTGTCGTCACCTCATGGATCATATGCAGATCGACGTAAAGCAGCTGCGCCTGCCCTTCTTCTCCTGTGATGACATGCCGATCCCATAGTTTATCAAACAGCGTTTTCCCCATAATTGCTCACTCCTAACTGTGCAATAACCGCTTCTGTAAAGGCAGTTGTCGTTGCCGTACCACCTAAATCACGGGTCAAGATCCCCGCATTCATTACCTCGTAACAAGCACTTTCGATGGTATCCGCCAGCTCTTCCTCTTGAAAGGACTCTCTTAGCATCATGACGACAGACAAAATCATGGAAACCGGATTGGCGCAATTTTGCCCAGCGATATCAGGTGCAGAGCCATGAATTGGTTCATATAAAGAAACCCCTTCTGCGCCATGACTTGCGCTTGGCAGCACCCCTAATGACCCTGGCAAAACCGAGGCTTCATCACTTAAAATGTCGCCAAAGAGATTTTCTGTCACGATTACATCAAAGTCTTTAGGATTTTGGATGATTTTCATAGCGGCGGAATCAACATATTGATGAGTCAACTGACAATCTGGAAATTCTTGTGCTATTTCTTCCGCTAATCGGCGCCAAAGTCGGCTAGTCGCCAACACATTTGCTTTATCGACAGAGAGAACCCGCTTCTTCCGCGTGCGGGCGATCTCAAAGGCTTTACGCAAAATCCGTCGAATCTCTGCTTGATGATAATGATTGATGTCGTAGGCTTCTTCAGGTTTTTCTGCTTTTTCGCCAAAATAGATACCACCAGTCAACTCACGAACGATGACAAAATCTGTCCCCCGAAGGATCGCTTCTTTAATGGGAGACAAGGCAATCACCGCATCAACTACTTTGATGGGTCGAATATTGGCGTATAGCCCTAACGCTTGACGCAAATTCAAAAGTCCTTTCTCGGGTGTTATCGGTGCGTTTTCCCAAGCTGGATCACCAATGGCTCCTAAAAGGATCGCATCCGCCTGCTGGCAAGCTTGTAGTGTTTCTTGCGGCAATGGCTCTCCAGTAAGTGCCAGCGCCGCACCACCAAATGGTCGCTGGTCAAAATGAAAGCACTGGAGATGGTCAGGACAAGCCGCTTTCAATACCTCAAGGGCACTGTCCATAATTTCTGGTCCAATGCCATCTCCTGCTAAAACAACGATCTTTTTCAAACAAGGACACCTCGTTTCTTCAATGCAGCGCTGGCCTGCACATAAGCTTTGGCTGACGCCTGCAAGACATCAAAGTCTAAGCCGATCCCGCTGATTTTTTCATTGGTTTCCTGGCATTCAATAACCACGTGCACTTCCGCTTGCGCATCTTCCCCACTGGTCAAGGCAGTGATCTCATAGTTCAACAGCTTCGGCTGCTGCTGGAAAATCTGATCGATCGAGTTGTAGATAGCTTGGATACTGCCGGCACCGATAGCTGATGCCACTTGTTTTTCCTCATCTTTGATGATAGAAACCACCGCTCCTTGATGGCCATTGGACACATATTGTAGCTGAACGGCGTCCAACTCACAGCCGCCTTCTTGACTGCGGCCTTGATCAGCCACCAAAGCCAGCAAATCTTGTTCGGTCACTTGTTTCTTTTTATCTGCTAACTCTTTGAAACGTTTAAACAACTCGTTAGTTTCTTCTTGGTCAAACTGGTACCCCAGCTGCTGCATTTTATCGACAAAGGCATGGCGGCCAGAAAGTTTACCTAAAGGCAACGAGTTGGTTTCTACCCCCACCAACTGTGGGGTAATGATTTCGTAGGTCTCAGGATTTTTCAAGACGCCATCTTGATGAATCCCAGATTCATGGGCATAGGCATTGCCGCCGACGATCGCTTTGTTTTTCGGTACCGTGATTCCTGACAAACGCGCTACCAAATCGCTGGTGCGTTTCGTTTCATTTAATTTGATGTTGGAGGTAGCTTGATAGAAATCATTGCGAATATGCAACGCCAAGGCCACTTCTTCTAATGCGGTATTGCCCGCTCGCTCGCCGATCCCGTTGATCGTTCCTTCCACCCGATCAGCACCATTTTCGATAGCTGCCAGCGCATTGGCTGTCGCCATTCCCAAGTCATCATGACAATGGGAAGAAAAAATGATCGGCTGCTCGCTTTTGATATTGGCAATCAAATAGGCAAAAAGTGCACCATATTCTGTAGGATTGGTAAACCCTACTGTATCGGGCACATTGATGATCGTCGCTCCGGCATCAATCGCTGTTTGAACCGCCTCAAGTAAGAAAGCCTTATCGGTGCGGGTGGCATCTTCTGGCGAGAATTGAACTTTTTCAAAGCGTTCACGGGCATAAGCCACATGTTCTTTGATGGAAGCGAGTACTTCTGCTTTAGTCATATTCAGCTTGTATTGGCGATGCACCTCACTGGTTGCTAGAAAGACATGGATTTGCGGATCGCTGGCTTGATGAAGAGCTTCATAAGCACGATCAATGTCTTTTTTCTGACAACGGGCAAGTCCTGCAACGGTCATCCTCGTCACCGCCCCAGCAATCGCTTGGACTGCTTGGAAGTCTCCTTCTGATGCAATCGGAAAGCCTGCTTCGATCGTATCGATCCCCCATTTTTCCAATTGCAGCGCCAGTTGAACCTTTTCTTTTGTATTGAAGTTGACGCCCGGGGTCTGTTCACCGTCTCTCAATGTCGTATCAAAAAACTGGATTTTTCTCATCACTAGTTCCTCCTAAGCTTTTGTAGATGCACGATTGGCTCGATATCATTCAAACACCATTGAAAAAATGGTATAAAAAAAGCACTCCATAAAGGGTTTCCTTCATGCAATGCGAATAGGACTCTTCAAATGATGCCTTAAAAAGGCGGGTCATAGAAAAAGAGTCCTTACGATAATAATAAAAATGCTGCTGTTTGTTTCAATCGTTTATCCATCGTCGTCACCTATCACTTTTTTTATCTTGTTATGAAGATACCAAACAGCAGGTTCCTCTGTCAACACTTTTCCCTGAATTTTCTGAATATTTCGATAAAAAGTTCGTTTTCACCCAGATGATGGGTTGATTTTCTTCCTTGATGAAAATTTAAGCAGAACCTGACGAGATCTTCACAGGATTTTAACCAAACCTCCACATAACACCGTTATGATAGAAATATCCCAAAAATATTTTTTCACCCCTTTATCCTGCCAGTCATATGACTGTTTTTTTGTTGTTCCCAAAGACTCGAAAAGATTGAACTTAAGGTAAGTTATTCGTATAATAAGGGGCAACGATAAATTAGGAGGATGAAGATGCGCAACGAAATGATGCATCGTCCAGTAGTCAAACCAGAACTAGTGGCGTTTATGCGTGAAAAACAAAAACAATTACCCGGCGAACTTGGTGAAATCGAGCAAGCCGCTCATGAAAAAGAAGTGCCAATCATCCCACATGAAACTGTGGTCTTTTTGCAGTTTTTATTGGGACAGCTCCAGCCAAAAGAAATCCTTGAGATCGGCACAGCGATCGGTTTTTCTTCAAGCTTGATGGCGCAATGTGTGAAAGAGGGGCATGTCACAACGATCGATCGCTTTGACGTCATGATCCGCAAAGCCAAAGAAACCTATGCTCGCTTAGGAAATGAAGACAAAATCACGCTATTAGAAGGACAAGCGGCAGACGTCCTGCCTACATTGAGTGGCCCTTATGATTTTATCTTCATGGACAGCGCCAAATCGAAATACATTGAATTTTTACCAGAATGTCTGCGTCTATTGCGCAAAGGCGGTGTGCTGATGGTGGATGACGTGTTTCAAGCTGGAACGATTCTACAACCCATCGAAGAAATCCCGCGCAACCAGCGAGCGATCCATCGCAAATTGAATCTTTTCTTGGATACCGTGATGAACCATCCTCAGTTGACCTCCACACTCGTCCCTTTAGGAGATGGCGTGATTCTCATTACGAAAGAAGCCGATAGCGTAATACTTGAGGAACCTGAGAAAGGTTGAGGGCAACTGCGCTTCCTTTTTCCAAAGAAAAAATAAGAAAAGGGCGAAAAGCGATTGACATTGCTGCGCCCTTTTTCTATAATGTTATTTGTTGCTGATTGATTTCAACAGCTTAGGCGAAGTGAGCATTCGCTGAAAATTATTTGTTCCAGTAGCTCAGCCGGATAGAGCATTCGCCTTCTAAGCGAACGGTCGGGGGTTCGAATCCCTCCTGGAACGTTATATTATCGTGCATAGCGCTAGCAAATCGTTAGGAATCTTGATTCCTAGCGATTTTTTTTGACAAATTTTTTAAAAATCACTTTTTTCAAACGTCACTTTTACCACAAATCAGCAGCACGGTGCTTTTCTTTTGCAAACAACCTATTAACTAATTATCTAAAACATCATGAATTATCACATATAGTTTTAACTGCTAAATAAATATGATATTATCCTCTCAAAGAGCGGCTTAATTGCAAAGATCGTTTATGGTTTCCCATAATCCCGTAGCTTCACATTTTTAGATATTATACTTCTCGAACACAACGAACAAAATTTATTCCATAGGAGGAATTTTGATGGAAGAATGTCCTTTTTGTCGCATCGTATCTGGAAAAATAAAAGGCCATGTAATCTATGAAGATGACAGTGTTTGCGCCTTCCTTGATCATGCCAAAGACGTGGATTATCATATGTTGGTTATTCCTAAAAAACATTACACCAGTATTTTAGACTGCGACCCCGTTCTTCTTGCTCACCTCATTCAAACGGTTCAAAAAATAGCAGATCATTGTGTCACTCGCTTAAGATTTGATGGGATTAATTTGCTAAGCGCAGCAAATCAAGCAGCGGGTCAATCAGTCCCTCACTTTCATCTTCACTTGATTCCGAGAAAAAAATGTGACGGTATTAATGCGTGGCCCTCATTCAATGGAGCAGCGCTCTCTTTAGAGGAAGCAGCGGCATTTTTGACCTTTGAAACAGATAATGAAGGAGATTAAACAAGACTCAGTAGAATAAATCTTGCTTAAAAGCGCTTCTTAAAATACTTGATAATGCTTGACTTGTTCTGCTAGCTGATCAGCTGGTAGAGCACCATCCAGTACATAGTCGGCTGTTTCAGCAATGATCTGTTCGTGTAAAACAAATAGCTCCCTTGCATAGCAAAGATAAGTATCTGCCCAAGTCAAAATCGCTTCTTTTGATTCGTTCGTATAATCCCGTTTAATCTGACGAGCAAAAGCAATATCTAGTGGTGTTTTCAAATAAATCACCGTATCGATCAACTGACGCAAGTCTTGGTGTTCATATCCGAAGGGAAAGTCTACAAAAATGATTGGGTAAAGGAGCATCGCTCTCTTCAAATCTTTCAGTAGCAGACTGATGTCATATTGATTGATCGCTGCGCAGGGATCTTGTAAAAAATAATCAAAAGATGGTGCTGAGGGCAATGCATCGATACTATAATCATCAAAAGAGATCACTATTCCATCTGTCAATCTACTCATTTCACGAATCAATGTCGTTTTGCCGGACGCTGTAACGCCACTCACTACAATTACTTTTCCTCTCTTCATGAAGTCCCTCCTCTTTCGTACCTTCAGTATAACACGATCAACTAATCCGTTTTCATCTCCTCGTATGCAAAAAATATGCTATGCTTGACAAGAATAAAGAAAGCAGGTGTCCTATGGAGATAACTGTACATATCGCAAGCGGGTTTAGTAAAAACCAAACGGGTGGCAACAAGGCTGGAGTCGTTTTGCTGGAACAGCCCCTTACACCACACCAAAAGTTAGCCGTCGCAAAAGAGTTAGGCTTTTCAGAAACAGCTTTTTTATCGAAATCCCTGCAGGCCGATTTCCGATTTGACTATTTTACGCCAAAAGAAGAAGTTGACTTATGCGGACATGCAACAATTGCTTCCTTTGCCCTATTATCGTATCTAAACAAACTTTCCAAGCAACAGTATCGCATCGACACCAACGCCGGACGTTTGTCGATCACCATCAAAGACGGTGTTATTTTCATGGAACAGAACAAACCGCTGTTTTCAGATGTGCTTTCACTAGAACAATTAGCTGACTGTTTCGATACCAATGCTATCAATGATCAAATTCCTATTCAAATCGTTTCGACTGGATTAAAGGATATCCTTGTTCCAATCAAAACAACGGCACAGTTGCAGCAAGTTGTACCTGATTTTGAGGAAATAAAAAAAGTAAGTGCGCTTCAACAAGTGGTTGGCATGCACTTATATGCAATGGAAAAAGAACGAATCGTTTGCCGTAACTTTGCCCCATTGTTTGACATCAACGAAGAATCTGCCACAGGAACTTCCAATGCCGCTTTGGCTTGCTTCTTGTATCAAAAGTGTGCTCTCGAAAAAGAAGTGTATCGCTTTGAGCAAGGCAGCAATTTAGGTGAACCTTCTGAAATCTTTGTCAAACTAGCTACGTCCTCGCGAAAGGAAATCCAACGTGTTTACGTTGGGGGCAGAGGGCATTATTGCGAGACAGTCACCATCGACACGGATACACTGGCATAATCATGGTAATTTGGGCTGATCTTCCATCAGCCTTTTTTTCCTCTTCACAGATCGCGTTCTTTTTTCCATAGCAGCCCATCAATATCTCGAATACTAGTTTTCTCAAAAAAAAAGAACCCAAATCGGGTTCTTTGCTCACATTGATTTTCTATGGCTTACCAACAAGTTCTGCTAACAGCTCACTGACTTTAGGCAGTGGCTCGTTTTGAAGCGCTGCTACAATTTTTGAACCGATCACTACCCCATCGCACACTTGGGCAAAGCGCTGCACGTCTGCATGGGTCGAGACCCCGAAACCAGCTAGTACTGGAATCGGACTTTTTTCCGAAATGGCTTGCAAATGCTGATCCAGCTGTTCGTTGTATTGACGATCTTCTCCAGTGACACCGTTCACTGTCACAGCATAAACGAACCCTTCCGCTTCTTCGATCAGCGTCTGAATTCTGTCTGGAGGACTGGTCAAAGAGACCAGTGTGAGCAGCGCGAGATCCGCCGCATCAAACGTAGGCGTTACTAGCGATCGATGTTCAAAAGGTAAATCTGGAATAATCAACCCTTTCACATTTGTCGTTTTTAACTCATTTGCTAGCTGTTCAATGCCATAATGAAAGAATGAGTTGGCATACCCCATCAATACCAGTGGAACCTCAGAATGGATCGTTTGCAGCGCAGCAATGATCTTTTTTAAAGTGGTGCCATTGGCTAATGCCTGCATTCCAGCTGCTTGGATGACCGCTCCATCTGCGACTGGGTCTGAAAAGGGCACGCCGATTTCAATGGCGGCTGCGCCATGTGTCGTCAACAGTTCGATTTCTGCCGGCAGGCGTTCCAGTCCGTTGGCCCCCGCCATAATATAAGGTACAAACAAAGACTTGCCTTGTTTTTGGCGCTCCTTTAGTTTCATCGTCAATGTTTTGCTGGTCATTTCGCTGCTCCTTTCCGATCTTTGATTTGTTGAACATCTTTGTCCCCTCGCCCAGACAAACAAATCACTAAGCGTTCTTTTGCTGTCATTGTTGGCGCTAACTTTAAAGCATAGGCAACGGCATGAGCACTTTCCAAAGCGGGAATAATGCCTTCGATTTGAGACAAGAGATAAAAGGCGTCAACAGCTTCTTCATCAGTGACCGCGAAATAATCCGCGCGTGCAATTTCCTTCAAATAAGAATGCTCGGGACCGACCCCTGGGTAATCCAAACCAGCTGAAATCGAATAGGGTTCAATCACTTGCCCATCATCGTCTTGCAGCAAATGCATTTTGGTGCCATGTAAAATACCGATACTGCCTTTCGTTAAAGTCGCCGCATGCTCGGTAGTATCCACGCCTTTTCCAGCTGCTTCAACGCCAATCAAACGAACGGTCTGATCGTTGATGAAAGGGTAAAACATCCCCATTGCATTGCTGCCGCCGCCAACACACGCAACGACTGTCGTTGGCAGTTGCCCTTCTTTTTCTAATAGTTGCCGCCGTGTCTCACTGCCAATCACACTTTGAAAATCTCGAACGATCTCTGGAAAAGGATGCGGACCGAGTACGGAACCCATCACGTAATGGGTGTCCTCGACGGTTGCGACCCAGTAGCGCAGCGCTTCATTGACAGCATCTTTCAATGTCTGATTGCCTGAAGTGACTGAAACCACTTTTGCTCCCAATAATTCCATTCGAAAGACGTTTAGTGCTTGCCGCTGAACATCTACTGCGCCCATAAAAATCGTGCATTCCATACCGAACAACGCGGCCGCAGTCGCGGTGGCGACGCCATGCTGCCCAGCACCGGTCTCCGCTACCACTTTCTTTTTCCCCATCCGTTTTGCTAATAAGACTTGGCCAAGTGCATTATTGATTTTATGGGCGCCCGTATGATTCAAATCTTCTCGCTTCAGATAAATTTTGGCGCCGCCTAAGTGTTGTGACAAGCGCTGTGCATGATAAAGGGGGGTCTCTCTTCCTACATACTCTTGCAAATATTCCTGTAATTCTGTTTGAAAACTTGCGTCCGCTTGTGCTTCACGGTAGACAGTTTCTAATTGCTTGACTGCATACATCAATGTCTCTGGCACAAACTGTCCGCCAAAAGAACCATAAAATCCTGCTTTTGTGGGATACTGAGTCATCTTTTTTTCTCCTTTACTAAGTGAATAAATTGTTCGATTTTCCGACTGTCTTTCTTCCCCTGGGTTTCGACTCCTGAAGAAACATCGACAGCATAGGGGGCAAAAAGCTTGATCGCCTCTTCTACATTTTCCGCGTGCAAACCGCCAGCAATAAAAAATCGCTCAGACAACGGCAACGGTTTTCTCGCCACTTTTTGCCAATCAAAGGATTGACCGTTGCCGCCAGCATAAGGGTGATCTCTTACTGGAGCGTCCAATAACCCTAAATCTGCCTGGCAGCTTAGGAAATCTTGTTCTAAAGTATCTGCTTCTCCATCAAAGGCTTGGATCACTGCGATCTTTTGATGAGCAAAAACCCCCTTTTGGATGGCTGTTTGCAAAGATGGCAGAACCTTTCCATGGAGCTGAATCGCTGTCAGTTGAGCGGTTTGAATTGTCGCTTGCACTTCTTCAAAACTTGGAGAAACGAAAACTCCGACTTTTCCTACATTTTGGGGTACTTGCTCCGTTATCTTGCGGACTTGTGTCGGATCGATTCTCCGGCGGCTTTCGGCAAAAACAAAGCCAAGGTAATCTGCTCCAGCATTGATGGCAGCTTCGACATGGAGGCGTTCGGTGAGTCCGCAAATTTTCACTTTGGTCATGGTCGACTCACCTGCAAATCTGCCGCTGTTTCAGCAATTCGATTGCTTCTCATCAACGTTTCTCCAACGAGGACTCCATGATAAAACGGTGCAAGCTGCAGCACATCGGAGGCAGTTCGAATACCAGATTCACTGATGTAAATCGCCTCTGATGGCTGAGGCGCTAGAGCAACACTGACATCCAAGGAAACGTCAAAAGTTTTTAGGTCGCGATTGTTGACGCCGATGATTTTGGCACCTACTGCTTGGGCTTGTTGAAATTCTGCCGCATTATGAGTCTCAACGAGTACTTCCAACCCTAGTGCTTCGGCTTCTTGATACAGCGCGACGAAACGGGCCGGCTCCAACGCAGCCACGATCAATAAAACGATACTGGCACCCGCATTTTTGGCGCGAATCAATTGTTTTTTGTCGATAATGAAGTCTTTGCATAGTATAGGCACCGAAACGGCATTACTGACTGCTTCAAGATCTGCCAGCGAGCCTTTAAAAAACTGCTGGTCGGTCAAAACGGAAATCCCGCTGACACCTGCAGCTTCATACGCTTGCGCTTGAGCGACAGGATCGATCCCTTGGTTGATGTCTCCTTTGGAGGGTGAAGCACGCTTGATTTCAGCAATAAGGTGCATCTTCTGTGGTTGGTCCTTGACATGCTGATAAAATGATGGGCGTTTCGCTACGACCTTTTCGGTTTCTTGTGGCATCGCGGCAACTTCTTCAACTTTTTTCTGGATGATCGTTTCTAAAAAATCCATGTTTCTCCTCCTTACAACTTTCGTAGTTATTGACTATTTGACTGACGAATCAGCATCTGCAGTTTGTCGTAGGCGGCGCCCGAAGCGATACACGCTCGTGCCATCTCAAAGCCTTCCGCTAGGGTGGCGGCTTTGCCGTTTGCGTAAAAGCCTAACCCTGCATTTAAGACCACTGTCTCTAGATAAACGGAGGGTTGATTTTTCAACACCGCAGTTAAGATCGCCGCATTTTGAGCGGCATCCCCGCCGACGATCGCCTCGATCGGCGCTGGCGTAAAGCCGTACGCTTGTGGATCCAAAGAAAAATTGGCTACCTCTCCTCCTTGATAAAAGCTGATCGCCGTTTCACCTGCCAAATTGGCTTCATCCATTCCATTGCATCCATGGATCACCATTGCTCGTTGTCGACCAAGACTGCCTAACGCCTGAGCGGTGTCGGCCAAGCTCTCGCCTGCGTAGGTACCGATCAGTTGAGTGGTCAATGGCACAGGATTGATCAAGGGCCCGAGTAAGTTAAAAATCGTTGGTGTCGCTAATTCTTGCCGTATCTTCATCACTGCTTTCATCCCCGGATGCAACGACGGGGCGAAGAGAAAAGCGATGCCAACTGTCGCTAATAGCTCAGCGATTTTTTCTGGCGATGCTTGGATCGATACCCCCAAGCAGGCTAAGACATCGGCACTGCCTGAACGACTAGAAATACTGCGATTGCCGTGTTTTGCCATCGTGATTCCCCCGGCGGCTAAAACGAAGGCTGCCGTTGTAGAGACATTAAAACTATTGGAGTGGTCGCCGCCAGTACCGCAATTGTCCATGGCGTCTCCTCCTTCATAAGGAATGGTCACGGCATGCTCTAACATAATTTCTGCTAAAGCAGTCAATTCGGCAGCTGTGATGCCGTTGATCTTCATCGCAACTAATGCTGCCCCCAATTGACTTTCTGAAAACACCCCGCTTAAAATTCCTTGAGCAAAGTGGCGCATCTCCTGATAACTTAAATGACGGCCATTAAATAATTGCTGAGTGATTTGTTGCGGCGGCTGTTTTTTTATTGCTTGCATTTACGATTCCTCCTTTTTTCATCTTGTGTTTTTTGCTGTATTATCTGAGACGAGTCCAAGAAATTGTTCTATGAAAAATGCCCCCTCGTTTGTTCCCATTGATTCTGGATGGAATTGGAGTCCTACGATTGGTTTTTCGCGATGCTGAATCGCCATGATGATCCCTTCTGTTTCAGCCAATACCTCAAATTCCGCTGGGAGTGTCGCTGGCTCAATGACCAGCGAGTGATAGCGCATGACCGTCATATCTCCTAGATAGGTTTCGAACACGCCTTTTTTCTGATACGTAAGGCTCGATTGCTTGCCGTGCATAATAGTTGGTGCTTGGACCACTGTGGCACCAAACGCTTCACCAATGGCTTGATGCCCTAAGCAGATACCTAAAAGCGGCTTGCTATCTTGGTAAGTTTTGATCAAAGGAATCATGAATCCTGCCTCTTCGGGCCGTCCTGGCCCTGGAGAAAAAATGATGCCATCTGCTTCTTCAGCAACAATAAAAAGCTCTGGATCGTCATTTCGCAAGACGATCGTATCCGCTGGACATTGCTGGACTAAGTTATACGTAAAGGAATCATAATTATCGACGAGTAAGATCATTGGCTGACACCTCCAATAGTGCTTTGGCTTTGTGTAGTGTCTCTTGATATTCAGATGAGGGATCAGAATCATAAACGATCCCCGCCCCTGCTTGGACATAAGCGATCTCGTCTTTCAATACCAATGTCCGAATCCCAATGGCAAAATCCGCTTGATCATTTCGAGAAAAATACCCAACGGCTCCCGCATAGACCCCTCTTCGAACAGCTTCCCACTGATAGATGCGTGTCATGGCACGAATCTTTGGTGCCCCGCTGACCGTGCCTGCTGGCAGGGTTGCTTTCAAGGCATCCATTGCCGTCACACCTGCTCTGCGCTTGGCAGCCACTACCGAAACGATGTGCATGACATAGCGGTATTTCTCGATCACCATGTATAAAGGAACATGAACCGTCCCATGTTCAGCGATCCGCCCTAAATCATTGCGTCCAAGATCGATCAGCATCTGGTGCTCCGCACGCTCTTTTTCATCTGCCAACAGTTCATTTGCTAAAGCTTCGTCTTCCGCTTTGGTCGCCCCTCGTTTGCGGGTACCAGCGATGGGATTTGTGGTGATTTCGTCGCCTTGAACGCGAATCAGGCTTTCAGGTGAGCTACCGATTACTTTGAATCCTTGATCGAAATCAAGATAATAGAGGTAAGCGGAAGGATTTGTCACTCGCAGTTTGCGGTAATAGTCAAAGGGCTCTTGTTTAAATGACGCTTTCAGACGTTGCGAAGGAACAACTTGGAACATGTCTCCCGCCGTAATCCGGGCTTTCGCCTCTTGAACGATCGCTTCATAGGCTTGCTGTGTGACATTGCTGGTAAAATGTAGGTTTTCGTTTGACAATACACGGGTCTCAGCGGCGACTGGTGTCCTTAACTGCTGCTTCACTGCTTGCAGTACCTGCTCCATCTCGACGGTTCCTCTTTGGCTGTAGCAATTTTCAAGAATGATCGTTAAAGTTTCCGTCTGATGGTCCAAAACGAGAAAAGTTTCGAAAAGCCAAAAGGCCATATCAGGCACCTGCAATTCATCTGCGGGCAGTTGTCCAATGTCTTCATAGCAAGCGGCGATATCATAGCCCGCATACCCGATAGCCCCACTTTGCAACGGCAGATCCGGTAAAGCGGTGATTTCTTTTTTGACTACATATCGTTCCATTTCTTTTAAAGGGTCCTGGCAGGGATGCTTGTTGACCGTTTTTTTCAAAAGATCCTCCACTTGAAAAACACCATCCTTAAATGTCAGTTTCTGAACGGGATCAAAGGTAAGGATCGAATAGCGTCCGGTATCTTCTTCTCTGGGAATACTTTCCAATAAACATTTATGCGCCCCTTGAATCCGTAAAAACACTGAGACAGGTGTCAAACAATCGCTGTTGATTCGTTCCATTCGATACATAAGCTGCTCCTTTCTTTGTAAACAAAAAGCCCTCAAGCAAACGCCATAAAAACGTCTGCTTGAGGGCGAATGATCGCGGTACCACCTCAATTGAAGTTGCCCAAATAAACAACTTCATCTCTATCAACCGTCTAACAACGGTCTTCCTCTATAACGGGAGTTCCCGCATTTTCCTACTGCCAAAAAAGGGTTCAAAAAATGATCGGCTAAGGCCATTTCCTTGATTTCTTGGTACCGGACTCTCATCATCGCCGACTTTCTGTAGCCAAAAATATTCAAGTACTTCTCTTAGTTTGATTTTGTTGCTATTTTTCTCATTGATCGAGGGAAAAAACAAAAAAGCCCTCACGCAAACAAACTTGTCTGCCTGAGGGCGATTACTCACGGTGCCACCTCAATTGGTTCTTTCTAGATCGTCTATCAACGATCGCTCTCTGTAACGGGAGTTCCCGGAAAAAGCCTACTGATTTCAGCCTTTCGACACAAAAGTCCATTTCTGAAGCATCCATCTGCTGATTTACAGCACCATCAGCTCTCTGCAAGACGAACATCCTCATACTTCTCTTTTGTATGGTCTTAATGAGTTATTGGTAGTTATATTACGTGGCTTTTGCTGATCTGTCAACAGGAAAAGATCATTTTTTTTTGCTTTATTCCTTCTTTGTTAACTTGAGCACAACAGAACTTGACGCTTCTGATAAATGAATGAGTCGGCGTTTACTTACGATACATTCTCCCTTCTCATTAAAAAAAAACGTCGAAACATCCTTCTTTCAAATTTCTACTTTTTGTTTTTTTATTTACGTTATCACCTACAAAAAGACGGTTTTCTGTTTTACAAAAATTATTGCATTTTTATATTTTCATCACATGGTGAAAATATATTTGTTATTTAAAATGAAATCTCATATGATTGAACCAGATGTGAGAAAGGGTGATTAAATGTACATAGATAAATCCTATTTTTCTAACTTTATTTATAAAATGAGTTGTTTGGAATTTACTTACTCACTTATTCAATCCAATGAGAAAAAAATTTCTTTATCCAGGGAAGAACAAGTAGAAATTGAGTGGATCATTGACTCTGCTCTCCATCGAAAACTCTATGCTTCACGCAAAAAAAGTTTGTTTTCTTCTAAGATAAAATTATCGAAAGAAAGTTATTCTTTATATTTACGAATGAAGAAATACGAGCATATGATTGATCTTTAACAGTTGAGACACATGAAAAAATAGCGCTCACTCTTTGCAGACCGTTACTACACCTGATCCCCATTTTTTTGATAAATAACCTCTTCCGATGAATTGTAAATAGCAAAACTTGGCTTTTTCGTATAAAATCAATAAGAACACGAACGAGCTGTTTTACACCAAAGCAGTCAATGGGATGCTTTTGACCTTCAAGAATCGGAAAGGAAGTTTTTGTCATGGATGGGATGATGAAAAAAATCATTACGGAGAAAGATTTGTTGCGCCAAATCTTGCTCTTGGAACAGTTGGCCAATCACAAAATGATCACTGCCAAACATTTGGCAGAACTAATCAATACGACGGAACGAACGGTTTTTTCTGATATAACCTATATTCGTCAACAATTACCTGATGGTTGGCAGATCGAAGCTGCCAGTAGTGGCTTTGCTTTGACCCATGATGGCCCATTGCTGATGAGTCAGCTATGGGAAACATTTTTTCCTCAATCGATCGGAGTTTCTTTAATGAAAGCATTGCTTTTTTCTAGCGAACTCCGTACCCAAGAGATTCTTAGCCAAACAGGGACTTCCTATGAAACCCTGCGGCGGCATATCTCAAAATTAAACAAAAGTCTGACGGATTTTTCTTTGCGGATTCGCGTCACAAATCGAGTGATTCGTTTTGAAGGAAGTGAGATCAATATTCGCGTCTTCTTCCATCGTCTTTTACTGCCTTACACCCATAACAATTACTTTTTTGAGGAATATACGATTCATGAGTCCCACTATTATCATTTCTTGGATCGCTTGGCAAAAGCCAAGCTGCAAATTGATGTGGAACAAATCTTCGGCACCTGCTGGTTTTTTATCAATTCAATCCGTATCAAAGCCAATTGCCGCATTGATTCCTTCGAATTTAATGAAGATGATCCCCTTTATGGCCTTTTCCAACAGCCATTAAGTCAGCTCTATCAAAAAGAAGGTGTTTATTTAGAGCGCAGCGAACACTTCTTTAGCTTCTATTGCTTTTTAGAAAGTTGGAACTACAATAATGAATGGTCCGAAACAATTCAAACAACCCTTGAAACGTATCAAGCCATTTATAAAAAAACAACCTATTTTGTCGAAAAATTAGCCCGCTTGCTGCAGCTACCTCTCGCTAGTGGGACGCAACTGATTGAGAATCTGTTGCTGCTCTTGATCAAAACGCAAGAGTCTGCCAAACTCTCAGAATGGTTTGGGTTAGAATTTCACGAGATCCAGCGCCTGAATCAGCCCTATTCGTTACCGATCGAAGCAACGATCCATGACTTTTTAGAGGAGCAGACAAGCAGCCAAAGGGAGACGAGTTTCCCTTTGTGGTCTACCACCACCTTGTTGATTCAACAAGCAATTTTACAAATCAACCCTATCCGAGCAAAGGGATACTTTGTCTTTCAAGGGGAGCCGGCATGGAAAGCTTACCTTTTACAAGAATTGAATGACTTTCTCGGAGCTCGTATCCTTTTATCAGCCATCGAACCAGGTCAACTAGAAGGGCTATCGGCAATCGACGTTGATTTTGTCTTATCAAATTTTCCATTAGATGATGCTCCTGTCCCAGTCTTTTATTTATCGATGGTACCAACCAAAAATGAGCTCAATCAAGTGACTGAGCTCATTCAAACCTATTATTTAAGTTATCACTAGAATCATCAAGCTGCCTTTATTGTTTCACTGGGGCAGCTTTTTGACGTCCTTGCAACTTATTTGTAATAAATTTCTCACCTTCGACGACTGTGAAAAGAAGTGCCCCGTTGGCTGCAATACTCAACTGCTGCATCAGCGTCAAAGAACCGATCCCTAAAAGCTGGTGTCCGATAGGTGTTAGGAAAATCGCTGCCTGCAATACGATCAGTAGTGCCAGGGAGACTAAGAGTGCTTTATTGGCAAAGAGTTGGCGATTCAACGCCGGCTTTACCAGCTCACGACAGTTCAACAAGTAGACCGCTTGGGCGAAGACGATACTTTGCAGTAGCATGCTTTGCTGAAGGACCGTTCCTTCAAACTGAATCGCTAAGACGTAGGAAGGAATCATGATTAACAACGAGACATAGAAGATGCGGAACAGACTGTACCAAGATAAGATACCTTCTTTGATTGGCCGTGGTGGTCGATTCATAACATCCGCACTTGCCTTTTCAAAACCGAGTGCGTATGAAAGCGTGATGGTTGTCACCATATTTACCCATAAAATTTGTACAGGTGTCAGTGGCAGTGGTCGGTTCAACAAGAGTGCCGCAATAACGATCAATCCTTGTGCAACAGCCGTTGGTAAGAAGAAGTTGATGGTTTTCTTCAAATTATCATAGATCCGACGACCCACGCGGACGGCATTGGCGATCGTATGAAAATTATCGTCTGCCAAAACCATATCGGCTGCTTGCTTGGTTACTTCACTGCCTTTGATTCCCATAGCGATCCCAATGTCGGCTTTTTTCAGCGCTGGTGCATCGTTTACACCATCGCCGGTCATTCCGACAATCTCTTCATTCGCCTGCAAAGCACTAACGATCCGTAATTTATGCTCTGGGGTCGTTCGAGCAAAGATATCTGTCTTTTGGACTGCTTGCTGCAACTCCTCCTCAGACAGCAGATCGATTTCCAGCCCTTCCAACACGTGATTCGTGTGCTTCAATCCAATTTGCTTGCCGATGGCTTGAGCGGTCTTGCCATGGTCTCCTGTGATCATTTTAACTTGGATGCCCGCTTGCAAGCACTCTTTTACTGCTTTGATGGCACTGTCTTTCGGAGGATCAATGATGCCAGCGATCCCAACAAAGGATAAATTGATGAGTGCTTCGTGGGACAAGGACTCCTGTGCCGACAGCGTCAGATGCGCAAAGCCAATCAGCCGCTGCCCTTTCGCTGCTAATTTTGCACTTTCATCTAACCACCATTGCTTTTGATCTGAAGTCAGTTGGCTTTTCTCAAGCAATACTTCGGGCGCACCTTTGACAAAAACTACCGAGGCATTCGACTCTTCTTGATTTTGATGACGGGTTGCCATGTACTTGTAAGAGGAACTAAAAGGAATCTTATCGGCTGTTTTACGCAATGGTTGCTGCGCTGATTCTGCGTATTGCAACAAGGCTTTTTCGGTTGGATTTCCAACGAGATCCACAGCCTTTTGTCCTTCGTCCTGCTTCAAATCTTGACAATTTGCCATAATATCAAGCACCATTTCTTTATCCACGTTCGACTCAACCAAGACATCGACAACCGTCATTTCATTTTTGGTCAAGGTTCCTGTTTTGTCTGAACAAATCACCGTCATGGCACCTAGTGTCTCCACTGAGGGCATCGTTTTGATGATTGCTTGCTCCTCAGACATTTCCTTGACACCCATCGATAAAATCATGGTCAGCACGGCTGGCAAGCCCTCAGGAATCATCGCTACCACTAAGGCGATACCTGATGAGAACAAGAGATCAAGATCAAAGCCGTAGCGGAAGGTAGTAAAGAAGATCAAGAAAATCACTAATCCGATAATTCCTTTAAAGATTTGGTGATTCAATTGCTTCATTTTTTTGATCAACGGGGTTTCTTGCGCTTTCACAGACTGAATTGCTTGATTGATCTGGCCGATTTGTGTATCGTCGCCTGTTTCAACGACGATCCCGCTGGCAGTTCCGCTTTCTACATGGGTACCAGAAAACGCCATATTCCGCTGGTCGCCAATCGTACTTTCTTGAGTAATAGGCTGGGTCATTTTTTGAACAGGCTCAGATTCGCCAGTTAAAATCGACTCTTCAATCACAAGATCATGGGTTTCGATCAAGCGCATATCTGCTGGTACGACATCTCCTGGTCCTAAAACGACTAAATCTCCATTTACTAAGGAAGAAACAGCAATTTTCTTCTTGCGGCCGTGAACATAAATCGTTGCTTCTTGCCCCATGAACTGCTTCAATCCATCCAGTGATTCTTGGGCTTTGCGCTCTTGCCAGTAGCCGACTAATCCATTGATGACGACGACCGCCATAATAATGCCGCTTTCGATATAATCACCAGAAACCCCTTTTAAGACGGCTGCGACGATCAAGACCAACATCAGTAAGTCGGTAAAATGCTTGCCGACTTTCTTCCATGTAGGGATCTGCGCTGCCTCAGTAATTTTATTTTCACCTTGCTTTGCTAAACGCTGGTTGCGTTCTTCGGAGGAAAGGCCCTGCCGTGTTGTTTGCAACGTGTGTAATAGTTCTTCTGTTGTGTTTTTGTACCAATTCATATTTTTTTCCTCCTTGTTTATTTATTTGATCTGAACATAGTATAAAACATTAAAACCATAAAATTCTGGCGATAATTTCAGCGGAGCCTGAAAAAAATGAGTGCTTTTATTAAAGGGGAAGAGCGGCTTGGTCGCGTGGCTTCACACAACCAACTGAAAACCTCCGTTGATTGTTTTTGCAGGTGAAATCAAGTAAACTAGGACCCACCCAATCAATTTCTATCTGTCCCATCATCCAAAGGCAAGATAGACGAAAGGAGCCAAATAAATGGCAATCTATACCGATACAAAAATCGCGCAAGGACCTTTTCTTTTCATTTCTGGTCAAACGCCGTCACAAGACGGAGTCACACCTGAGGACCCGCAAGAGCAAACAGCCATCGTTTTGAAGAAAATCGAAGAGCATTTATCAGCCAATCAGCTGTCTTGGTCATCAGTGGTCAAAATGACCGTCTTTTTAACGGATGCTGCCTACTTATCTGCTGTGCGTACGGCGTTTACAGCTATTTTGGCAGAAAACAAACCAGCTATGAGTCTCGTCATCGTCGCCGGATTGGTTGCGCCTGAATTTAAAGTAGAGATTGAAGCACAAGCTACCATGGCTTAAGCATAGAGAAAAACACCAAAAAACTTCGTACCGGCTGCTGCCTTTTGTACGAAGTTTTTTGGTGCTATCTTCTTATTCAGTCCCTTCTTAAACGTCTGATTCGATCTTTTTTTGCCACTGCTCCACAAAACCAGCGATCGCTTGAGCAGTCTGTTGAGTATTCACTAAGGTTCGCTTTTTCTCCATCGCTTCTGTCAATGAAACCGGACCTTGCTGGATACAAAAAACGGCAGATAAGAGTTGCGGCAGTTTTCCTGGATCGTCGCTTCGAGAGCCGCAGATGGCAACGACTGGGACCTGATGTTTGTGGGCGAGCAACGCGACGCCATAGGGCACTTTTCCCCCAGCGGTTTGCCCATCGATGCGTCCTTCACCGGTGATCAACAAATCTGCGCCTTTGATTTTTTCCTCAAATCCAATCAATGAAGCGATCGTCGCAAATCCTGGAACCAATTGACCACCTGCCAAACGAACAGCACCACCAAGCCCCCCTGCCGCACCAGCACCAGCACCAGGGACTTCCAGATCGGTCCCCGTGGTTTGCTTGATGTGTTCAGCCAAACGCTTTGCTTGCTGATCCAACTGCTGGACCGTTTCTTTGGATGCCCCTTTTTGCGGACCAAAAACCGGCGCAAATCCTTGTTCACCTGAATAAGGATTTGTTACATCAGCTAAGGCAAACAATTCAATTTGCTTAAGTAGAGGATTCAACTCGCTGAGTTGTAATGCATCTGTTTGCAACAATGGATTTTTTTCCATTTGCCCATTTGTTGTGATTTTTGCTCCTAACGCAAGTAAAAAGCCTACGCCCCCATCAGAAGTGCCGCTACCGCCAAGGGTCAGGTAAATTTTTTTCACTCCTTGCTTGCAAGCTGCTAAGACCATTTGGCCTAACCCAAAAGAAGAGCTATTGCGGGTGGTCTCATCACTAGGTTCCACGAGTTGCAACCCAATCACTCCTGCAGATTCAATCAGGGCTATTTTTTCTTCCTTGATTTTTGTGATCAACATACGAGCTTGCAACTTACCGCCTAATGGCGCGGTCACTGAAACCGTTTCGTAATTTCCTCCCAGCGCAGCAATGACTGCTGCCATTGATCCTTCTCCCCCGTCAGCGATGGGAATACTGCGTTTTTCCCACTGGTCTGAGAACCCGCTTAAGACCGCTTGATTTAATTCTGCGGAAGTGGCACTTCCTTTGAAGGAATCGATTGCTGCTACAACTTTCATTTTTCTACCTCTCATTTACGATCATCTCTTTCCCAAAGATTGGGATAATTTGTCTTATAATCAACTTTTAGTTAATTAAATCAACCAAAAATTAACTAGCAATCCATTGTAAGTCATCCCTTCTCCTCTTATGATAGAAGTATACCAAACAAACCTATCGGAGGTGCACTATGGACTTACCAATTGGCGAGGAAATCGCTCGGAGAAGAAAACAACGAGGTATTACCCAACAAGAATTAGCAGTGTTTATGAATGTGTCCAAAGCATCCGTTTCGAAATGGGAAACGGGACAGTCTTATCCAGATATCACCTCGCTGCCCTTATTAGCAGCGTATTTTGATTGCAGCGTCGATGAATTATTGATTTTGGACTCGCAGCTATCCCCTAAAGAGATTCAACGGATTTACCAACTATTAAAAGGCGCCTTCCAAACAAAAACATCGACGGAAGTTCTCGCTCTTGCTCAAAGTTTTACCAAACGGTATTACTCTTGTTATCCGTTCTTATTACAAATGGGGTCCTTTTACTTAAATCATTGGGATCTACTGCCAGATGTCCCTGTAGAAAGCATCCCAGAAGGACAAACTTACGAAAACGCTCTAATGGAAGCGAAGAAAAACACCTATTTGAAGGAAGCAGAAACCCTGTACCAACGGATCATGGACCAAGGAGACAGTGAGCTCGCCCAACAAGCGAAACAGATCGATGCTTATTGTCTGCTGATGAGAAACAAGCCAGAAGAAGTCTTGGCGATCCTTGGCACGAAAACTCTCTCTTTTTTACCTAGCGAACCGTTGATTGCCGCCGCATTCCAGCAAAACAATCAGTTGCAACAAGCTGAGATCGTTACTCAAAGTGCGATTTATCAATACTTGATTATTTTTATGAGCTTACTGACGAATTATTTAGCAATGCTCACACAAGACGAGGAGCAACTGGAAAAAACCTATGCACGTGGACTGGCACTCAGCGAGAGCTTCCATCTGGCCGAACTGCATCCTATTTCTGTGCTGAACTTTTTAGCCGCTGGAATGGTTTCTTTTGCCGCTTTAGGAAAAGAGGACTTACTAGCAGATGCATTAGAAAAGTACGTCAAAACGATAGCAACAACACCTGAAGAAATCGTTTTGAAAGGAGATGATTATTTCAACAGCATCGATGAGTGGATTAGTGAATTAGAATTAGGCAGTCAGATCCCGCGTAACTCAGGTAGTGTCAAAAAACAATTTATTGAATTAGCACAGCTGACACCCTTGTTTGAACCGTATCAAGAAAAACCCCCATTTAAAGAACTATTTCAGCGCTTGAGCAAACTAGCTGAGCAAGCATCTAATTCCCAAAGGAGTGATTCCCATGGATAGTGTTCAACTAAACATTCCAAACGATATGGCTGATTATTTGCCCATACTGATTCCCCTAATTATCTTACAACTGGTCTTAATCGTCCTGTCAGTTCGGGATATTTTAAAGCAGGAACAGTTTAAATTTGGCTCTCGCACGTTATGGCTTTTAATATCATGTTGTATTAGCCTGATTGGTCCTATCCTTTATTTTGCTTTCGGAAAAGAGGACCAACAATGAAGATGATCGAGATCAATCATTTATCCAAGCGTTTTGGGCACAAACAAGTGCTACAAGACCTAACCTTTTCGGTTCCAAAGGGCAGCGTTGTGGGTTTTGTCGGAGAAAATGGTGCCGGCAAAACAACGACCATGAAGGCGATTTTAGGATTACTCCCCATTGATGAAGGAGAAATCACCGTTTGTGGCGAACCGGTGCAATTTGGCTCAGCAAAGACCAATCGCTGGATCGGCTATCTGCCAGACGTGCCGCAATTTTACTCTTTTATGACAGCTGCAGAATATTTGACTTTCTGCGGAAAAATCCAGCCCAATCAAGAACCTTTTCAACCTCAGCGGGTAACAGAAGTCTTAGAATTGGTAGGTCTAGAAGCTTCGAAACAAAAAATCGCTGGCTTTTCTCGTGGTATGAAACAACGTCTCGGGTTAGCCCAAGCTCTGATCAATCGCCCCGCCATCTTGATCTGCGATGAACCAACATCCGCACTAGACCCTTTAGGTCGCAAAGCGTTTCTTGATGTATTGGCAAAAATCAAAGAAGAAACAACGGTTCTTTTTTCATCCCATATTCTTGCAGATGTCGAGCAGCTGTCAGATTACATTGCGATTTTGCACAAAGGCCAGATCCGGGCATTTGAAACGATGGATTCCTTAAAAAACCGTTATCGAAAAACCGCCTTTGGGATTGTCTTTGCCGACGAAGGTGAGCATGTGAAATTTGCCAATGTGTTAGCATTCCACGGCATTGCGGCAGAAAGAAAGAACAATCAATTACTGATCGACGAAACTGCTGACACGAATGTTGGAAAGCAGTTGCTGCGATTGCTCAATGAACAACAGATAGTACCTGAATCCTTTCAACGAATCGAACCAACGTTAGAGGCGATTTATTTGGAGGTGATCAAATGAAGACGTTTCTTGTTTTCTTAAAGAAAGAATTTCTCGGCGGCCTTCGCAGTAAGAAATTGTTGATCTGCTTGATCCTGTTTGCCCTGATTGGCATGCTTTCTCCCTTTACAGCGAAAATCATGCCCGATCTGATGGCCAGTATGGTGCCAGAATCAATTCAGATCACGATTGCTGATCCGACTTCGATCGATGCATGGCTTCAGTTTTACAGCAACATCGGCACGATCGGGTTACTAGTGTTTGTGATTCTTTTTACCGATACGATCTCCGCCGAAATCAGTCATGGCACCTTTATTCAACTGATCACGAAAGGCTTACCGAAAACCACGATCGTCTTAGCCAAAGCTTGCTATTTATCGATCCTTTGGTCTTTGAGTTTCCTCCTAAGTGCCAGTGTCAGTGCTTTTTATACGATGATTTATTTCCATGATGACAGCGCTGTTCAAGTCCCTAGCGCTTTGGTCAGCTATTGGCTCTTCGGTTTATTAGCAATCAGCATCCTGCTGCTAGGTTCTAGCTTTGCTAAAAGTATCTATCAAGGACTGTTGTTTCTTGGTGTCTGTTATCTGATGGGTATGTTAGGCAATCTGTGGAGTCAATTAACAAATTGGAACCCTTACTCTCTTTCCAGCCAATTTCCTAACTACTTAACCGACCAAATCAAGTTAGGGGAACTGCTGCCAGCACTGTTGTTAACTTGCTTTTTGATCATCGCTTGTTTGACTGGTGCCATAGCTGTTCTAAGAAAAAGAAAATATTAAAAAACATCGGTGCAGATTTTTGCACCGATGTTTTGTTACTGCTATTTTACTCTACTTTTGCTGTCTCTTGGACTTCAACAGATTTTTTAGCCTGCATTCTTTGCTCGAGCCGCATGAAGAGTCGCATGAAGAAGGCAATCAAGTAAATTGAAAAGGCAGAAATAAGCGCTTCTTGCCAAGAAAAGATCAAAAGGTTCAGCAAGATGATGATCAAATTAGTTAAGAAAACCCCACTAGATCTGCGAATGCCATAGTATTTTTCCAAAATCAGCGGTGGGATCGTTACGCCACCGTTAGAAGCACCAATTTTATAGAGCGAAAAGATGCCGAAGCTAAAGAAGAAACTACCTAAAATCAATGAGATGGAATAAAAGCGCAGTACCATGATTTCGGGTAAAAGCGCCAGTAGAACGGGAAATGCCAAGCTACCAATAACCGTGTTGACAAAGACCTCTCGTTTCAAAAGTAAAAACGCAAGGGCCAACATCAATAAATTGATGCCCCAGACAATGATGTGCCGATTAATGGACCATCCAGTTTCAATAAGATAACCAATCGAACCAACGCCGGCAGAAGCAATGCTATGAGGTAACAGAAAAAATTTAAAGCAATGCAAATCCACAGCACCCCAAGCAATAACGCAAGATTTTTTTTGATTAATGAGTCCATCAACGTTCTCCTTTCAATCTGGCACCTATTTTTATGTAGAAAAGCTTCTGTTTATTCTATCAAAAAAACACTAAAAGAAAGAACCAATTTTTTCATGAAAACATGAAAAAAATTGATTCTGACCTTCAAGAAAGTATTCTTGGTTTTTTTCACCAGAGAAGGTGGCCTTATGCAGCACAACCATGAAATATCGCCAGAATCTCATCTGCGATCGCTTTTTGCCAGGCATTTCGCTGCGCCATGCGTTCCTTCTCTGACGGCAAATGGACAAAGGAAACAATCAATTCTGATCCCGCAATCAAATGATAGGACATCAACCGATTTTTTTGCTGCAAAAGCAGCTGATGCGTTTTAGGGGAAAGGGAAAGATCAGATGAGGTTGCCAATTGCTTTAATTCCTCTGGCTGACACAGGTTTCTTTCTGGTGCAATACTGATCAACTTTTTGACGCCTGCTAATTTCATTGCTTCGATCACCCGTAGCGTTGCCCGCGGATCGTGAATATCCGTCAGACAAACATACTGACATCCTTGAAGGGCACGAACCAGTCGACCCAAGTCCAGAAAGTCACCATCTATGATGGTCTCACGTTCTGGATTTGCTGATTGCAAACGCTCCTTTGCACGACGAGCATAAAGTACCAGGGATAAATTGGTTCTTTCTAAAATTTTTTTACGTGTCAGCTGCCCAATCGTCCCAGCAGCACCTAAAATCGCAAGTTGTTTCATAAGCTTCCTTTCTTTTCGATTGTGTTATGCAGAATGCTTCTGGTTTCCATTGCAACAAATTCAGTCATTAAGACTTAGTGACTAAACTGGCTTTTCGTTGACGCAATCGTTCTTCTGTCGGTAAAACATGCTCATCATAATGTTCAAGTTTGTATTCTAAGCGCTCGACAGCTTCCGTCATATCAGAGATTTTCTCCCTCAGTACCGCTATTTGGTCTGCTAGGAGCTGCTTTCGTTCAGGAACCGTCTCTCGTCCTTCTTCAAATAAAGCCAGGTAATGACTTAGACCCTCAATCGATAATCCAGCATTGCGCATTTGCCTTGCAAACGTGATCCACTTTAAGTCGTCATCATCAAATTCACGAACACCGTTTTTATTGCGTTTGATCGGCGGAATCAGCCCAATTTTTTCATAGTAACGGATGGTATCAGCCGAGACACCGCTCAGTTCACTGACTTTTTTGATATTCATGGCTTCACTTCCTTGTTTTGCATTTTTTCCTAGATCGTTTTGTATGCTACGAGCCAGAAGCCCTTTTGTTACTCGTTATACCGCCCCTACCACTGCATGAGGCAAGTAAGGTTCTTCCAAATACGCAATCTCTTCGGCTGTCAGCTTCAAGTCAAGGGCTGGTAATGCATCCAATAAGTGGCTTTCTTTTGTTGCGCCAATAATTGGTGCGACCACTTGTTCTTTTTGTAATAACCAAGCCAAGGCGATTTGCGCCCGCTTGCTTTGGTGTTTGTCAGCAATTTGTGCGACCCGCGCCACGATCTCCCGGTCTTGTTCCATCGTTTTGTCGTACTTTTGATTGGCGGTTTTATCCGTTAAGTACCGCTTGGTCTCTGCACCCCAGTCTCTTGTTAAACGTCCGGCTGCCAATGGGCTATACGGCGTCACGGCAATTTTTTGATCGGCACACAAGGGCATCATTTCTCGCTCTTCTTCTCGATAAAGCAAGTTCAAGTGATTTTGCATCGAAACAAATTTGGTCCAGCCATTTTTCTCAGCGACTGCTTGTGCTTTGGCAAATTGCCAAGCGTACATCGCAGATGCACCAATATAGCGTACTTTTCCAGAAACCACCAAATCATGTAGTGCCTTCATGGTTTCTTCAATTGGTGTGTGGTAATCCCAACGATGGATGATATACAAATCAATGTAGTCCATTTGCAGGCGTTTTAAGCTTTGCTCGACTTGATAAAAGATCGCTTTTCGGGATAAGCCTCCACTGTTAGGCCGTTGCTTCATTTTTGAATACAGTTTTGTGGCAACCACGATCTCATCCCGGGGCGCAAAATCATTCAATGCTCGACCGACGATTTCTTCGCTCGCTCCATAAGAATAAACATTTGCCGTATCAAAAAAGTTGATGCCTAGATCCAAGGCTTTTTTGATGACTTCACGACTATCGTCTTCTTCTAAGACCCACTCATGAAACCCGCTGTTGGGATCGCCAAATCCCATTGTCCCTAAACACAAAGGTGACACATCAAGTCCTGTATTGCCAAATTTTACATAGTCCATTTGTACGTCCTCCTGTTTTTTAAGTTACACTAAGCATACAGGTTGAAGTGCACTCTAAGTCAAGCGAATCTATAAACTTTTTTTATTTTACTCGCAAATGATCCAAAATGCCATTTCATTAGCATTGTGTATTCTTTTAAATCAGCTTTTGGTAAACTAAAACCAAGTATCGATACGCTATCTAGCTGATAAAAAAGGAGCGGAAGATTTTGACTTGTATTTTTTGTACTGCCTCAAAACATGCGATCATTGAAAACGAACGCTTTTATGCGATCTTTGATAAGTTTCCCGTCACCCCTGGACACCTGCTATTGATCCCCAAAGCGCATCGCAGGGATTATTTTGCCCTCACCCAAGAGGAATTACAAGACTTGCAGGCTTTGTTGCAGGAAGGCAAAGCCTATTTGTTGGAAACCTATCGACCAGACGGCTTCAACATCGGCTTCAATTGCGGGGAGGCTGCCGGACAGACGGTCTTTCATTGCCATTGTCATTTGATCCCACGCTACCAAGGCGACGTGGAGGATCCAAAAGGCGGCGTTCGAGGCGTGATTCCTGACAAGCAAGCCTACTAAATACAAACAAGCCGTTTCTTCCAGCAAAGGGAAACGGCTTGTTTGTGTTTGTTAAAAATGAGGACGCTTAGGAATTGATCGCTGAATGGTTCATCAACCGATTGATATGAACGCCTAGATAGACGATTTCATTGACAGGGATCTTCGTTTGATATTCTTTGTCGATATAGGCCTTGACTTTTGTCGCGATCTCCATAGCATTTGGATAAAGAGCCCACATTTGACGGTATAGTCCTTCATCTTCTTCTTGCAGCAGACCATCCAAAAAGAACCGGTCAACGAAGAAACGCACGTGGGTAATAAAGCGATTATAATGGATCGAATTGGTGTTGACGTCTTGCTGGATCGAGTAGCGCACCATATTGACGATCAACCCGATCAATTTGGCTTTTTTCAGCCCATCTTGATTTTCCTCGGTGTTCGACTGGGCATTGATCAAATGAAACGCGATATTGGAGGCTTCTTCTTCCGGCAGATCAATTTGATACTGCTCTTTCAACAAGCGTAGTGCCTGTTCGGCGGCTCGAAATTCCTCCGTATAGTAATTCTTGATTTCCCAATAGAGCCGATTCGTCACACTCAAGCCTTTTTGCTGACGTTCCACAGCAAAGTGCAAGTGATCCGATAAGGTGAGGTAAATCGTTGAATTTAGCGGATAAGGCAGCATTTTTTGCGCTAGCTGAACGATTTCTTTGGTCATTTCAAAATAGTACAACGGAATCTCATCCACCAAATCGGCAAACTGACCCGATTTTTTTTCATCGATTGGCAGAAAAACTTGATCGATCTGGGTATCGGCTATGCTGTCGCCGACTTTTTTTCCATAGCCGATCCCTTTCCCAAGTGCAATCATTTCTTGGCCTTCCTTATCAACAAGTACGACACTTGAATTTAAGACTTTCTTGATGTAAATCATGCACTCTCGCTCCTCACTGTTTATTCTGCCAAACTTGCGCCATTGGTGGCGATCACTTCTTTGTACCAGTCGAAGGAATCTTTTTTCAAACGGTCATAACTGCCATTACCTTCATCATCGGCATCCACATAAATGAAGCCATAACGTTTCGTCACTTGTGACGTCCCCGCACTGACCAGATCGATCGGTGCCCATGAAGTATAACCAATCAAATCGACCCCTTCATCGATGGCTTCCTTCATTTGTTTGAAATGTGCCTTGAAATAATCGACCCGATACGGATCATGCACGTGCCCATCTTCGAGGATATCAATGGCCCCCATGCCATTTTCAACGATCATCAATGGCACTTGATACCGATCATACAATGAAAGCAAGGAGATTTTCAAGCCTTTAGGATCGATCTGCCAGCCCCATTCAGTGGATGGCAGCTTGGGATTTTTTACTCCTAAAACTGTATTACCTGGCGTCCGTTCGGCATTTGGATCACCTGATTCAGCCATAGACATATAATAGCTAAAGGAGAGAAAATCAACGGTGTGATCTTTTAAGATTTGGCGGTCTTCTGGTGCCATTTCAATCTTGATGCCGCGTTTTTCCAGATCTTTTTCAATCATTCGCGGATAAGCACCTTTGACTTGAACGTCTGCATAGAAATCATTTTCTAAGTTTTTCTTTAAGGTCAATTCAACATCCAGTGGGTCACAAGTCAATGGATAGGTCATCAACTTCGTGATCATACAGCCGACTTTGTTGTCAGGATTTATCTCATGGGCGATTTTGGTCACTAATGAACTGGCCACAAATTGATGATGAAGGGCTTGATACACATCTTGCTCTTCCTTGCCAGCTTCTGATTGCTCAGGAATGAGGCCTGCTGTCGTAAAGGGATGACGATGGATACTGTCGATTTCGTTAAAGGTCAACCAGTACTCCACGTATTCCCCGAATTCTTCAAAACAGACGGTTGCAAAGCGGACAAAGTCATCGATCACTTTGCGTTCCACCCAGCCATTATACTTTAAGCTCAGCGCTAGCGGCATCTCATAGTGAGACAACGTTACGATCGGTTTGATCCCCAAGCGCTGCATTTCTTGGAAGACATTGCGGTAAAAAGCGATCCCTTCTGGATTAGGTGTCGTTTCTTCCCCGGTTGGGAACAAGCGGGTCCACGCAATCGACAGGCGTAGTACTTTAAAGCCCATTTCCGCAAACAAAGCCAAATCTTCTGGATAGCGATGATAGAAATCGATCCCTCGGCGCTTTGGATAAATGGCATCCGTTTGATCCGCCATTGCTTCTTTGACGGCATCAACAGTCACGCTCATGTGTGCTGCATAGTTTTTCACATCGACATGCGGTTTGTAAGTCGCTACATCTGCCACCGACAAACCTTTGCCGCCAAGATTCCAACCTCCTTCTACTTGATTTGCGGCGATAGCGCCGCCCCATAAGAAGTCCTTTGGAAAAGTTGTTTTAGTCATTTGTTCAATCTCCTTTTTACATTGTTTTTGTTGCATTGCTCATTTGTTTAGACGAGCGGTGCGATCGATAGGACACCATGGTCGCTTTGATCATCGGTTGATTCGATCGTTTTGACCGTAAAGTTTTCTTGATTGGTGACCACACAGATCACGATTGGATCAAAACCAGCTGCTTTGATGGCATCTAGATCAAATTGGATCAGGGGTTGCCCTTGTTTCACTTGACCCCCCGCTTTTACATAAGGGGTAAAGTGTTTGCCTTCTAATTGAACGGTATCCAAGCCGATATGAAAGAGCAATTCTGCGCCATTACGGGTTTTTAACCCGATCGCATGGTTGGTTTCAAACAACATCGTGATCTCGCCATCTTCTGGTGCGATCAATTCGCCAGACGTCGGGATGATCCCGAACCCTTCTCCGATCATACCACTTGAAAAGACTTCATCGTTGACTTCAGAGAGGGCTACCACTTGGCCTTCTACTGGTTTACTCAATACTTCGGCTTTCGGATCGGCAACAGTCGTCTTATTTTCTACTACTTTGTCTTTGAATAAGAAAAGGACAAGGACGAAGGAAACAGCAAAGGATACCCCTAACGTGACCAAAGCCCACACAAGATTCATCGGGTTGGCTTCATCCACGAACATAGTGATACTTGCTAGACCAGGGCCAACTAATGCGAAGGCCTTGATGGCAAACAAACCAGCCACCGCTCCACCAACTAGGCTGGAAGCCATCACGCCGTAAAGCACTCGTTTATGCAGGATCGTCACCCCATACAAAGCAGGTTCGGTGATGCCAAAAAGGGCGGAGATGCCTGCAGAAACAGCGGTTGAACGAAGTTTTTGGTCTTTGGTCCGAACACTCACCGCAAAACAAGCACCAGCTTCTGCAATGTTATGTGCCAATGAGGCAGGCAAGTATAACAGCTCTGCCCCCATCTCACTCATGGACGAAACAGCATAGGGAATCATGGCTTTGTGCATACCGGTAACCACCATTAATGGTAAAACAGCGGCTAAGATCCCTGTTGCCACCCAACCTAAATGGGCATACAGCCAAATGATCGCTGCTGAGAAAATCGTTCCGACTTCAAAGCCTAATGGGCCTAAAATCAATAAAGCAACTGGAACCGTAATAACCAAGCTCATCATCGGAACAAAGAAGATACGGATCGGTTTTGGTGAGATTCGGGTAAACAGCTTTTCAATTTGAGCGTAAAATAAAACCGTTAAAATTGCTGGAAATACTTGTGACGCATAGGCGATATTTTGTAAACCGAAGCCCATGAACGCTGCGCCATCTGTCAATAGTGTCGTTAGTTCAGGCAAAATCAAGGCACCGACAGCGGAAACCGCCACCAATTGGTTGACCTTTAATTTATTTGCCGTGGTGATCGCCACTAAAATCGGTAAGAAATACAATGGTGCGCCACCGATCAGATTCAAAATTTGATACGTCTGGCTCGTATTGTCCATCAATCCAGTGACAGAAGCAAGTAATAGTAAGGATTTCAAGACGCCCCCACCAGCGACCGCTGGAATCAACGGTTGAAAAATCGAGATAATAAAATCAAGCAGGACCGCCCCCCACGATTGTTTTTGTTTCGCTTCACTTCCTCCATCCGCTGTTAGCTCATGACCTAACACGTTCATAACCTCATCATACACTTCGACGACATCATTGCCGATGATGACTTGGCATTGGACATTTTGGCGCACACCGATCACACCAGCGACTTTTTCCAAGGCATCTTTTTGTACGAGGCTATTGTCTTTTAAAGTAAAGCGCAAGCGGGTGGAGCAATGTTCCAAATGTGCGATATTTTCTTTTCCGCCAATCAACTCAACGATGGCAGTTGCCGTTTCTTTTACATTCATAATTTTCTTCTCCTTTAATTAGTTTTCCTTTGTTGGCCAAACAAAGAAAAAAGCAGGCAGCACCTACAAAAACATTGAACGGAATCCAACGATCCCTTCCATGTTTTTTATAGGTCCTGCCTGCATTACCAGTCACATGCCTGTTTTATTACTTGCATAATACCATGCTTTTTTTGAAAACGCAACCACCGTTTTAAAAAATTTCGCTAAGCCTTTTGCTGAAACGAGAAGTTTGCTACACTTAATGGATAATCAGTTGTTTCGTCTTCCTTGGCTTGCACCAGAAGCAAGAAGAACATCGCTGGCTAAACGTATCACAAGAAAGGATGAATCGAATGACGCCATTGAATCACTCACTGCATGTTGCCGTCCCCACAGCATTTGATCATGAAGAAAGACTTGACACGAAAAGGACGATTGCCCATATATTGCAGCTGCAAAAACTAGGGATCAAATCGGTTTTGGTGTGCGGCTCCACCGGTGAACAGCACTCATTGACCTTGACAGAAAAAAGACAGCTTCTACATGCCTTAGCGCAAGAAACCAGCTGGGCAGCCGATTTCGAATTCCTCTTCGGTTTAGCTGGCATCGTATTTCATGAAACGCTCGCGTTGGCAGAAGCAATCAGCAAAAATCCCCGAATCGATGGTGTGGTTTTAGGCTTTCCCCCTTATCTCTGCCTGAGCCAAAAGGAAGCCGTGCTCTATGCTCAGGGATTGATCAATACTTGCGAAAAACCAGTTATTTTATACAACAATCCCCGCCGCACGGGCTTTGATTTATCTGCAGAAAGTCTCTTGACCTTAATCGCTGACCCTCGGGTGATCGGCTTAAAGGAAGCTGGCAGTAAAGAGCGAGTACCTCAACTAAAAACAAAGACGGCTGTCGATTTTCGCTTTTATGCTGGTGGTGAAGCGGACTTGGCGGAAAAGGTCGCACTAGGGTTTAACGGTCTGTCATCAATGGTAGGCAACCTTTGTCCCAAGGAGATCGAGGTGATTTGGCAGGGCTTATTGAAAGGCGATGCAACGATTTCGACGTCGAATGAATGGCAGAAAATGGAACAAGCAGCTGCCGGCGATCCAACAGATACCATCAGCTATCTTCCGTGGCTTAAGCAACAAATCACCATTGATGGACAGCCCTTTGGCTTTTGTCGTCAGCCGCTAGGTCTAGAAACGAGTGATCGGTTTGGCACTGGCTCAATTCCCCCTGATCTAGCATAAGAAAGGCAGGAGAACCAGACAAATGAAGATTGATCCACACCTAAAGCACTATATTGAAAGCTCCATCATCCCGCAATACAACCAATTGGATAGCAGTCACTCCCCAGCGCACGTCCACCAAGTGATCCAAAATAGTTTTGAGATTGCTGAAACATTGCCTGTTGACCTGAATATCGTCTATACGGTAGCTGCCTACCATGATATCGGCTTGCTCTATGGCCGCAAAAACCACGAAAGCAATTCTCGCAAGATCGTTGAACAAGATGCTGTGTTGCCACGCTTTTTCTCTCCTTCAGTCATTTCAATGATCGGTGAAGCTGTAGAAGATCATCGCGCCTCGCTGCCCTATGAGCCTCGCTCGCTTTATGGCAAAATTATTTCCGAAGCCGATCGCGACTTAGATTTTGAGCGAATCCTCAAGCGAACCTTGCTTTTTGCTTATGAGAAAAAGCAGCTCACAGATTTAGAACAATTGCATCATGAAGCGTATCAGTACATTTCAAAGAAATACGGTCCTCAAAGTGAGCTGAAGGTTTGGTTGGATTATAGCAAAAACCAAGACGGTTTGGCGATCATTTATCAAAAATTAGCACAACCTGAAAGCTTCCGTCACTCCTTTGAAAAAATCGTGCCGTTAGTTATCGCTACAAGTGGAGAAACTGACAAGTAACAATTCATTCCAACAACTTTCTTTAAAATAGAAACCCTCTGATTTAGCGTCGCTTCTGTGTGTGCGCTGAATCAGAGGGCTTTTACTGTTATCCTAGTTCTTTTTTCACTATAGTCCCCCCTCTCCTTCACTGCTCCCTCGCGCCTATTGAAATCAGGGAGCAGCAACTGGTTTTCTTCAATCAACAGACGCCCCTTCTACATAACCTCCTTTTTTTAACCGAATTTACTCTTTGTAAGCAAGATAGTTTGCTGAAAATAAAAAAAATGGTATTTTTATTTTATCAAGTGATAAAATAGTAGGAGGAATCGTTATGTTTTTGGCAATCAATGAAATACGCCATTCCAAATTGCGTTACGCCCTAGTCACAGGGGTCATGTTTTTAATCGCCTATTTGGTCTTTTTTTTAACTGGGTTAGCTTACGGGTTGGCTCAAGATAATCGGATGGCGGTCGACAAATGGGAGGCAGATCAAATTTTGTTGACCGAAGAAGCAAATGATAATTTAAACATGTCGATGCTTCCTCGCAGTCTTTATGATGAAGTCGATGCACCAGAAAAAGCAGTTTTGGCGCAAACCGCTGGGGTTGTGACCAAAGAAGACAACGGTGAAAAAGTCGATGTCACCTTTTTCGGCATTGATCCAGATCAATTTTTAGCACCAAATATTACCGATGGCGAGATGTTTGCGTCAGATGATGAAGCGGTCGCCGACAGCAGTATTGAGGAAGAATACGGGATTTCCATTGGTGACACCATCAAATTAGCCGGCAGTGACAAAAAATTAAAAATCGTCGGTTTTACAGATAACGCCCGCTTCAGTGTCGCTCCGGTCCTCTACACGTCGATCGGTGCCTATCAAGAAATTCGTTTTGAAAAAGAAGATGATTCTGAAAATGCCCGTATCAACGCGATCGTAACTCGTGGCAAAATCAAAGAAGTGCCAGATGATCTGGTCGCTACGGATATCAGCAAATTTATTAATGAATTGCCTGGTTACAACGCACAAGTGCTGACCTTTGGCTTTATGATCGGGTTCTTGATCGTGATCGCTGCCATCGTTATCGGAATTTTCATCTATGTGCTAACGATGCAAAAATCAGAAATTTTCGGTGTCATGAAAGCCCAAGGGATCTCTAGCCGCTACATTGCTTTTTCGGTGATCGCCCAAACGTTCTTATTGGCAACCTCGGGTGTTTTGATCGGTGGGTTGGCAACGATCGGTACCGCCCTCGTGTTACCTGCGGCAGTGCCTTTCCAAATCAATCTATTATTCTTTGCTAGTATCAGTGTCATGATGATTCTGATCGCGATGCTAGGTGCTTTCTTCTCGGTGCGAACGATTGTAAAAATCGACCCATTGAAAGCAATCGGATAGGAGGAAAAAACATGAGTGCCATTGAATTCAAACAAGTCAAAAAATCATTTAAAGATGGTGACGCGACGATTGAAGCCTTGAAAGAAACCAACTTCTCGGTAGAAAAAGGCGAATTTGTCGCCATCATCGGTCCTTCCGGCTCTGGGAAAAGTACCTTTCTAACGATCGCCGGTGGTCTGCAAGCCCCCTCTGAAGGCGAAGTGTTTATCAATGACGAACCCTTCAGTAAACAAAAAGAAAAGCAACGGGCAAAAACTCGTTTCAAAAAGATCGGCTTTATTTTACAAGCTTCCAACCTTGTCCCTTTTTTGACGGTCAAAAAGCAACTCCAATTGGTGGATAAGGTCAGCAAAGAACCCCAAGAGCAATCAGCTACTGAATTGTTTGAACAACTAGGGATTGAAAAGCTGCAGAACAAATACCCCGATGAACTATCTGGTGGTGAAAGGCAGCGGGTGGCTATTGCCCGAGCGCTCTATCATGATCCCACCATCATTTTGGCAGATGAGCCAACGGCGAGTCTTGATTCAAAAAAAGCCGTCGAAGTCGTCAAAATCTTAGCGAAAGAAACCAAAGAAAAACAAAAAGCCACCATTATGGTGACCCATGATACCCGTTTAACAGATTATTGTGATCGGGTCCTCGTCATGAAAGATGGCGTTTTAGAAGAAAAAGAACACACGAAAAAAGAAGCCGAATCAAATGATTCGCAGAAGGAGCAAGCATGAAAAAAATTATTGTTGTCGGTGCGGGCGTGTCAGGATTAGCTGCTGCTGTCCGTTTGCAAAAACTTGGCTATGACGTCACCCTCTACGAAAAAGAAGGGCAACCTGGGGGTAAAATGAATCAGATCAAGGAAAATGGCTTTACCTTTGATGTGGGCCCCACCATCGTGATGATGCCGGAAATTTATCGTGAAGTGTTTGAATTTGCTGGCGTTGATCCGAATGACTATATTCCTATGGAGAAAGTCGATCCGATGCTGCAGCTGTATTTTGCCCAAGACGAACCGCTGACCTTCTCAAATGACTTAGTAGAATTGACCAAAACGTTAGAAGCGATCTCGGAAGAAGATGCTCAAGGCTATTTTGCCTTTTTAGCAGATATTTACAAACGCTATGTGATCGCCAAAGAGTCCTTCATCACCAAGTCGTTTCGGACATGGCGAGACTTTTACAATCCCAAATCCTTATGGGCAGGGTTAAAGCTGCGGACGTTTAGTGACGCCTACTCTTCTATTTCTAAATTTGTCAAAGATGATCGCCTGCGAAAATCATTGGCGTTTCAAACCTTGTATATCGGTGTCTCCCCTTACCAAGGGCCGTCCCTTTATACGATCATTCCCATGATCGAGTTGATGTATGGGGTCTATTTCATCAAAGGCGGCATGTATACGCTAGCCACTGGTATGGCACGTTTGTTCCAAGAATTAGGCGGTACGATCCATTACAATACCCCAATCGATGAATTATTGATCGAAAACAAGCAAACCAAAGGCGTTCGTGTCAATGGAGAAACGATCACCGCAGATGTCGTGATTTGTGCGGCTGATTTTCCTTATGCCATGGAAAGCTTGATTCCTGATGAATCAAAACGCGGCAAATACACCAATCAAAAAATCGCTTCGATGGATTACTCTTGCTCTTGTTTCTTACTTTATTTAGGACTGGACAAAAAATATGAGGATAGCACACTCCACAGCATTTATTTTGCCAATGATTTTAAACGCAATGTAGATGATCTCTTCGAGGCTGGCAAACTGCCAGAAGATCCTTCCTTCTACTTGTATCGTCCAACCCTGAAAGATGCTTCCTTAGCACCTGATGGTCAAGAAGGTCTTTATGTTTTAGTCCCAGTGCCTGAATTATCTAAATTTGATCAATGGACGGATGAAACGATCCAAAACTACCGCCAGCAGATTATTGGATTATTAAAAGAAAAAACGATCTTTACGGATATCGATGAACACATCGTGTATGAAAAAATGTATACGCCAGATACGTTCAATGACCGGTTCAATGCCTACAATGGTGCGACATTTGGGTTGAAACCAACCTTGGCGCAAAGCAATTACTATCGTCCCCATAATAAATTTGATTATGCAGAAGGTTTATACTTCTGCGGCAGCAGTACGCATCCGGGAGCGGGTGTGCCAATCGTGATGCAAAGTGCCAAGTTAGCTGTGGAGGAGTTGTTAAAAGATGACCGTTAAATCATTAAGCGTCTTTGATGAATACGACAACGATTTTTTATACTGTGAGGCCATCATAAAAAAGCATTCAAAAAACTTTCATACCGCCTTTTCTCAATTGCCAAAAGACAAAGCACGCGCCGTCTATGCCGTCTACGCCTTTTGCCGACGTGCCGATGATGCCGTCGATGAAAAGCAAGACCCTTTGTTGATCGAAGCCATGAAAAAACGCTTGGAAGAAATGCAAAAACAAGTATCAAACGATGCGATCGACTTGCCGCAAGCCGTCAAAGAAGAAGATCCTGATGAAGCCATTTGGCGGGCATTGACCCTTTCTTTCCAACAGTTTGATCTGCAGTTTCAACCCTTTTTCGATCTATTGGTTGGGCAAAAACAAGACCTTGACTTCCATCAGCCCACCTCTGAAAAAGAGCTTTCTGACTATAGTTACTACGTAGCTGGCAGTGTGGGTCTGATGCTCTTGCCGATTCTCTCGCAAGCAGCCGCTGCGATTCAAGAACCCGCCATCAAATTGGGTGAAGCGATGCAGCGCACCAATATTTTACGTGATATTGGCGAGGATCTGCGGATGGGCCGCATCTATTTGCCGCAAACGGTCTTGGCGCAATTCAACCTTTCGCGAGAAGCATTAGCCTCTGGCAATCAAAACCAGCAGTTTATCGAGATGTGGGAACACGAGGCGCAACTGGCAGAGACGCTTTATCAAGAATCTTTTGTCATGATGCCGCAAATCGATGAAGATTGCCGTGAAGCTCTATTAGCAGCTGCTTTGATCTATCGGGAAATCTTGACTGTGATTCGCAAAAACAACTATCAAGTATTTGCTGAAAAAACAGCGGTACCGAAACAACGGAAAATCCAACTTTTGTTTACCGCGAAAAAAATGCTTCGTCAGGAACGTTGGGAGGGCTGACTTTGAACTTGCGAGAAAAAATATTACGAGTGGCAGAGAACCTGTTTATGCAGCAGGGGTATCAAGCAACTTCTACTAGACAGATCGCAGAAGCCGTCGGCATCACCCAACCCAATCTTTATTATCACTTCAAAGGCAAAGAAGCCATCTATTATGAAGTGATGGTCTCTTTGGCACAAGAGGTTTCTGGAAAGCTAAATCAGACCGTTGAAGATACTTCCTTGACGATCTCTGAAAAAATCTTGAACATGTTTCTTTTTTTAAGAAGTCGGCATCGCATCAATTTTTATATGATGATGCACGACATTCAGCATACCGTTTCTGAGGACACTTCTAAAAAACTGTACTTGCTTTGGCGGAAAAATTATAAAGAACCGTTTCTTGACTTGTTTCGTCGCAGTGATTCCAATCTCCGTTCGGATGTCGACCCAGAATTTGTCACCAGTCAATTGTTAGTACTGATGGCGGCTCATTTGGACTCACCAGAAAAAGAAGACAAGATGCCAGAAGCGATCGATTTGTTTTTATTCGGTGCACTAGGCAATGGGCCAATTGCGAAATAGCTGGAACGTTGGCTTTTGTCCCGAGAATAATCATTCGACGAATTTCTGACAATCGCGTACACTGATCCAGTAAACAGAAACTTAAAAGGATGGATGTACATGTCAAAAAATCGAATCGAAGCCTTTACCGATGCGGTCATTGCGATCGTAATGACCTTATTAGTATTGGAATTGCACCAGCCCGAAGGCGATACCTTTGCTTCTTTTTTAGGAGTGGAACAGCAATTTATTATTTATTTGATCAGCTTTGTGATATTAGCGATCTACTGGAACAATCACCATCATCTGTTTCAAGTAGTATCTAAAATCGACGGTTGGACCTTGTGGGCGAATCATTTGTTGATTCTGGCACTGACCCTCTTTCCTTTTGTAACGTCATGGGTCAGTCGTTATCCAGTCGCTCTTGCCCCTCAGCTGCTATATGGGGCTGTCATTTTATTGACGGATTTCAGCTATTTCCTAGTTGGAAAATCCTTGGTTCGTGCCAATCCTGACAATCAAGCCATCGTGGAACTGTTTCGCGGATACAAGAAACTCTACTTTACGTTGTTTATCAACGTGCTGGCATTGCTCCTCGGCTGGCTGATCCATCCCCTATTTATCATCACACTGGATAGTCTTGTACTATTGTTGTGGGTGATCCCTGAGAAAAAAGTAGAAACCTTTTTAAAACAATAAAAACACTTGCGTCCTTCTCCTAAAAGCGATGGATGATTGCGCAAAAGCAGCCGATTGGTCTACTTTTGCGCAGCCATCCATCAAGAGAAGGACGCAAGTGTTTTTTCTAGCGAATCAAGTCTTTCCCAGGTGCCTGTAAGACTTGTTCCACTTGTTCTTTGGTGGTTAAGGGAACATCTCCCAGCATCGTATGAGCCAAAACTGCATTCGTGATTGCAAAATCAGCGGTGCGTTGGAGTGACCATTTTTCGGCATAGCCTAATAATACGCCAGCGGCATAGGCATCCCCTGCCCCGATCCGATCCAAGACTTGCAGCAGCTGCGGTGCCGTTTCATAGGCATCCTGTACCGTAATGATCCTTCCGCTGATAAATTGCTTGTCTTCCACGGCTAGACGCCGTGTCCCACAGAACCATTCTAGTTGATACTGGTCAATAAAGGATTGGATCAACGCAAGCTCGGCGCCTTCGGTTTCCTCTAAGGGATAAGCCAATAGCTCCTCCAAGTCACGGACAGAGCCGAAAACTAGGTCACAATAGGGTAGAATCGTTTCATACCGTTGTTTCAGTACCTCCCGATTTAAATCTTCATTCAAGCTTGGACGGAAGTTGAAATCAAAGCAGACGCGAATCTGCTTGGCATGGGCCTGTTTCGCCAAAGCCAATGCAGTTTGCCAGGTTTTCTCAGTCAAACTAAGTGAGATCCCGCAAATATGAATGAGATCGACCGTTTCTAAAAACCCATCGATGGCATATTCTTCTGGACCTGAAACGCCAAAGGAACTATGATGGCGATTTTGATACGTCACATAGGTCGGACGAGCGCCGTAGCCGATCTCGGCGAAATAACTGCCGATATGACTATATTTTTTGCCAACAAATGCCGTTTGAATCCCATAGGAACGCAAGCTGGCTTTTGCCGTATCTCCTAATCGGTTGGCTGGCACCTGTGTCAGCATCGACGTCGTCAAGCCGAAATGCGCCAAATTACCTAACAGATTGACCCCTGTTCCCGTAAAATCCATCCGCAAAGAGTGGGTCTGTTCCAATGTTCGATATTCTGGTGGCGTCAACCGCATCATTACCTCACCGTAAGCACCGATCCGCATCATTGATCCCCCCTATTTGGCTGCTGCCAACACCTTTTTCGTCATTTCTGCTAATGTCTGTACATCTTCAGGGCGTGTGTCCCCTGTTTCTCCATCGATGATCGAGCTGTAAATATGGGGAATGATTTTTTTCACGCCTGCATCAACAGCGATCTGCAAGATTTCTTCAAAGTTTTCTAAATCGATACCGCCGGTCGGTTCCAGATAAAAATCATTCGCAGCACAAGCCTCGGCTACCGCTTGATATTCTGCTTTATGAGCCAACCCTTTCATTGGAAAATACTTGATAGAACTAGCGCCCATGTCTTTTAATAAAGCGATCGCTGTTTCGACTGGGACTTCTGCAGCTGGAGTTTGTGAACTCAATGGTCCAGTAGCAATATTGACATAGCCGACTTTTCCCGTTGGTGAAACAAGGGCATTGACGATCGTTTCAGATTGTCCTAGCAAAGCTCGTGAGGTCCCCGCTCCCGTGAACACTTGGTTAACATGCTGTGGCTGTAGAACAGCGGAAATTCGGGAGACCATTTCACTTTGGTTGGGGTCGCCAGCACCAAGCCCTACAGAAAGGGCATTATTTGTTGCCGCTTGATAATTTTTCATGTCAGCGATGGCTGCTTCATCGCTAGCATAGTTTTTTGATAAAACACCTAGGACGATGTTGCCCTCTGCTGCTTCGTAACAAGCTTTCGCATTGTCGATGGAGTTTGCTAACACATTTAGACAGACACGGTCAGCGAAATAATTGGGTGAAGTTTTCATTTTTGGGTTGCTCCTAACATAATTTCTTGTAAGCGATCGGTGATCACTGCCATTTCTTGTTCATTGACTGCTCGGATATCAAATTCAATAATGCCGTTATTGGCTTGGTACTCACGAGTATAAATCGCTGGTTCTCCTGCTTTTAGCGCGTCGATCACTGCTTTGGCACTTGGTTCTTTCACTTTGACACTCGCTCGGTAAATATCTCTGCCAGCGCTGTCTTGAACGATTTTTGCTTCTAAACCAGTGATTTCATTGATTGCCGCAATAAATGGTTGCAGGCGCTCTTGCATCGAAGCGCCAGATTCTGTTCCCTCCGCTAGATAATCCATCACGGCTTGGGTAAATCCGAGAATATTGTCTTTACCGATTTTCATTGCTCGACCAATCCCTTTGGATTGCAGGCGCACCCAAGAGACATAGGGCTGCTTGCCGATCACTAAGCCAGCACTTGGTCCTGACAGTGCTTTCGCACCTGAATAGATCACTAAATCAGCACCGGCTTGGGTATAGGCAATCAAATCTTCCTCAGCAGCCGCATCAACGATCAATGGAAGATCGTGTGCCTTGGCAACTTGGGCCGTTTCTGCTACTGTCAACATACTTTTTTGAACGGTGTGATGACTCTTTATGTAGAGGATCGCCGCCGTTTCGGGCGTGATCATCTGTTCAATGTGCTCGGGTGTACACATATTGGCATAACCTGCTTCCACGACTTTCCCGCCGCCTTGCGCCACCATCAATTCCACTGGTGTGCCATAATCTACGTTGTGGCCTTTGGGCAAAATGATCTCCCGTTTACTGATTTTCTCACTGTAAGGGTGGTACAAATGATAGCTGTCGCCTTGACCGATGAGTGCCGCCACTGATTGGGCGATCCCCGCTGAAGCAGAAGAAACGATCTGTGCATCTTCCGTTTTCAACAATTTTGCCAAATAGGCACCGGTTTTTTCTGCTAGATCTGCCATTTCAAAGAAATGTTCCCCGCCATAGCGCTGGGCTACAAGTACGCTTTCGCTGACTTTCGAGACACCTAGAATCGTCATTTTGCCAGAAGCATTGATGACTTCTTTCAAGCCTAATTCTTCAATATTCAGTGTCAAAAAGTTCCCCTCCTATCACCGCTTTTTGCGGCACGATCTGTTGTGTCGTGATTCGGCGATTGCCGTTAGAATCCGTCAATTCCTTTTCGCCCTCTTCAAAGCGGAAAATCGTAAAATCAGCATCATACCCCAATGCGATCTCGCCTTTGTTCTGTAAATGAAATTGCTTCGCAGGGGCACTGGTCACCTTCTCGATGATCTCACGCCAATCATACCCTACGACCGCTAATTTTTCCATAGTCGTCGCTAAATCAAAGACTGGTCCATTGGTACGATTGCGGATGTAAATATCCGTACTAATGGAAGAAGCCTTCAGCTGATTGGCAAAAGCCGTCTCCGCCACATCAAAATTGAAACTGTCTGTCCCATGACCAATATCAAAGACCAAGCCTTTTTCATAGGCAGCAAAGACGAAAGGCTTTATGGTTTGGTGCGTCTGATCCAAAATCCCATTGGCTTTGCCGTTAAAGCAATGGGTCACCACATCGCCTGCTTCCAATTCAGCGAGAATCTCTGCTAAATTCGGTGGTGCTGACCCAATATGGACCATCAGAGGCAGCGGTTGATTTTCAGCCTGGATCGCTTTGGCTAATTTCAACGGTGTGATGCCATTTTCGCCGATCACCGTTTTGCTCATTCGGGCTTTGATTCCGACGATAAAGTCAGGAAACTTCTGCAGCGCTTCTTTGACCAATTCTTTTTTGACTTTTGACAGATCCGCAAGTTCATCCTGCTCTACGATCCCCCATTTGGAAATATTGACTAAAGCAAAGACATTGGTTTTGGCTTCTTTGGCTAAATCATAAAACCGATGGATATTTTCGGCGCCAGTCGTCCCCGCATCGATAACGGTCGTGACACCTTGTTTGACACCGATCTCGTCTGGATAATCATAATAGAGCGTCATTTCCTCGAAACAATGGACATGGTCATCGATCCAACCGGCTGACAAAAACTCCCCTTCTGCTAAGGTCAGCTCTTGTTTCGCCTGCTCCTGCAACGTAGGTGCCAAAGCAGTGATTTTGCCGTCTTGAATCCCAATATCAAATACTTCTTCATCGATTGTGCGAGCTTGACGAATAATCAAATCAAACATCTCATTACACCTTCCTCTCTGTGAAAGTGAATTTCGACCAAGGATGGATAAACGGCAGCAGAACTAACTCTTGTTCGACGATCGAACCGATTTTATTTTTTCGTGGATCTGAGTGGGGCTCCAGCACTACTTGTAGCTCGTTTTTGTACTTGCCAAAACGATCATTGCCGATCACAACATCCCCTCGTTGAAAGACGCCTTCGTGGTCATGGACAGGATTGTCATGGTTCTTATACTTTTTACGAACTTCTGTGGAACGGATCATCCGGTCCGTGATGTCGCCTCGACGGTAATGCTGCTCGTCCAGAGCGATTTGGCGTTCAACTTCATTGATTTCAGGTACAAATTCAATCGCAAATGCGGTCTGGTAGCGATCAATCGCTCCTAGTGCCGCCAGTTCTGCTTCAGAAGCATAAGCATTGCCGATAATGACATCGTCAATCAAACCTGTGGCAAACAAATGCTTTGCGGCAGTTTCTACAGGCATTCTTCGGTGCATTTCTAAGGTCGGTAAGCCATCATTGATATCCCAAGGTCCGATCGTTCCCGTTTGAGAAGAGATAAATGCGGCGGTTCGAATGCCTTTTTCCTTGAAACGACGACTGCACTTCTCAAAGAAATCATAAGGCAAGGCAGTCCCTTCTTGTGGATAGAAATTGTGGCAGCCGTATAAGTAAGGAATGTTGGCTTGATAAGTCAAAATATTGTCTAAATACGCTACATCATTGCTCATATTCAATTCAACAGCTAAGCCAAAGGGATTGTAGGTCAACATCGCTTCTTTATTGCCGTCAAAACCTAAATCTAAACGAATCCCATCGGCTCCTAGTTCATGGAAAAAGGTCAAGTCATCATAGGAGATGCTTAGTTCAGAAAAGATGGCTGGTGCCACGTCTAAAATCGTTTCATAGCCTAATCCTTTGGCAAAATCAATCAACGCTTTAAATTTTTTCTGCACGTTTTCTTTGCCGTCACTCACTTCCAACATACTCATAAAAATGCGGCTAAAGCCATAATCATGGGCTAATTGCAGATAGGCTTTGTCTGTTTCAAAATCACTGTGATCGGGATACACCGATACTCCTAGTTGTCTTTTCAACTTATCTCATCCTCATTTCTTCATAAAAAACAGTAAAACGTGTCAGTAAAAGCGAACTGCAAACAATCGTCGCCGTCATCGTCAAAAATGGTCCCCACGGAAACTGACGGCTCAGTAGGATCGCTGCAGCAACGCCAAGAATCCCGAACAAAAGCATCCGCCAAAACGGCACTTCTTGAATTTTTTTCCCTTGTGCTGATTTTGTTAACCAAATTTGACAACCAAAAAATAAACAAATGGCATAAATCCCCATGTTTGCACCTCACTTTTTTTGTCTTGCTTAAGCGGCAGTTTCTTCTTCTTGTTCGCGGGCAATCTGCTGTTTCTCAAAGACTTTAAAGAATGGGTAATAGATTGCGAGTGTGATAAAGAAGTTGACGATCACTAAAATCGCTGCTGCGATACTCCAGTCCGTACTCATCCAGGCGGCGATTGGTGCTGGAATGGCAAACCCAAGTCTGGCAGCCATCATCGGTACGACGCCCGTAATGGTCGCGAAGTAAGAAATCGTTGTCGTAATCAACGGTGCCACCAAGAAAGGAATGCCTAAGATTGGGTTCATTACGATCGGTGCACCGAAAATCACTGGTTCATTAATATTGAATAGGCCTGGCAAGATGGACAAACGGCCCAATTGTTTCAAGTATTTTGATTTGGAGAAGAAGAACAAAACGACCAACGCTAAGGTCGTACCGGCTCCACCGATCCACACGAACCATTGTAAAAATTGTTCTGTAAAAATATTAGGCAATTCATGCGCATTGCCAGATGCTTGGAAGGCTTCCATATTTTCAGCGATGGAAATATCCCAAAATGGACGAATAACAGGACCCATGATCGCTGGTCCATGAATCCCCAGTACCCAGAAGAAACAGATCAAGAAGACAGTCAATAAACCACCAAACAAGCTGTTACCCGCTAGCACGTCTTTTAACGGCATCAACAAGTTACTTAAAAAGCCATTGATATCAAAACCGAGCATATGACGGATCACCCAGAACAAAATCAAGATCGCTCCACCGGGAATCAATGCCATAAATGAATTTGTCACTTCTGGCGGCACACCATCTGGCATTTTGATAGTAATGTTTTTTACGATAAAGAAACGATAGATTTCAACGGACAAGATCGCCGTAACGATCGCACCAAACAAAGAGCCGGAGCCTAGGTTGGCCACATTGATATAACGCCCGGCATCAATGATGCCTTCCACAGAATCAAAGACTCGCAACGGTGGTGCAGCGGTTACAAGAAAGGACATCGTTGCTAAGATACCCGCAGTCAATGAATCCAGCTTGTAGCTTTTGGCTAGCGATGAAGCAATCCCATACGTTGCATATAATGCCAATAATCCGACTGTATAACGAAAGGGAATATCCAAAACTTCCCGATACGGTTCAATCACTGCAGCGACTGATTCGATGGGAAAATTCAGTAAGATCGTGAAGAACGACCCAACGATCGTTAAAGGTAAAGTAGCGATGATCCCCTTGCGAATCGCTACCATGTGCCGTTGCATCCCCACTTTATTTGCAATCGGCATCAATTTCTGTTCAATAAATTCTACAAACCCTTTCATAATTGCCTCCTTAGTTTATAACATTATAATGTTTATACAAGGATAATAGCACAGAGGATCTGGGTTCGTAAATAGTTTTTTAAACAGTAGATAGAATAATCTTTTCGCAATAACATTTCTTACAGTAACCATCAAGCGTCCTATCGTTGTCCTTTCGGTAGATACTGATACATAAATCGATTTTGGATGACGGTACAATTGATAATAAGTAACACAATGAAAACTGGTGCCAAAGGAGTGCGGATCAACAAGAAAAACAAACTGAGTAAGAAAAGCAAGGAAACAAGTAAAAGTTTCCAAAAAGCCAGCGTGATTCTGGCATTATTTTTTTCTAAAAGAAGATGGGTCAGAAAAATCAAGAGCAAACAACTCACTACTAGAACCATTCTACTCACCTTCTTTAGCTGTTTCTAGCTCTTGCGCCACTTGAAGTTTCTCAAATGCTTTAAAGAATGGATAGTAAATCGCTAACGAAACGAAGAAACAGACGAAGACCATCAAACAAGCAACCCAATTCCAATTTGAGGTAATCAATGCGCCAAGAGGTGCGGGAATCGAAAATGGTGGTTTGACCATCATCTTAGGCATCCAATCTAAAGCGGTAACGATATAGACTAAGATAGTATTAGCGATTGGCACAAGAATAAACGGAATTGCCAACAGTGGATTCATCACAATTGGCGTCCCAAAGATCATCGGTTCATTAATATTAAAAATCCCTGGTAAAATGGAAAGACGACCCAATTGTTTTAAATAGTTTGAACGAGAGAACATAAACAAAACAACCAATGCAAGCGTTGATCCAGTACCACCCATTTGCGCATACCATTGATAAAATTGTTCCGTAAAAAGATTTGGTAGATCAAAGGCAGACATACCGTTTTGGAATAATTCCGCATTTTCTAAAATTGCTTGATCCCAAAATGGACGAATGATGGGTCCTAAAACGGCATGGCCATGAATACCCAATACCCAGAAAACGCAGATAACAAATTGTGTGATGATTCCGCCAACCAAATTATTGCCTGTTAAGAAACCTTTTAAAGGAGAGATGGCGATCGTCAGTAATCCATTTAAATCGAAGCCGAAAAAGTGGCGCGGAATCCAAAAGACTAAGATAACCAGCAAGGTTGGTAGGAGTGCCGCAAAGGATTCCCCTACAACAGGCGGTACGCCTTCTGGCATCTTGATTTCCAAGTTTTTTGCTTTTGTAAAATGATAAATCTCTACTGAAACTAGCGCCGCAATGATCGCACCGAATAATCCTTGTGATCCAAGTGAAGCGATGGGTAAATACCTTCCTGCAAGTACGGCATCTCCTGTCGTGCTGATGCCTTCCGCCAAATTGATCGGAACGACCATTAAAATCGTCGCTAACATGGATAAAAACCCACTTGTTATTCGATCGAGTTTGTAACTAGCACCTAAGTTGGAGCCAATCGTAAATGAGGCATAAAGAGACATTAACCCCACCGTAAATCGAAAAGGAATGTCAAGTGCCGGTAAATAAGGAGCGACCCATTCGGTATAACCAGGAATCGGCAAATTTAAAATAATGGTGAAAAAAGAGCCAACGATCGTGAGCGGCAAAATAGAAATCAACCCATTTCGAATTGCCTGCAAGTGCCGCTGCTGTCCAATAGCATTGGCAATCGGTAATAACTTCATTGCAACCGAGTCTAAAACTTTCATTATAAAACCCTCCTAAAATTCGTTTGAAAAACCATTTTTTTGAATCACTTCTTTAAACCATAGCCCAGACTTTTTCATCGTTTTTTCTCCCGTTTCTAAATCCAGACGATAAAAGCCATAGCGATTTTTGAACGCATTCTGCCAACTCCAACAGTCCACAAATGTCCACATGTGATACCCCAGACAGTTACTCCCCTCCATCATTGCTTGATGAAGCTCAATTAAATGCTCTTTTAAAAAAGCAATCCGGTAGTTGTCCTGCACTTGCCCCCCTTCGATAAATGTTTCTTCTCCCTGAATCCCAATCCCATTTTCTGAAACAAACCAATCAATATTCCCAAATTCTAACTGGATTTTTTTAGCGATATCATACAAGCCATGAGGATAAATCTCAATCCCCCTAGAAGAATTCATCCTTCTGCCGGGCATCTCGTAATCATCGTAAAACCATTCTGGCGAGAAAACTCCCTCGGGATTAGGCAAAGATTCTTTGGCTTTCACTCGCCGTGGACGATAATAATTGATCCCTAGCAGATCAATCGTTGTTTCAGCAATCAATGCAAGATCCTGTTCTTCCACTCGTGGCATTTGGTCATAGCGCGTTAAAATAGCCTTTAACTCCTGAGGATAACGACCTTTTAATATCGCTTCATTAAGGGAGCGAGTATAGAAGAGGTCTGCCATTTCCGCTGCCTTTAAGTCGGCAGGATGCTGGCTTCTTGGGTAAACTGGGATCACATCCATGATGATACCGATTTTTCCTTGATAAGGTCCTTGTCGAAAGACCTTAACTGCCTCACAGTGAGCAAGGATGATATGGTGAAGTACTTGTGCCGCCCGTTTAAAATCAACTACATAAGGATAGTGCCGGTCATGCAAATAGCCGGCTTCTGCTGGAATCATCGGCTCATTAAAGGTAAACCAGTACGCAACTTTCTCATGAAATAGATCAAAACAAATTTTTGCATACGCCCGATACGCTTCGATGACCTCACGATTTTCAAATCCGCCGATTTCTTGCAATTTCATTGGCATGTCAAAGTGATAAAGATTGATAAACGGTTTGATGCCTCTTTGATTTAACCCATCAAGCATTCTGGTATAAAAGTCAACAGCTTCTGGATTAACTTCCCCTGTACCTTCGGGAATAAGACGTGACCAAGAGATCGAAGTCCGAAAAGAATTAAAAGAAAGTGCCGCCATTCGATCCAAATCCGCTTCCATTTCCTGATAAAACCTTGATGTATGTTCTGTTGTAACTCCTTCAAAAAACCGATGGTTATAGTTTTTTGATGCATAATCCCAAATGTTTTCTCCTTTATTGTCTCCAGCTATCGTTCCTTCTGATTGTGTCGCACTCGTTGCTGCACCCCAGAAAAAGTCCTTCGAAAAATTATACTCCATGTCGCCCTCCTACAATTCCTTTTTTACTAAGCGAAGCATCCGCTTACATTGTTGAACAACGAAAGTATAGCATGAAGTAAAATCAATATAATGTTATAATCCTAAATAGAGAACGTTTTCATAGCTTGTCATTTGTTCCACAAAAAAAAACACTTTGTTACGGAGGTGCATCATGCTTTTTCTTGACTACAATCCTGAACTTACTGCACTAGAATACGAGGTTTACCGATTTGTATCAAAAAACTTGGCTTCAGTATCTAAAATGAAGATGAAAGAACTTGCCAAAGAGACCCATACCAGTACTGCTAGTATTAGCCGTTTTTGCAAGAAATTTGAATGTGATACGTTTACCGAATTTAAGATCAATTTGCGCTTTTACTTAGATTCTCTCGTAAAATCTAAAATATCCGATAGTGAAGAGTCCCAAACAATTGATTTTTTGAAGCGAGTAAACCAGCCCTTTTTATCTGAAAGAATCGATCGAGCAACAGAGATTCTTAAGAACAAAAGCTTCGTGCTATTTATTGGATCAGGCTTATCTGAAACGATTGCGGAATATGGCGCACTCTATTTTACTGACTTGGGAAAAACGGCATTAAAAGTTGACGATCCCTCAAATTATCCTATCGACTGGTTTCCAGAAGACATATTGTGCAAAACCGGTATCATTGTTTTGTCGATTTCTGGGGAAACACAAGAAATGATTCGATACTTACAAAAGTTAAATCAAAAAGATTGTCAGATTATTGCCATCACGAATACCGAAGATTCAACCATCAGTCAGTTATCCGACTTAACGGTGCCATATTACATCGAAAGAGAGACTATTTTTAAAGCCAGTCAGAAAAAAGAGAAAACCATTGAACTGACTTCTCAACTACCAGCAATCTATTTAATTGAAAAAATTGCCAAAAGAATACGCCTATCAGAAGAACTTCTCTGATAGGCGTAGGTAGTTTCATTTTATTCAGCGATCTTCACAATCTGTAACTAAATCAAATAGAAGTTCCACCAAATAAATGGCTGGAATTTGTGAGGACAATGAATCAGCTTCTTGATTATCGGAATAATAATAAGCAAAATTTTGCTCAGAAAGTTTGGCAATTGATGTTGTTGAGCGATTTGTTAGTGAAATGGTTGAAATTCCAGCGGTGGTACATTCAGTAATCAAGGATTCAAGAAATGGATCGGCACCTTTATTAGAAAAAACCAGCAACGTGGCTTCGCTACTTAAGGTTTGCCAAACAGATTTAATCAATGTTGCTTCTTCCTCTACGCTCACGATTTTATCTAAGCGTGCAAACTTTTGTTGGGCATAGGTCAATGCAAGTGTCGATTCCCTGTCACTGGCTAAAATCAAAAGTTTTGCTTTGCTTATTCGTTTGGCGATCGTAAATAATGTTTCTCGATAGAAGGATTCATCCATACGTTCAAAAAAATAGTGCAGGGCTTTTTTATCTTTTTTGAATAATCGATCAGTCTTTCCTTGTTTCTGTAATGTCTTTTTCAATTTGATTTTAAATTCTGAAAAACCTTCGCAATCAAATTTTCGACAAAACCGCAGAACAGTCGTTGAGCTAGTTTCTGTTGCATCCGCCAACTCACGAATAGACATCGAACAGACCTCTGCTTGCTGATTTAATACGTATTGAAATAGTTGCCATTCTTTGTTACTAAACGACTTATTCTTGGCAGTAAGTTCCATCAGTATTCTCCTTGTTGCGCACCTTCGCCTTCAGCAATCTCCTTCTCATAAATAAAATCATCCATCACAAATCCCGAACCAATTGCAACGCTACGTTCAGAAACGCGTTGAAAGCCGCGATGCTCATAAACAGCGATTGCTTGCTGGTTTTGTTTGTTGACGTTTAAATGCAGCGTTTTGCCCGAGGCGATCTCCTCATACCAATCAAAGACTTGGCTGGCATAGCCTTTGCCTCTAGTGGATTGGTGGAGATACAATTTACTTAAATAAAGCTGCTGCGGCGTTTCTTCATACGCTGTATACCCCACTGCTTGGTCACCTTCCATTAGTAAAAGATAAACTGCTCCTTGCTGGACTTCCTTTTGAATCGCTGCTGGTGATTGGTAATGAGCTAGCATATACGCGACTTGATCGGAACCAATGATTGGTGTAAACACTTCTGGCCAGATTTCTTTGATCAAACGATCCAACGTTTGGAAGTCTTCTGGTGATTGAATGATTTTTTGTGTGATTGCCATAAGAACCCCTTCTTTCTCCTGCACGAAACAAAAACTCGTTTATAAATATCTCTATTATAAGGGAAGAAGCAAAAAAAGAAAGGGCACGTTGAATAAAGACCCCTAAAAGTCTCAAAAGATGGTAAACTAGAAGTGAAAAAATGGCTACGAAAAGGAGGTAGCAACACGATGCAACTCTTACAACTACTTTTACTGGCAATCATTTTTGTTTCTTTCTTCATGGCGCTGATTGGCTGGGTTTTATCGATGACCAATGGCTTAATCTTCTCTCGTTCTCCTCAGCAATTTAAAGCGCACGCTCATGATCCTAACTATGAAAAAGAGCGACAAGCAGGCAAGCGTTTGAAAGAGATTATATTCCGACGTCTTGTTCCTTTAGGAATAGCTTCTTTGATCGTCTATGGGTTATTCGCATTATTAAACGTCCTTTAAAAGTTTTTTAAAAGACTCAAACAAATTTAAAAATAACCGGCATCTTTTCCTGTTGATCAACACTCCTTTCGCTTTTGCTGAGAGGAACATCAATGCGTAAGATGCCGGTTTGTTTTTTTATTTGCTTACTGCTGCTTTAGAGGCTTGAACTTTTTTCAGTAAAGCAAAGAGGACTTGGCTATCATCGATAGCCGCAATATATTGTTGGCAAAGTGCCATCATTGCTGTTTCATCCATTTTATCTAAAGAAATAACTAAATCATTTTCTACTACCTGTTTATTATTCATAAGGCTCCCTACTTTCTTCCTTTGTTACCTCTAGTTTGCCATGAATCAGCAGGTTCCGTAAGAACTTTTCAGTTTACAAATAGGAAACGGGTGGTTTACATCCTTGTCCTATCAAGGTTTTGCCATAAAATTTATTCGGTAGCAGGCTCAATGTGGATGTCAGTATCAAACACCTGAAAACGATCAGCTAAGAGATCTTCAATAGCGTCTGCCACATTATGACTCTTTTCAACCGTCAAAGATTTGTCCATCGTCACGACGACATCGAGAAAAACATTGGCGCCATACATTCTTCCTCGAATCGATTTGACAGATTTCACTTCAGAAAAACCAGCGATTGCCGCTTCATACTCCACGACTAACGATTCATCAAACCCATCAGAAAGTGAAAAGGCACTCTCACGAAAAATATCGACGGCGGTTTTGATAATCAAAAGAGCTACCACGATCGCAGTCAAACTGTCTAACCAACCGATACCAAATGAGGCGGCAAAAATAGCGATCGCCGTTCCAATACTCGTCCAGGCATCACTCCGATTGTCTTTAGCAGCTGCTAGCAAAGCGGAGCTTTTTACACGAGCAGATAATCGCTTATTGTAGTAATACATGCCATACATCAAAATAGCTGAAATGATACCGACGACTGCCGCGATCATATCGGGACTTTGCGTTTCACCGAGTAGAATTGTTTGAATGGAGGACCATAAAACCTGCAGACCAACCGCCAGCATAATCAAGGATGTTACGAGACTCGCCACATTTTCTGCTTTCCAGTGTCCATATTTATGGTCTTCGTCTGCTGGTTTTTGTGCCAAACGTAAACCGATCAAGACAGCAATAGATGCCACGATATCCGTCGCATTGTTTAATCCATCTGCCCATAATCCTTCAGAATTTGCCAAACGACCGATGGCAAGTTTGGCGATGGAAACAAAAATATAGGCAACGATACTTAAGATAGCGCCTCTTTCTGCTTGCTTTAATTCTGCATATCTTGTTTGATTCATGTCATCCCCTCCAATTAGTCAACTTGAAAATAATAGCTGAAATTTTCATCCATTGCATCATTTATTTGAGAGATTTTATTTTTTAGGAGCGGCAAACATTCACTTCTAGTGAAACGAATTTCTGTTCTGAGGACACCAAAAAAGCAGGACTCATACGGGACTCCTGCTTTTTCTACTTTTTCATTCACAAAGAAGCATGGCTACTCATTCACCAACAACTGACGATTTCTTTCACTGAATTTCTCATTGTGGGAAGAAACCATCGCCTGTGGGACACTGGTCGGCTCTAAATAATGTTTGATCTGATTGACTGCTTGCGCAGCATCTTGAAAGGCTCCCGCCAAAAGATTCACTTTGCCTTTGAAATAATGGATGTCACCAGCTGCAAACACACCGGGATGACTGGTTTTTGTTGGAATCTCACAGTTCAAATAAAAGTCTTCATGACGTGCAAGATCAAAGGAAACTTTATCTAACAAGCCACTGTCACGGTCATAACCGTGTTGGATCAGTAGATGATCGCATAAAAAATCGATCGTCTCATGGTTGGCACTGTTTTTTAGTCGTAGAACCATATTGAATGTTTCTGCTTGATTCACCCCATCGATGGTGTGATTCATCAGCACTTGAATCCCTTCTGCTTTCATCTTCTTTACTTGTGCTTCATGGGCTTTCAGTTTTTCCCCTCGATAGCACAACGTGACTTTGGCACCATAAGACACTGCTTCGATCGCATAATCCACCGCCGCATCGCCGCCGCCAGAGATCACTAGATGTTTGCCTTGGATCGCTTGCTGGTCAGGAAACTGATAGTGGATATAGTTGTCGACATTATTATGGATGAAACATGGCAATTTTTGCGGAGAGACGACACCGCCGCCAATACAAACTAAAATGGTGCGTCCAACATGAGTCCTCCCTTGGTCATCCACTGCATAAAAAAGGTTGTCTTCCTTGGTCAATTCGATGATTTTCGTTTTCAGATAGATCGTTGGATCAAACAACTTAGCCTGTTCAATCAAGTGTTCTTTGACTTTCTTCCCCTTGGTTGGCGGCAATGCACCCACATCCCAGACCATTTTTTCAGGATAAAAATTGATCTTCCCGCCTAATTCGGCTTGTGCTTCAAACAATACGACCGATAGATCACGTAATCCGGCATAAAAACTTGCATAGAGCCCCGTAGGCCCTCCTCCGATAATCAAAACATCTGCTATAGTGGTCATTGGCTAGCCTCTCTTTCGTAAATGAAAATCATTCTCAATTAGTTAGTTCGATTATAGACAACGTATCCGGGTTTGTAAAGAATTTTCTGAAAACAAATTAATTAACTTAGCCGATTATTTTTCTTTACATTGTAAAGAAAAAAGCCTTTTCCTGAACTTCTGGTAAAAAAAAGATGAGCAGATTGTTATTTTTTCTCATTTTATCTAGTGATATGTTTGTGATAGCCCCTGACTTCAAGGTATACTCTTAGAAAGTAGGTGAAAAAATGGAAGTTGAAAAATGTTACGCGCCCTTACCGGACGGGTCTGTCCTCTATTACGAGAAAACCGGTTCAGGACGCCCACTTTTTTTACTGCACGGAAATGGCGGCAGCAGTGCCTATTTCTCAAAGCAGGTCGACGCTTTGCGTCAAAAACATCAACTGTATTTAATCGATAGTCGAGGACATGGCAAATCCACCAATACGCAGAAGAAAATCGATTTTTTTAAAATGGCAACAGATCTCTTAGCAATCATTCAGCAAGAAAAGCTAACGAAAATCGCCTTACTAGGATTTAGCGATGGTGCCAATCTGGCGATGGTCTTTTGCCATCTCTACCCAGAGCATGTCAGCTGCATGATTTTAAACTCTGGCAACACGGAACCGCGAGGTGTACGGCTCTTTTCTCGAATCGGCAGTGTTTTGCAATATCTGATCGTTTGGCTTTGTTCTCCATTCTCCAAAGGCATGCGGGGCTTTCTGCCTATTTTGGGATTGTTGTTTCGTCCAATCGGTCTCTCCACCGCCGATTTGAATCACCTCAGTGTGCCGACATTGATCTTGGTTGGCAAACGTGATTCGATCAAGCTCTCCCATTCATTTTATATTGCAAACAGTATTCCTCAGTCCAATTTTATCGTCGTCAAAGGACAAGGACATAGTTTTGCACGAAAGAATCCAGAAGTATTTAATACGAAAGTATTATCTTTTTTAGAAAAGGTCGGTGAATAACTATGAGAATCTTTACTTGGCTCCGCGACCACCGCTCACTGTTTAAAACACTCTTCTTAATTGCAGTCGCCGTGATCGTGTTCGGCGAACTGCTTTCCTTAAGCAAGACGATCTCGATTGATCAACTAAAACAATTGTTTGCGCAACTATCCCTTTGGCGAGTGGCTTTAATGGCTGTCATTGGCTTACTGTGTGTCTTTCCCATGGTCTTATATGATATCGTCTTGAATCGTTTGCTAGGGGACAAACCTGATCGCCGTTATTTACTAGAAACCAGCTGGATCATCAATACCATGAACAATTTGATCGGCTTTGGCGGTTTCATCAGTATCGGGTTACGGTCGGAATTTTATGGCAAAGGAAAAAAAGGCAAAAACGTTGCCCAGGCAATTTCGAAGATTTTTATCTACTTAATGTCTGGTCTTTCGATTTTGTCGCTTGCTGCGCTGGCATTTGTCCTCTTCGGTCCCACGACCGATTATCTACAACAGTATTGGATCTGGCTTTTAGGCGGCAGTCTTTATTTTCCAGTTGTCTATGCCCTTAGTTTTTCCAAAAAAAATGCCTACTTAGGTGGGCTGCAACGACGTGATCGTCTGCAGCTGATCGCCGCTTCCTTATTGGAATGGCTGGGTGTTTTTGCCGCCTTCTTCACGACGGGTCTCTTGATGGGTATCTCGGTCGATGTGTTTCAACTGTTGCCGCTTTTCATCGCTGCTTCCGTGATTGGAATCGTATCAATGATTCCTGGGGAACTCGGAACGTTTGATGTAATGATGATCATGGGAATGGGTTCACTGCAAATTCCTCGTGAAAGTGTTATTGCTTGGCTCTTGCTGTTCCGCCTGTTTTATTACATTATTCCCTTTTTGATCGGTTTGATCTTTTTCTCAAAAAATGTTGGCGTCTCCCTCAACCAGCGCTTTTCTGGGATTCCCAGAAGCTTGTTGTTGGAAGTATTCCATAAGATCGAAGTGTTGCTGCTTTATCTGACGGGAACGATGTTGGTACTCTCCGCCACGATCCCAGAAGCCTTTGACCAAATCAAATGGTTAGCCCATCTCAATCCGATTCGCTTGAATTTCGTGATGCAGTACCCGAGTATCTTTCTCGGCTATCTCTTTTTGATTGCCGGTCGCGGCATCTCTGCCCGTGTCAGTCGCGCGTATGTGCCGACACTTTTGTTGATTGCAGCAACGATCGGTTATGCTATTTTTGCGGGTTTCCGCTTTTCGACCATGCTGTTTCTTCTATTATTATTAGCGATCATGATTTTTTCAAAAAGCGAGTTATTCCGTAAACAGCTAGTCTTCTCGTGGGAATGGTTGACAATCGATGGTTTGTTGATTGGTTCGCTGACGATCCTCTATGTCATTATTGGGGTCTACAATATGCCTCATCTCAATCGACATCCGACGCACCACCATTCGATGGACTTTTTGCTTTTCCCCTCTGAAAAATTATGGCTCCAAGGCTTCGTTGCGATTTTATTTGTCGCCGTTGCGATGCTGCTGTTTGCCCGGTACTTGATGGGACCAAAGCACCAACTAGGCGTCAGTGCCGCCACTGATAAAGTAAAACACGTTTTGAACACCTATGGCGGCAATAGCGACAGCCATCTTGTTTATTTAAAAGACAAGCAAGTGTACGTTTATCCAGAAATCGGCGAGCCGACGGTCTTTTTTCAGTTTACGACCTTTAATAATAAATGCTTGGTCATGGGGGATCCTTCTGGGAAGCAAGCAGACTTTCCGCAGGCACTGGAAACCTTCTTAACAGAGATGGATCAGTGGAATTACTTGCCGGTCTTTTATGAAAGTAGTGAAGAAATGGTGATGCTGCTGCATGAATTCGGGTATGACTTTATCAAATTCGGTGAGAAAGCTTATGTGGATCTACCTAGCTTCACCCTTTCAGGAAAAAAAATGAAGGGACAGCGAGCATTAAACAACAAGATCACCAAAGAAGGCTTTACTTTTGATGTGCTCACTCCACCCTTTTCAGCCGAAACCTTTGCAACCCTTAAAGAAATTTCTGACAACTGGCTAGATGGACGGAAAGAAAAAGGGTTCTCCCTTGGATTTTTTTCAGAATCTTATCTAAGTACCGCACCAATTGCAGTCGTCCGCAATCAGCAGCAAGAGATCGTCGCGTTTGCCTCCTTTATGCCCACGTATCAAACAGGTCTGGCCTCCATCGATTTGATGCGCCACGATCCTGAAAAAGCGCCAAATGGAACGATGGATTTCTTGTTTATTCAGCTATTCGACTACTTTAAAGAAAATGGGTATCAACAATTCGATTTAGGCATGGCACCGTTAGCCAATGTTGGTACTTTCCGCAGTAGTTTCTTGCAAGAGCGGATCGCCTATCTCGTTTACACCTTTGGTTCTCGCTTCTATTCTTTTGAAGGGCTACGAGAATACAAACAGAAATATACCGCTTCTTGGTCCCCTCGCTACATCTTATATTCTCGGGACAGTTGGATCGGTTATGTCATGATTGCCCTGTTGATTGTCGATAATCAATCGGCAGACAAAACGAAATAAAAAAAGCTCAAATGCGCCGATTTGTACTCGGAGCATTTGAGCTTTTTTAATTGTTGCGCTTAGAAGTTATTCTGCTGATTTAGATGGTGCATTTTCCCAAAGTTGTTTGACGACTGGAATATTTCCCAGTTCCGTCATGTTTGATGGCAGAATGACCGTATTGGTATTGCTATTGACCACATCTTTAAAAGCTTCAATTCCTAGATATGATAGTGAGCGCTCGTCTAGTTGACTTTCTTTGATAGCTTCATTGATGGCTAAAATCCGTTTGCGTTCAGCTTCAGTGATTTTCGCGATTCGTTCCGCTTCTGCCTCGGCATCGATCCGGACACGTTTTGCCCGTGCCTCCGCGTCGATTTGGGTTTGTTCCGCCCGAGCTTGCGCATCGATTGTCATCTGAGAAGCTTTGGCTTCCGCACTCAAAACAGAAGAAGATTTCTCCCCTTGGGCTCTTGTGATCATGGATTCTTTGTCTCTGGAGGCTGTGATCAGTTTGTTCATTGATTCAATGATTTCTTGAGAAACTTTGATTTCCCCAATGTTGATTCGGTCGATCGCTAGCCCATAGCCGGCCGTGATGTCTTTGATTGAAGTAAACAGTGCTACGTTGATTTCTTCTGTCCCATTTAAAACCTCATTCAAATCCATTTTCCCAATGATCCCCCGTAAGTTTGATTGGGCATCTTGAATCATTGAGATAACGGAGTTTTCATTTTCGTAAACAAAAGCACGAACATCTGTGACGTGGTATTTGATTGCTTCATCGATCTGCACGATCACGTTGTCTTTTGTAATTGCGCTTTGCGGTTCGATCTCCAAAGGAATCTGTTTCAAGGACACTCTTTCTCTTACTGTATATAAAATCGGAACAAGAAAATGAAGACCTGGTTCCAACGTTCGAACATATTTCCCAAAACTTTCCACGACTTTGACTTCCCCTTGACGAACGATCACAGCAGTGCTTGCGATCAGCCAAATCAGAATCACTAATACGAAGATAACTAAAATAATTTGGATAATAATCATTGTAAAAACCCTCTTCCATTTTCAAATAATGTATTGTTTACACGGGTCAATAAGACACCGTTTTCAACCCCGATAATCTCTAACATCACATTTTAGCAGGAATCCCTGCAATCACCCGATATTCTGTGTAGGTGCCATAAAGACGGATATAACCTGAATAATGATCCGTCAGCGATCGAAAATAGCGTCCAACCGCTCGTTGTTCCATGTAGTCTACGATGATTTTCCACCCTCTTTGCCTGCATGCAGTAAATTCTTCGTTTCAAACTAATTGTTCATTCTGTTACAAGTGTTACTAACTATAATAGCACGTTTCACCCAAGAGAACAGTAAACTTTTTATAATTCCCTCCTTTTTAGAAAAAAAGACAAACTGAAAATCAATTCCTTGCATTCTTCAATTAAATTGCATACAATTAAATTGTACAAAATACAAAAAACACAGGAGTGAAGAAATGATGAAAAAAATGTATTCAACAAAGATGATCAACACTGGTGGCCGTTCAGGAGAAGTACACAGCCCTGATCATTCATTTGAACTAAATATCACTGCACCTGGCAAACGAGTAGAAAATGCAACGAATCCGGAACAACTTTTTGCAGCTGGCTTTAGCGCTTGTTTCAATAGTGCCCTTGAATTGGTGAAAAGCAGCAAAGGGATCGAAGGTGCTTCTACCGTGAGCGCACAAGTGACCTTATACGCAGAAAGTGAATCAAGTTTTGTCTTGGGTGTGGAGATTGAAGGCCAAATCGAAGGTTTGTCAACAGAAGAAACACAAGAATTGCTTGAGATCGCTCATACCGTATGTCCTTACTCAAAAGCTACAGCTGGCAACATTGAAGTGACAGTCAAAGCCGTTAGCGAGTAGACTTTCGTTGAAAAAACAGCTATGATAAGAGGCGGATGTTAGAAAAAGGGGTGAAAACATGAATGTCTTAGCGTTAGAAAACCAATTGTGTTTTCCTCTATACGCCGCTTCAAAAGAAATTATCAAACAGTACAAAGACTTACTAGATCCGTTGAATTTGACCTATACCCAATATTTAGTGATGTTGGTGTTATGGGAAGAAGAAGCGATCAGTGTCAAAGCATTGGGGAAGCAATTATGTCTCGATTCTGGCACACTGACACCGGTTTTAAAAAAGCTTGAGGCAAAAGGCTACCTCGCAAGAAATCGAAATCAAGACGATGAACGTTCCTTGCGGGTTACACTGACGGAATCCGGCAAAGCACTTCATAAGCAAGCGCTAGAGATTCCCTACAAAGTGACTGAATTCTTGCCCCTTGAACCGGAAGAACTGTCAGTCCTCCATGAATTGACGACAAAGATGGTACAAAAATTTCAAGAACAAGAAAAATGATCGCTGTTTTCACAGCGGATCGTTTTTTTATCATCCAAACGAATTTTATTTAAGAAGCTTTAGTTTTCAATTCACCGATCACATTTAGTAACTGAGTTAATTGTTCTGGGTCCTCAATTTTTTTGATGGCGATTTTCACTAATTCAAAAATTTGATCATCGGTTAGACCGGTCTGCAATATCTCTAATTCACTTACAGCTGATTGAAAACGACGAGCTAAAACTGATCCACTCATTTTAATGCTCGCAATTTCTAGAACTCCTTGGTTAACTAATTTGCGAATCACGGACAATGATGTGTTACGATTCAAGTTGAAACGTTCACTAAATTCTGTACAGCATAATGGTTCATCTACAGCCCAAAAACAAACTAAGACTTCCCACTCTTTTTTTGAGAAACTTAAGTAATCCATAATTGCTCCTTTCCACGCCGATTAGGCTAGTTTCTATTTTCTAATTAAAACAATCGCAGCTTTTTCAATCAGCTGGCTATCCTCTTCCTCTTACCGATTGTTTTTTCTTTCACTAAAAGGATTATATATCAATAATAATCTATTTTATTCATAATTTCAAAATATTTTTTATTTTAATGATAAATAACGTGTTTAATTATTCTTTTTCTTGATAAAAAAAACGACTAGCTTACCTAGTCGTTTTCTTACTCTACTTGATACTCCTACGAAAAATAGTTATTGAACACTAAAGATCAAACTCTCATGCTCTTGTTCTTTCAAGGAATAGCCACAAAATTCTTTATTCAAATTCGGATAATCCCGTTCGATCATTTGAAGGATTTCTAGCTCCGTCAACAATTTGTCTTCTGACAATTGCAGAGAGTTCAACAAAACAAAACGAGAATCGTAGCCTAAAATTTCCGGCATCAACTGCCAAAAGTTCGTGCTGTCAATTCGTTGGATCGTTTCCTCCATAGAAGCGATCAGTTTTTGGACATGATCATAGACTTTGGGATAATCAGTTTTTAATAGATCCAACAGCGCTTGATCCAGCACTTTATCAAAATAAGCCTTTGTGTCAGTATAAATTATTGAAGAAATCACTTGTTTCATCAATCCTTTCATTCAAATGCCATATTCGACATCGTCAAGGATGGCTCCTTGTTCCTATATATAGCATACTATCGGTGATTTTCGTTCTCAAATTAAGGACAGAATTTAGAAAAAAAAGAGAAGCTACTATTCTAACCCCTAATCTTACTCAACAATAGCAAAATTTTGCCAAACTGATAAGCAAAGCGAATCAGCACTTGTCGAAAATGAGAAAATTGTCAGATTCCCTTCTTTTTTTATCTAGCGCGATCCCTCTCCAACAGGAACTGCAACTGCATTCGCTCAGTAATTATACACTCTTACGCTTACCTAATGAATGTAGGTTTTGTCTCATTTTCACAAATGACTGACACAGCATAATTTCAGACAGAACCTTATACAACATGTATAATTAAATTATAGAAAGACATCAAAATAAAACGAAACGAGGAGTGGATCACAGATGAAGAGTCATTGTAAATGCGGAAAAAAATTGAGTGCCCATGAAAAAGCTGTCCAGACTGCAAACACAAAAAACAGCAAACTTTAGAATCCTTGGAAAAATTCGTTAAATACGGCAGCTTCGCATTAGCCGGTCTGTCATTAGTTTTGAAAATTGCGAAAAGCCGCCAAAGCTAACTTTATCGCTTCAGTCAACAAAAAAACGCCATCTAGGCGTTTTTTTTTGTTGCTATTCATCGATGATCGTACTTTCCAACCGCCAATTGATAGCGCCTGTATAAGTTCCGGGTGAAATTAGCTCCATTTTGGGAACAAAGCGAAAGTAACAATCGTATTCTTTAAGATCAACCGTTAAATTTGCTTCACCTGTTGGTTGCTGTTGAAAAATCACTTGTTCCTCAGAGGTTATGGAAGCCATCAGCTGATTGGTCTCCGGATCATAGAGAACCAATTGGACTTCATCCGCCAGCAGTTGTTGCTCTTGCAAAAAATCCGTCATCTGACCATTTAATTGCCAAGTTCCCTCACTAGTATTCGTGATTGATAAAAGAGGTGGTTCTTCGTCATAAGAAAGTGCTAGATAAGCATAGCCATCGTCTCTGATGGAACGTGCCAGCTCATTTACCGTAACTACAGTTCCATTGAGTGAGGTAGGCACCTGGTGAAATTCCACGATCCCACGAAAGTCGATGCCATAAAAACGGGTCTCCGATCGATTCCCTTCTGTGTCGATCACATAAACCGCCAGATAATACGTCGTACCCGGTGCCAACGCATTGGTATCCAACATCAATGTATCCGTCAAAGGCTCGGTTATTGCACTTCGTTCAATGAGTGCCACCTCTGAAAAATCATCTTCAGTGATAGCCGTTTCTTCGGTAAAAAAATCCGTAGCGTACACTTTGGCTTGAGTCGAATTTTGGTCCTCGATCGTAATTGGTAGATAACAATTACGCTTTTGTCGCACGATCTGTCGGTTTGCTTTTGCTTCTGTTAACGACACCAAACCTGTGGTCAAGCTCGGCGGAAAGTCTCCGGTCATTTGATAATAGTGGGTTTCTGGATCCCCCGAGGTCAAACTAGAGACAAAGGCATTCCCATTAAAAATCGTTTGGACAGGAATGATGGCATCCAGATTCTCATCGATCGGAGTTTCTGTATAATTGACGGAAAAATGAACAATGTAGTCGTTTCCTTTGACCATATCAGTCAGTGTCGTAATTAACTGCCCATTTTCAATGACAAAGGGTAAGGCGGTTCCCCCTTCCGGCAGACCATTGACCATAATTTCGCTGGCCTTACCGAAATAGACAGCTTCCGGTACGAGAGACAACCCCTCCGGAAAAAGGCTGGAAAGCGTGATGCCTGATTCTAAATCAGCTAAATCGCTGGTGTCCTTGTAGGAAAGATAGGTCGCATAGGTGATCGTCTTGCTGTTATCGACAGTGGCTGGCTGGGCAAGTGTCGTACCAGTATCCAACAATAGTTTGACTGGGTCTTTTTCAAAAACACCGGTTCGCATATCAAGTTCTACTAGTCCTTCAACATCGACGAATGCCACCGCTTTTTCTTGAACATAGCCACCGTTTGCACCTGTAAAACCAAAATAGACCGGTGCACTATTGGTCAGGTTCAAATTCGATTTGAAGGTGTCATCAACAGGTACTGTTACATCAACACCGAAATCTGGTACGGTGTAACGCAACGTTTGCGTTGGCTGATCAAAAACTACTGTAAAACTATGCCACAACCCATCGGAAATATCACTCACTGATACCGTATCACGATGATTTAAGACTTTGTCGATAATCAGCCAGCCATCGGTGGTATATGCGTCATTTGAGCCGGGAAAATTCCATGCGATATGATGGCTGTTGGGCACATCTCGGTCCAGCATGCTCCCGCCTAAGACAGTGGTAGTATTGTTATAATACGTGTCAAATTCAATCGCAAAACTTTGCGGGATCGCCCCAGAACTTAGCGGATCTGTTCCTCCGACATCTGCCCAAACGCCAATGGTGGGACCGGCTTGGTTAGCCAATGCGTTTAACCCACTACTTTGCATAACAAATGTCAATCCATCACTGTCTGTATCCGTATTGTCGATAAAAAAAGCCATCTCCAAGCGAAAGGATCTTGTAAAGGAAACGGGTTTATTGAACCAGACACCGCCACTTGAGTTTGTGGTTGTGCCATCATTAATTTGAACGTAATTGAATCCCGGCTCCCCTTGAGGCGACCCCGCTTGTCCAACGTGGGTAATCAGCGAATCATCAATTGGCAAAGTTGGAAAATTGGGTGCCACGATTGAAGCATAGATTGTTACTGGTCCAAAGCTAAACACGAATACACTAAACAAGAATACACATAACCATCCCTTAATGCCGAACTTTTTCATAGCTAACCTCCACTTTCTCTCCCTTTACAAACCTCACTCTATCGGGTCATCGCTTGAGCCTTTGTCCTTTTTTTGTCGTATGTACCACAAGAACAACAGAACAAGTAGCAGAATAACTAGGAACAAAAGCAGTCCGACGATCCAAAGCCAAACGTTGTTTTTCAGGGACGCTGCACCTAGCATGTTTTTTTGATTGACTTGGTTTGCCACTGTGCGATCAATCACGATCGTGTCATCAAAGACCCAACTTCCTTTTGGGGCAGTAAGTTCGATCCGCAAAGTATAAGTACCTGGTTCAAGAATCTCTTGATCAAATTCACTGAAAAGAGAGAGAATGGAATTCGGTGCCATCTGAAAATTTTCGGCAGAAAAACCGCCAACTCGAGTATTGCTTTCTTTTTCACGGATCGTCGTTGTTACAGCAATCTTACCAAAAGCCGTCGGTTGGTTATTGCGGATACAACTCATAAGTGTAGCTACACCGTTTCGCTCTTTTGCTTTCGTCTCAATCAAGTCCAATTCAGGTAGAGGCAATGAATCGATACGTTGACGCAAGCGTACGCCTTGCTGAATTTTATAATTTGCTTGGAGATTCATTTCTTGCCGATCGACTGTTTCTGGCAGTTCTTCTTCGAAGGAAAAGACCCCTAATATCTCACCATTGAATTTTCTTTTGTCCATTGATAGTAAAAAAGTGATCTGTCTCGTTTCACCAGGCTTCACCTCTACTGTCTGAGAAGGATTGCTGATCAATGTCGTAAACGAGATTCCTTCATTTTCTTCGGCGGTTTCCTCTTCTTGATAAGCAATGATGCCGCTGGAAGCAGTGAAGCTATTCAGAGCCGCTGCCCGTATCGTTAGTGTCTCTGAGCTTGTATTATGAAGGGCAACAGTCAAATCCTGTTTGGTCTCATCCGTTACCAGTAAGTCAAAGTAACTGACATCGCTAAGTTGATTTTGGGGAAGTTCTGGGGTTACTGTGAACCGCGTCGTTTGTGCATAACCGGTAACTTTTATAAAGCAAAACAGACTAATAAAAAAGCTGATGAGTACCAACCACTTGATTTGTTTTTTCATTGTCGCCCTTCCTTTGTTATTCTGCTTGATAAGTATTTGATAATGTCCAAGTAATCGTGCCACTATAAGCACCACTGTTGATGTTTTGTTTTGGAATCGTCAAGGTTGCACTTGTAAAATCAAAATCATTTGTTGCCAGACCCGTCGTTCCATTAGCACTAGCAATCAGCGTAGGATCTGTTGCCCCTACCATCAATTCTGTTCCTGAGACGAGGAAGGCATCGCCGGAATCAATTGACCCATTGAGGGTGACTTTTGCATTTACAAGTTCATTGTTTGCAGCATTTGTCATTTTTGATAATTGAGCAGTCAACTGCCAGCCTGCTTCATTGGGTCCACGATAATCGGTAATTGACGTTGCCTCATTCGTTGCAGTGGTAAGCACTTGATCGCCTGTCGCAATATCTTTGATGCTCGTAGTACCAAAATCAAAATTCGTCACTTGATCTAACGATAAGATTCCTTGTTCGATGGTTATTGTCGCCTGACTGGTCATTGAAGCAGTCGGATTCGCTTCCGCCGCAAATGCCCTAACAGGTGATAGTGCCAAACTGATACCGATTAAACCTAATACTCCCGCCTTTTTCTTCATTTTTATCTCTTCCTTCCTTTTTTGATGAGTAGTCGATGGATGAAAAAAGCACCGATAAAAAATAATAATTTAGTTTGTATTTTTTCATCTTATTCTCATCTATTATAAGTATAATCCATCATGGTTATCATACGGTTCACAGATTTAGCGTAAAAAAAACGCCAAAAAGGAGAATGCCTTATGTATCGAGAATTTATTTCTCCCGCAGAAGAAAAGAAATTAGCTATTTTCAAGTATGTGTGTAATTCGAATGGAGTAACACTCGTTAAACTCTCAGAAGCCCTAAAGATCCCATTAAAAAGCTTACAAAAGTACATCTATTTTTTAAACGAAGATTTGCAGCAACTTTCACCAACGTTACTTTTGAATAAAAACAATTACAATCAATATTTTGTGGATTGTGGTGAGGAAGAAGAGCAACCTTTTTATTCCAAGCTGATGTATCATTATTTGCTCAACTCCACACAATATCACTTTATCCATTCGTTGATTGGCCGTAACCAAACACCCCTCACACAGCTATGCCTTGATTTACACATTAGTCAGTCTCATGTATACCGCTTGATCAAGAAAGTCAATCAATTACTAGAAAAGTTTCAGATTGTTATCCGAACAGATCACCAAAATCGGATTGAATTAGCGGGCAAGGAACTTGATATCCGTATTTTTATTTATAGCTTTTTAACTCAAAGTGCGCCTGCTGAATTGTGGCTTTTGCCAAGTATCTCTCCAAAAGAGACCGCCAAGTTTACCGCCTATTTTGAAACTTCGGCTTTTGATCAACTAACAAAAAACAAATTAGCTGCATTTTGGCAAACCGTTGTCGGCCGCAGTATCAAAAGAAAATATCTGCCAATAATCCCTGATAAGTATTTGGAGATGATGGAATTCTACTGCTTTTTACCAGCAGATATTCTTGACTCACTCTTCTTAAGTACTGAGTATGTTTCAGACAAAACGCGACGATCAGAGTATCTGTACTTGAATTTCTTCCTCCATGTCTTTTTACCGGGGGTTGTTCCCCAAGAGAAAACACAAGCCATTATTCAAGCAATTAAGTACTCTAAAACGGATCTTGTCTGTTTTTTCACTACTATGATCGAAGATTGGCATACTACCTTTGCTCCTAATCAGGGAAAAGCCGAATTCGAAAAGCTTTTGAGCAGTTGCCTGCTAGTCTTCAACCTATCGATCATTATTGGGATCGATCTCTTGGAGGTTTGGCAGCTAGAACACGAAATGCTGACGGAAAACGCTCCAACAAATGACGAGACCTATGCGGCCATCAGCCAACTTTTACTGACCCACGTTGAAAACTACCCATTTGCCGACCTGGATAAAGACTATTTTAAACAGACACAATTGCCTTATCTGGCTCATCTCTTATATTTGGAAACACTGATGAACACGCCCCCTACCGTATCGATCTATATTCAAACGACGATCCAATACCGCACAAAGCAAATGATTGAGACGAGGATTCGTTCGATTTATGCTAAAGCTTCTGTGACTTTCGTCAAGCAAATGGAAGCCGCCGATTTATTGATCACGGATAATTATGAAGAAGTGATGTTCTCCGAAAAATTAGTCTTGCTGTCAAACCTGCAAGATGAACAAGAGTGGGCAGCGATTTTGCAAAAATCAATCAACAAATGATGACAAAGATGTTTGCGAAACAAGAGAAGTAAGCTGCCGATTCCATTTACATCCGCAAAAAAAAGCCCGAGCATCTTTGCTCGAGCTTTTTTACTACTATTTTTAGTCCTGACAATTTTAAGCGAAGAAGCTACCACCAGTTACACTGTACACTTGGCCAGTTACATAACTTGCTTCATCAGAAGCTAAGAAAACGTAAACGGGTGCTAGTTCCACCGGTTGACCGGCACGTTTCATCAATTCTTTTTGACCAAATTCTGGGATCGCAGATTGTGGTTGACCACCAGAAATTTGAAGTGGCGTCCAGATTGGACCAGGCGCAACGGTATTGACCCGAATACCTTTTTCACTTAATTGCGCAGCTAACCCCTTACTAAAGGAAGTAATGGCACCTTTCGTGGCTGCATAGTCTAACAGATGGGCACTTGGTTCCGCACTTTGGATCGAAGTGGTGGTGATGATGCTTCCACCGGCTGGTAAGTAATCCAACGCTTCTTGAACAGTCCAATACATGGAGATGATATTCGTTGTAAAAGTATCTTGAATTTGTTGCGTAGTCAACTCTTTGATGTCCTTCACCGCTTGTTGCATCCCAGCATTTAGAACTAACGTATCTAAACCGCCTAATTCTTTGGCTGCTTCATGAACCAATTGACGAGCGAAGGTCTCATCTTTTAAGTCTCCTGGGATCAAGACTGCTTTGCGTCCAGCTTTCTCGATGACTGCTTTGACTTCTTGCGCGTCTTCTTCTTCAAAAGGAAGATAGTTGATTGCCACATCGGCGCCTTCTTTGGCAAAAGCGATGGCTGCAGCTCGACCAATACCAGAATCACCACCGGTCACTAATGCTTTGCGTCCAGTTAATTTGCCTGAACCAGCGTAGCTTTCTTCCCCGCAATCAGGCACTGGCTGCATCTTCCCCTGAATCGCCGGTGCTTCTTGCACCTGTTTTTCAAATTTGCCATCATAATACTTCGTTAACGGATTGTTGATTTTTTCTGACATGCTCGTTTCCTCCTTGATTATTTCTACTTCAATTTGCCATATTTTCTTATGACCTTACTTAAAAGTGTAAAGGAAGATGGAGGGAATGAGAAACGAAACGCTCAGTAGAACAAATGAAGCCCAGAGGAAAAGGAGCTTTGTCCAAGTTGGAAATCGCCCTAGATCACAATCGAAAACGTCACCATCGATGATCCATTCTTTTAGGAAATGACTCATCAATGGTGACGTTTAAAAATGTCTATTTTACCAAAAGTGTGCGAAGTGCCTGACGAAACGCCTCCATCTCCTCGGCGGTCTGTAGAAAAACATCGGGATGACTGTGGTGGCTGTCGATCATCCAATTTTTAGTATCTGTAACGTTAAGAAAATCTGCTACTAAGGCATCCGTTTGCTGCGGTTGAGTAGCTTGGGCGGTTTTCAAGAGATAGAAATCTTCAATTCCCCGCTGTAGTTGTTTATACCGTAAGGACAACAACAAATGTCCATGATTGCCGGGATAAATGAAACATAGATCGCCGATGGGTAGTGAGCTCGTATTGTAACGGATATCGGTTCGGGCATTTTGCGGCCAGCAATTGTAAGCCCACCGCAAGAAGCCGTCTGTTTTAAACTGATAGGCCAAGATTCCTTGCATTCGCGTCTCTAATAAAGGACTGTGCAAAAAAGTGTTGGGTTTGTCTGGGTAATTGCAAACATAGTACTGAGTCCGACCCGGATGACTTTGCGTCAGTGTTTCGTAATGGTTGCAGGTACAGTAATAGGAAGTCACGGGATGATCGATCACTGGCAGCAACTCAAACAAAACGTCTTCTTTATCAAACGCTGCTTTGATCTGGATCGTCTCATCAATGTCTTTTAGGACAGCCAAAGAAGCTCGGAAACTGTCGATTTGATGTTTCTTCGGTTCGTCAGAAACGATCCGAACCTTCTCCCACAGATTGTTCCCTTTAAAATAAACAAATACTTGACGTAGATATTCCTGCAACTCGGCCTTTTGATGAATAAAGCCGAAGGTGCCTTTTCCCTCATCGTAAAAGCGAATCACCAATTTTTCTGGATGGTCCAAGTCGACCAGTGGGAAAAACGGCGGTTCCCAGACACCGAGTAAGCCAAATACATCGATTTCTTCAGAGATACCCGCTTCAAAAAAACATTCGAGGTAGCGAGTAAGGATAGAAAAATCACAATGCAGCTGTCCGCCTTGAGTCTTTTTAACTTTGACCATCGAGTATTCATATAAATTGGCCGGATAGTCTTTGACGATATAGTTGAACCACCCCTTCCAAGGAATTTCTCCAGCAATCACCGTGATTGCTTTTTGTCCGATCGCCGATAAGCTTTTCGCCATTTCTTTGATCAAGTCGAAGTGGGCATCACTCCATAAAGGAACGTCAAAGGTGCGAGCCAAATTGCTGGGCTGCTGCCACATATTCAAGTGGAATGTCTCTAAATATTCTTTTGGAAAAGTAAAAGCGTCCACTTCAATCGTTAGGCTCTTTTCTAACAAGCACTCCTCTTGGCTAGTCAAGTGTGTACGATAGACCTTGATTTTCACGGGATAAGCTTGCGGTTTGATCGTTTCATCGATCTGCCACTCCAAATAAAGCGGTGCATAGCGATCACCAGGATAGGTTTTGGCTGTTTGCTCAAGCAATTTATCGGCGTACGCCAGTTCATGCTGTCCGACATAATAATCGATGAATTGCGCTTTGACCGGCAATTCGCTGATGATTTCAATGCGGATCATTGGAATCTCAATTTCATCGGGAATCGAAAATTCTTCCCCTATGATGTAATGATTCCGTTTGCCATCGTGTAGCAACAGCTGACAAGCAGCGTGGCTGTTGCGAACAGCTGATAGCGTGGTAATGGGTTGCGGCTCCCGGGTTAGCAACGCCGTTGATGCCTTATAACTTTCATGTACAAGGATTGCCTTCATGCTTCTTCTTCCTTTCTAGGATCAGTCAGCCGTGCAACAAGGGCTTGATAGGAAACTTGCTCAAATGCTTCCGGCATGATCGCTAATAACTGCTGCAGGCTGATATTCTTTACGATTTTTAAACGACTTTTGTCTGCCCATGATGGAAAAGCCTGCAACAGCAAGCGTTTGTTTTCATCTGAGTCGAACAATACCCGAATCGGCCACTGGCCAAGATCAGGCAGCAAAGCTGGTTTAGTAACCTTTTCTGCCCAATTCAACTCTAGCCATTCGACGCATTCATCAAACCAGCGAGCAAAGCGCGGATCGACCATTTCTTTACGATTGCCAAAGCGTTCGGTCGCCAAAGAAAGACCGTGACGTCCTTTTTGGAAAATATGACTTTCAAAAGGGACCTCATGCTCTTCTAGGGCTTGTAAGTAGGCCAGCGAGTTTTCGATAGGAACAACATTGTCTTCATAGGTTGAAAACAAAAAGGTGGGCGGCGTATCTTTCGTGACACATTCATTTAATGAAGGCGCGTCGATCTGCATGACTGTGGCAAATGAGGACAAAATCGCTGGATAGCCTAACAAACATAAACTTGGTTTCATAGGGGAGATCGTCGATAGCGCAGCTGCTAGATGACCGCCGGCCGAAAAACCGATCACAGCGATTTTTCGGCGTCGATTCGCCATTCACTGGTTAGTTCTTGGATTTTAGCAATCGCTTTTTCGGCATCTACTAAGGAAAGGCTGAAACTGCGATGCACCCCCACATGATAGCGTAAGACTCCGGCGTGAAAGCCTTGGGCAGCAAAATTTAAAGCGATCGGCTCGGCTTCTCGCTCACTGCAAAAGGAGTAGCCGCCGCCAGGGATCACCAAGACAAACGGTCGATTCCCCACCCGATCATACTCCGCTTTTTCCTCGTGCAGATAAACCGTCAACCCGGCTTGTGCTTCTTGATCAAATAGATATTCCTGAATAAACACCGCTTACTCTCCTAACCCGTTTTTATCGATGACGTTTTGATACCAATAAAAACTGTCTTTCTTGTATCGCGCCAAGTCTAGCAGCTGCTCATCCGTGCGATTGACATAGATAAACCCGTAACGTTTAGCGATACCTTCATGAGTACTGATAAGATCGATGGCACTCCACGGACAATAGCCGATCACATCGACACCATCTTCGATCGCGAGTGCCATTTGTTCAATGTGCTGTTGCAAGTAGTCGATGCGATAATCATCGTGGATTTTACCATCGGTTGTCAAAACATCTTTGGCACCGATGCCGTTTTCCGTGATCAAGAGAGGCAGACGATAGCGGGAATAAATTTCATTCAACGTAAAGCGAAACCCTTCAGGATCAATGGGCCAGCCAAATTCAGTCATGGGCAAATGAGTGTTTTCTACTGCTTGAAAAAACCCGGGAATTCCAAAACCAGACTGTTGATCGAGTTTTGTCTCTTTTTGAAAATAACTGCTGACGGTCATCGTGTTGTAGTAATTCAATGCAATATAGTCACAGGTACCCGCTGCCAAAATCTTTCGATCTGCTTCGGTCACTGTGGGTGCTGCGCCAATCGTCTCTAATAAATGCCATGCGTTATGATTGTACGTACCGAAAACAGCGACATCTAGGAACAACCAATTTCTCAGGGCACTCATATAAAGAGCTGCCAGCTGATCGGCTGGTTTTTCAGATGCAGGATAGACACTGGCGATATTCGGTGCCGGGCCAATCCTGCCGTTAAAATTGCCTGCATGAAATTGCTGAGTAACCAATGCTTGTGCCACCAGCATATGATGATTTTCTTGAAATTTTTCTTTCATGGATTTTTGACTCGTACCAATGACCGAACCAGCAAGCGCCATCACATTTTGTTCATTGATGGTTTGCCATAGTGGGACTTGTTGACCAAAGTTCTCGAACAGCACTTGGCAATAATCAGCAAATGCTTGGATCGTTGCTCGGTTTTCCCAACCACCTTCTTCGGCAATGGCAACGGGCAGATCAAAATGAAAGACTGTTACGATTGGTTGGATCTCATTTTCAAGTAAAAGGTCGATCAACTTCTGATAAAACGCCAATCCTGCTGGGTTGACTTTACCATCAGGCATGACTCGGCTCCATGAGATGGAAAAACGATAGGCTTTTAACCCTAATTCTTTAAACAATTTCACATCTTCTTCATATCGGTGATAGTGATCTGATGCTACTTTAAAATCAGTGGTCCCTTGCGGAATCTCTTTGATGTCTTGCACTGAGGGACCCTTGCCGTCTTCTGCCCATGCGCCCTCTACTTGATAAGCACTAGTGGATGCTCCCCACAAAAATGCTTCTGGAAAATTACTCATTCCAAGATTCCTCCTTAACTGCACCGATCAAATTGGCATCCGCTTGAAAATAAGCGGCTTGGATCGCAACTGGTTGCAGTGTTTTTTCAATGATTGGTGCCGTTTTAAAAATTCCTTGATAGCTGGTGGTTATGGCATCGATCACACGCGGCTGACGACTGATACCGCCACCGATAACGATTTTCTCCAGTCCCAATAGACACTGAAGATCAAAACATAAGACGGCGACTTCTTGGGTATAGGTCGAAAGCAATGCCTCTGCTTCAGGGTCGCTGGTTTTTTCAAGCGTTTCGAAAACCCGCGGACCATCAGCTGTTACCTTCAAACAAGCAGCCAAACGCTCAATCAAGCCGACGGCGGAAAGACCGACTCCAACGAAGGAATTTCTGTCCATGATTCGCCGATCACGGATCATGAAACTGACCTCCCCTGCTTGACCGCGATTTCCACGATAGAGCTTTCCATCAAGGCAAATTCCGACACCAACACCCGTTCCTAAAATAATCGCCGTCCCATTTTGAATGCCTTGCAGATTTCCAGCTTTCATTTCTCCTAACACTGCGGCCTTTGCGTCATTTTCGACCGTAATGGTTGTCACCTTTTCTTCACTTAACTGGCAAAGCAAATCGGGTAAGTTCACCCCATCGAGGTACGGCAGGGCGCCGCCAAAGAAGACCGTCCCTGTTTCATCGACGGAACCAGGAACTGCGATAGCTACTTTGGTGAAAGAATCTTGACGAGCATAGGTCTGGAGGATCATTTTGATGGTTTCATTAAATGCCTTCAGTGTTGTCGGTGTGGGAAAACACTGTCTTTCATTGACCTCGTTGTTTTTGACCCATCCCGTTTTGATGTGCGTCCCGCCGATATCAATTCCTAAATAAACCAATTGTGCCACTCCTTTGTTTACGCTTGTACTTCTTCGATGATTTTTTCTGTCATTCCTGTTGCTTCACTTGCTTGCTTTTTTTCAGCAGCCAGTTCTAATTCATATTCTTTCTTGTCGGCAATTTTTAAGAATGGATACCACATAACAATCCCAATCAGCATACAGATGACCATCAAGATCGTGTAATTGAGCCCTCCTGAAAACGGCATTTTGATGAAGGTCGGTGTCGTCCACGGCAACAAGCTCATAGTAGGATTCAAGCTAATAGGTAAAATCGTTGTCGCCAATCCCCAGGTCACGAACCCAGCAATCAGTTGTGTGAATACCTGTGGGATAAAGAACAAGGGATTCAAAATAATCGGCATCCCAAACATGATCGGTTCCGTGATGTTAAAGATCGATGGGATAAATGACAACTTTCCTAGTTGTTTCATTTTTGCCGATTTGCTGCGGATCATAAAAAAGGTGACAAAGCCCATGAAGCCGGCAGCATACATCCCCATGTAGATCACAGAAGGAATCAGATAAGGCAACGCTTGGCCTTGTTGGTAGGCGGCAATATTTGAAACGACCATGGTCATGCTAATCGCCCCAAGCGGCCCTTGTAAGACTGCGTTATGGATCCCAAAGAACCATAAGACGGCTAATAATTCCATAATGATGATGATGGATAATGGGCTAGCAACCAATGAATTTAACGGTGCATTAATTACATCAATAACGAATTGGAAAATCGAGCCTGATGAAGTAAACCCAAACAAGACGCGTATGACAAAAACGACGACAAAAATAATCGTGACCACAAACACTGGTGCTAAGGATTGGGTTACCATTGGGGGAACACTATCCGGTAGCTTGATCATGATATTTTTTCTTGATAAGAAAGCATAGAAACGTGTCACCAATAAAGCCGTCAGCATGCCGATAAACAATCCTTGTCCGCCTAGAAAATCAAGCTTCAAAGCTCCGATCGTTTGTTCCACTGCTTGGCCATCTTGCATGACAGTCGTTGCCACCGTTTGAGGCATCAACATGATGAAACTAGCTAATGAAATAATCGCCGAGTTGCGTTCGTTGCTTCCCAACTGTTTTGCGTAGGAATACGCCAAACTGTATACGACATACAATGCAAAGACGCCAGTTGCTCCGTTGGTGATCGCTTCAACATGTTGGAAGATGCCAATTTTCGTCAAATAGTCCGTCCAACCGGGAATCGGAAAGTTACCCACGATTGTGATAAAGGCGATCCCTAAAGTGATGGGACTTGTTCGAATAAACCCTTCCATCAAAGCCGCCAAGACTTTGTTTTGCTGCAATTTTTGTGACATTGGTAATAGTTTGCTACTTAAAAATGCTTCTAATTTTTCCATTTTCTCTCACTCCTTTAATTTATATGGTTACGGTAAGCAACGTTTCTTTTTGATCGATCCGCATCAGGAATCGATAGGTACCATTAGATAAGTGTTTTGCCCCTTGATTGTCATAAAATCCGAGTACTGATATCGGCAACGACAATCTTTTCTCTTTGTCTTCTTGGGGTGCCAATAAGACGAGGTCACTCGCAATCAATTGCCGACTTGGACGAACCATCGATGCAGGGCGCTGCAAGAGATAAATCTGAACGACGGTTTCTCCAACTACTTCCGCTTGATTTTTGATGCGATAGTCTAGTTGGATCGTTTCACTGAGGACCGCACTCCCTAGCCATTCACCAGTAAACGTACCATAACTGAGACCTGTCCCGAATGCGAATAAGGGTCCATTTGATTCATCTCGGTATTTTGACAAAAAGCGATCAGAATGCTCACTAGCTGTCAAAGGTCTCCCCGTTGGCAGCTGGGCACTGTATATTGGAATCTGCCCTTCACTGCGAGGAAAGGTCATGGACAGTTTTGCCGTCGGAGAAGCCTGACCACTCAGCAGATTGGCAATTCCGATCCCACCCATCGTTCCCGGATACCAAACTAGCAGTAGGCTGTCAAACAGCGGCTCCACTTGGGTCAAGACGAGAGGCCTGCCAGTGTAAAGCACGCCGATCAAAGGCTTACCAGTCTTTTTCAACGCTTGGATCAAGCGAATTTGTTTCAGCGGCAGCTGCAAATGAGCTTTTGATGCACCTTCGCCGCTCTCCATAAATTGTTCTCCAAAGGTCAAGACGATGACCTCTGCTGCCTCAGCCGCTTTGACGGCTTCCACAAGCAGCTGATCTTCTGGTTCGATTGGTCCATTCAGCTGCTCGATGCCGGCTTTTAAAGGACCGAATTGCTCATAGGAATCAAACAAATTGTATCCGCGGGCAAAGATCAGGTTCTCAGCTGCGAAATGTTGCAACAACCCGGCTTTTAAAGGAATCGTGTCTTGTGGCTTGCCGCTGACAGATGCCCAAAATCCTAAGGTCAACCGGCTTTCTCCATAAGGACCGATCACAGCGACGGTCTGGTCTTTTTTCAAAGGTAAGCTGCCATCGTTTTTTAACAACACACAGCTTTTTTCTACTAGCTTAACGGCTAGCTCTTTGGCTTCATCCGATAAAACCTCTCCAGTGTGTTGCGTTCTCAACCCTCGATAAGGATTTTCAAACAGTCCTAGTTGATTTTTTAATACCAGAATACGCCAAACTGCTTCATCTAATAAAGCCGCAAGTTCAGGTTGCTTGATCAGTTCTGGTAAGTGAGTTGCATAGACCGAAGTCATCATATCAAAATCGACGCCTGCTTCCAAACCTTTTTGGGCGGCTTCTCGTTCATCTTTGGCAAACCCGTGAGGGACCAATTCCTTGATGGCTGCATGATCGGAGACCAGTACCCCATCAAAACCGAAACGTTCGCGTAAAATCTCTCGGTTCAGCCAGCGACTGCCAGTTGCGGGCTCACCATTCAGTACATTGAAGGCCGTCATCACCAGCAATGCTTGAGCTTCGATTGCCGCCTGATACGGTTGCAAGTATTCATTGAATAAGCGCTGATTGGACATATCGACTGTATTGTATTCTCTGCCCGCTTCTGGTGAACCATAGCCAGCAAAATGTTTGATGCAGGCAGCTACGTGATTTTCTGCCAGTCCACGGGTGAGATCGCCTTGATAGCCCGTCACGACACTTTGGGCAAAACGCTTTGCCGTATACACATCCTCTCCTGGCGACTCCATTACTCTGCCCCAACGAGGATCCCGAACAAGATCCAGCATGGGTGAAAAAATAACATGAAGACCATTTTGGTAACATTCTTTGGCGGTCATCTCAGCGGCTTGCTCAATCAAATCAAAATCGTAGGAACCTGCTTGGGCAAGCGGAATTGGAAAGATTGTCCGAAACCCATAAATGACGTCGGACATAAACAACATAGGAATCTTAAGTCGGCTGTGTGCTAACGTTTCCCTCTGTAACTGAATCAATTTTTGGTAATCGTTCACATTATAAATCGAACCAATCTCGTGAATGTTCAAATTTTTGGGAAGCCCCAAATCTTGCATCGGGCCAGTAGTCATCACCTCATTTTCGGTGACCAGACTCCCATTTAGTTGAATCGTCTGGGCGATTTTTTCTTCAGGAGTTAGTTGCTGAAACAACTCTTTCAATTTTTCACTATCCATGTTTGATCCTTTCTGTAACCGTTTTATTTAACTGAATTATAGAAGGAAAGAAATCTTATATATACTAAAAAACTAGTATTTATAGCAATATATTTATTGAATACGAAAAAAATTACGTTATACTAAAAGAAAAATACGACTAAACTTTGAGGTGTTTCCATGAATAAAAAAACGCTGACCACCGCAATGGATCTGCTTTATCGCAAATACTTGATTCCCATGATCCTCTTGGACCAAGACGGGAGTCCTTTATATCCCTCACTGACCTTAACATCCAACAATTCCCTCAAACACTATTTGGAAGAAACGAATGGCCCAGTTGCCAATCTCTATCATTTTGGAAAATATATGCTGGGGTGTTTTGCGTTTCAGCTAGCTGGAAGAACCTGTTATATGGTCATCGGTCCCTGTGGCGTGATCGGCACACCCGAGACGTCTTACACGTTTCTTGAACATGAATACCACTATAATGTGCATTACTCCAAAGAAGATACATACTCCTTTGAAGAATACATCCAGCTGCTTTATACGCTGTTTGTGGAGCGGCCACTGGAAAAAGACCAAATCCATTGGCATTACCAAAATGATCCCCACGACCGATCAATGCAAACGGATCTGAGTCTGGAAACCAATCTTTATGAACGTCGTGTGCATGAAGCCACCTTTGATTCTTATCATTTTGAATTGCGTTATCTTGATTACATCAAGCGGAACGAGCCTGAAAAAGTGGTTTGGGTATTTAACAAAATGAAAGAGACTTATAGTGTTTCTCTCTCCCCTTATGAACTTGAAGGCTTGAAGCTGAAGTTCTCAGCCTTTGTCGCTGTCGTGACCCGCATGAGCATTGATGAAGGCGTACCAGTCAACCAAGCATTCGGTTTATCCGACTCTTTGATTCAAGGACTAGTTTATATTCATTCTGCCGAAGAATGCCTCCGCTATATCAAAGAAGCAACTTATCGTTTTATGGAACTTTTGCATAGCTATCCATTGGCAAAAAAATCACTATTGGTCAAAACGATCGTTAATTATATTGATAGCCATCTCTATGAAAAAGTAACCATTGATGACCTCGCTGCCATTACTGAAAAACATAAGACGCATCTATGTAATCAGTTCAAAAAAGAAATGAACAAAACGATCCACAATTACATTCAGGAACGAAAAATCAGTGAAGCCAAACATCTATTGCTGTTCACCGATTATTCCTACGAGAAAATCAGCACCCAGTTGGCATTTGCAAATCAAAGCCATTTTATCCGTAATTTCAAGGCCGTTACTGGGCAAACACCAAAAGAATTTAAAGAAAAACATTACGCTCACGCTTTAAGTTAAAACACGTTTTTCTTCACTAAGCCTCATCAGCAAGGGTTATTATTTTTAATAACAAATGTTGTAAGCTATCCTTTTACTCAAATCAATTTGAATGAGGAGAGATAAAATGATCCAACTTGCTCGCTTGATCTTTTGGGTACCAGTCATCTTTTTTTCGTTAGGATTGATCATCGTAACGAAACGATTACCGCGTTTCACATGGGTTTCCTTATCCATCACGGTTTCTTTAGTGATCTTTGTTTGTAAGATTTTAGAGTATTCCTATGAGATGGCTGATGCACTGTTAATCTTTTATTTCCTAGGATTTTTGCTTTCCGCTAGTCTCCTCGGTTATATTTTTTACTTACGAACTAGAAAACGTTGACTGGTAGTTGCTGACTACACACTTACACAGGTCGTGCATTCAGCAACTAAGCACACGTAGCTCCATCAAATATGCGGTTTCTTCCAATAGTTCCAACCACCAGCATCCCCTGAAAAGTTTTTTTTTATTGAGGGCTCTGATTCTATCCTCAAGCATACTCAGTTACTCTGTTAGATTTTGAACTTAAGTTCAATGACATGCCAATCGTTTGTCTATCCCCTTCTTTCAAGCGATCACTACTCCCATAAGCACCTTGCCTCCTTGATAGATTAAATATATAATCAAATTGTAATTTAAAACACACAACAAAAACCGCCAACACTCTTGAAAGGAGCTTGCTCTATGAATTGGCTCACCTTTATTATCCAACCACTGACCCTGTTGTTTTTTCTTACAGTATTCTCTCTTGTCTATTTGATGCCCGAATCCGTTGTGCCTAAATTAAAAATGAAAAAATGGGCGTTGACTGTTTCATTGATCTTTCTAGCATGGCAGCTGCTAACCCCCTTTCTCTTCTTTTTTTACTGAGCACAACAAAAAAGCGGCTCTCTTTGGTGAGAGCCGCTTTGGTTTATTTTTTAATCCGGTAACAAACTACCGCCATTGGTAGCAATGACTTCTTTGTACCAGTAGAAACTATCTTTACGGGAACGGTCAAAGCTACCGTTTCCTTCATCATCCGCATCTACATAGACAAAGCCGTAACGTTTCGACATTTCTGACGTTGAAGCCGAAACTAAGTCGGTACAACCCCAAGGCGTATAGCCCATCAATTCCACACCATCTTCGATTGCTTCATACATTTGTTCGATATGTGCCTTCAAATAATCGATGCGATAGCTGTCATGGATCGATCCATCCTCTTCCACCGTATCCAAGGCACCTAAGCCGTTTTCAACAATAAATAATGGTACTTGGTAGCGGTCGTACAAATTATTCAAAGTCACACGCAAGCCGATTGGATCGATTTGCCACCCCCAGTCAGAGGCTTCCAAGTAAGGATTTGATTCGCCTAAAGAAAAGTTTCCGGCAGTTGCTTCGCCACCTTCTTCAGGATTGTGGCGGGCAATAGAACTCATGTAGTAAGAAAAGGACATGAAGTCAACAGGGTATTGCGCAAGAATATCTAAATCGCCGTCTTCGAAGGTCACTTCGATGCCATTTTCTTTAAAGAAGCGCTTCGTATATGCTGGATATTTCCCACGAACTTGGACATCAGAAAAGAAGAGATTCTCGTGATCACGCTTGATTTCTTCCATCACATCTGCTGGATTTGGTGTTGCTGGGTAGGCTTGCATTCGTGCCAACATCATTCCTACTTTGATGTCAGGATTGATCTCGTGGGCAAATTTTGTTGCTAAACTAGAAGCCACAAATTGATGATGCACAGCTTGATACATGTCAGAAAGGTTTTGCGTGCCATCTTCGGATAATAAGGCACCGCCAACATAGCCAGAGATCCCCATGATATTGATTTCATTGAAGGTCAACCAGTATTTGACTTTGTCTTTGTAACGGGTCAAGACGGTTTCTGCGTATTTAACAAACAAATCGATTACTTGACGATTTTTCCAGCCGCCATAGTTTAACGCGATCCCAATAGGTGTTTCGTAGTGAGAGAGGGTCACTAAGGGTTCGATCCCATATTTTGCACACTCATCAAACACATTGTCATAAAATTGCAAGCCTTCTTCATTTGGCTGAGCATCGTCACCATTTGGAAAAATTCTTGACCAAGCGATGGATAGACGGAAGGTTTTGAAGCCCATCTCTGCGTACAAGGCGATATCTTCTTTGTAACGATGGTAGAAATCTGATCCCCAACGTTTTGGATACAAGCCTTCTTTGTCATTTAAAGCAAACAAGACTTTTTCCCGGGTCATTGGTGCAGCAAATTCTGCCATGTTTTTGCGGTCTTCTGGTTTGACAGCAATCGCTGTATCGGATGTCGCTGGACCACGTCCGCCTTCGTTCCATGCTCCTTCAAATTGGTTGGCTGCAGTGGCGCCGCCCCATAAAAATCCTTTTGGAAATTGTTTTTCTGTCATGATTAGCCTACTTTCTTTTTTCTCATTGATCGGCACAGTGGATCAGCAAGAAAGCAATCTTACTGATCCAACGACGTGCCGTTAAACCTATTTATTTTACGACTTCAATCAAATCGTCCTTCGCTGTTACTTCTTTTGACTGTGTCGTTTGGATGTCACTATAGTCGCTAGAGTTCGTGACGATGACTGGTGTCAGCAAGGAATAGCCTTCCGCGCGAATCGCCTCTGTATCAAAAGAGATCAATTTTTGACCGGCTTTGACTTTGTCTCCTTGGTTGATGTAGGCAGTAAAGTGATTGCCTTCAAGTTCCACCGTATTCATGCCGATGTGGATCAATAGTTCTGTTCCATCTTCTGTCACTAAGCCGATGGCATGTTTTGTTGGAAACAAGATTTTGACTTCTGCATCTGCTGGCGCAGTGATTTCACCGATCGCTGGTTCAACGGCGATCCCTTTTCCCATAGCACCTGAAGAAAAGACTTTGTCTTCCACATCTGCTAATGCAACCACTTGACCGGTTACTGGGCTTTTGACTGTTTCATCTTTGACGCTGGCAGAAACGGTTTTTGCTGCTGGTGCTGGCGCTGCTGGTGTTGCTTGTCCGTCGACTGGTGAATCAACAGTTGTATACAATGTTGGTACTTTCAACAACATCATGATGATAAAGGATGCCACGATCGCAATCACTGTACCGATGGCTAAGTGAATGACGCTATGGAAGCTGCCTGTTGCTGGATCGATATATGCAGGATACAAGAAGATCCCCATACCACCCATTGCGTAGCCAGTGACATTAAAGATCGACAAGTAGATACCGACGAAACCTGAAACTAAACAAGAAACGATAAATGGTGTTTTCATTGGCAACGTGTACCCGTAGATCGCAGGTTCAGTCACACCGAAGATCGATGAGATCAACGCTGGCATTGCGCCTTGTTTGACTTTTGGTTCTTTCGTTTTCAACCAAATCGCTGCTAACACACCCGTTTGCGTGAAACATGGTAGCACTGCGGCGGTCAAAATAATCGAAGAGCCGTTTTGCGCCATATCCATGATTGCCAATGGCACAAGCCCCCAGTGAAGACCAAACATTACCAATACTTGCCATAATGCCCCTAAAGCAAAGCCGTAAATGATTGGGCTGAAATCATAAACCGCTTGGAAAGCAATACCGATCCAGCTAGATGCTGTATTTGCGACTGGGCCTACCACAAAGAAGGTCAACGGCACAGTGATCAAAATCGTTACAAAAGGAACCACAAACATTTTGACTACATCAGGTGTAACTTTGCGCATAAACTGTTCAATTTTCGAAGCGACAAAAATCGCTAAAATAATCGGCAGTACGCTGTTAAAGTAGCCCCCTGCTGGTAAGGTCAAGGTTAGACCGAAGACTTTGCTCGCTTCAGCAACGCTTTCTGCTAAGCCCGGATAAACCATCGCCCCTGCGATCGCCAAAGCCGTATAGGTATTCATCTTGAATTTCTTCGCTGCGGTCACGGCTAAGATCATTGGTAAGTATTGGAACAAACCATCGCCTAGGGTATTCATTACCACATAGATACCATTGGTCGCTTCCATCCCTGTTGCTGCAAGTAATGCCGTAATTCCTTTTAAGATACCGGCTGCCGCTAATGGACCTAAGAACGGTTGAAACAAACTTGAGATGACATCGATAAAGCGATCAAACAAACTGCCTTTCTTTTCGTCACCTTCATCGATATCAAGGCTGCCACCATCGGCTAATCCGCCAACTTTCAACACCTCATCATAGACATCTGGTACATGATTGCCGATAACCACTTGGTATTGTCCACCTGCTTTGACGACTGTTACAACACCGTCACGTTTTTGTAAGTAATCGGTATCGGCTTTGCTTTCGTCTTTTAAGTGGAACCGCAAGCGTGTCACACAGTGTTTTACAGAAGAGACATTTTCTTTGCCGCCAACGTGGGCCAAAATGTCTTGTGCTAATTCAGTATATTTTGCCATTTTGATTTCTCCTTTTTAATAGATCATTTAATAAAAATAAAAAGACCGGCCATTTCTACAATAAACAAGCAAGAGTATCACCCATAAAAAACGAGACGGGTCTCCTCAACGAGTATTGTAAGAAAGTGCAGGTCTTGCCAGCCGAACTGTAACGAATCCATTTCCATTCTTAAGTCAATTTTGAGTGAGCGGATAAGTTGCCGATATGCAGAATCAAATACATCAATTCCATATCGTTGACATGCCAGCCCTTTTGTTCAAATAAGTATTCTTTGATCGAATCTGCGGTTTCTTTTTCTTTCGGATAGCTGCTGAAAGCCAAGGCAATCATCGGATTAGCCAATACTGGCTCTTCTTTTTCTTGACTTTGTCGAATTAAATAATAGCGAATGTGGGTCACAAACCGTTGGAAGTAGGAAGAATTCTCATCGTACTCGATGTTCATGCTATACTTAACGATCCGTAAAATATTGTTGGTCAACTCGGTGTGCTCATAGGCACTTTGATTGGCGCTTTTTTCAATTTGCGCATTGACGAAATGCAAGGTAATAAAAGCAGCTTCTTCTTGTGAAAAATCTGGGTACAGCTCTTTGCGGATCAACTCCACCGCTTGAAGACTGACCGCATATTCTTTGGCGTAAATCTTCTTGATTTCCCAGTGCATGGGATTGGTCAAAACAATGTCTTGCTTTTGACGACTGATGGCAAACAAGATATGATCCATCAGTGTGAAATAAACATTCGGATTGAAATCGGTTCCAACACTTTCCCGAAAAAGACGCACGATTTCATAAATCACGGCCATTTGTTTTTCGTCAGCCTTCGTCATGACTTTCGACATATGTTCCACTGTCAAGTCATCTTCTGGGTAGTATTTTTTTTCGATTCGCTCAGCCGGAATCAGGTCACCCGGTTTCGTTTGAAAGCCGATCCCTTTTCCCATTAGGATCACTTCAACTTCATCTTCTTTTGAAAGTACAACATTGTTGTTGATCCTCTTGATAATCTTCACGAACGATCCTCCTTGATCAGCATAGCCCGCTCAATACCATACATGGCTTGTCTTCTATGCAGAAGGTCTTTTATTTTTTTCTCTGAATTGCCCCTAAGTGATAAGAATACTAACTGTACCATACAATGATGCAAAAATTATTCAAACCTAGCTGGCAGTTCATTGGCGCTCCTCTTCTCCCCTCCTTCGATGATCAATGACTGGATCTTACCTTGGAACCGGTTCTTTTTTAGCGAATAGAAATTATTGAGCAAAAAAAGAAGACCAAAGCAAAAAAGTGTACAACCCAAGAAAATTTTGGGTAATCAACGCACTTTTTTCCTCTGGTCTTGCCTGCCGAACAGTAACGAATCCAGTAATGAGAACACTCTCGTGTTCCGTTGAGATAATAGTACTCATTCTGAGAAAAAATGTCAACACTTTTTTTGCAAACGTTTTTCTTTTTTTGTTTTTGACTTTTTTTCACTATCTTTCTCACTGAATTTATTGTCTAGCTTTGGTCTTTTAGTTCACTTGAAATAAACGGTTTACTGTATAGCACAATTAGATCACAAAAAAACCGTAATCTTCGTGCATTACGGTCATAGCTGGAAGTATGATGCTTGAAAGACGATCAATCACAAAGAATCAGAAAATTGGGGAAGGTCTGGTGCATGACAGACATTCAATGGGACTGACCACCTTGCGCGATTCATGCGTTTCATGACTTCCACAAACGAAAAGGTCTCTTTGAGCGGGGGAATCAATCAAATAACCTTTCGATTCTTCAAGATCTTCTCTTTCCTGCTTAGAATGTTCGCAGTTCGCCGCGTAAAAAGCAGGAGCTAAACGAAATTTCATTCATCAATCTGTCACTGATTATTCAATGACAAGTATCTAAATGAAAGCCTGTACTAGTTTTTAAATGGGTTGATTTCCCAAGGACCAAATGGTTCAAATTCCATGAAAAACGACCTCCTTTATTATTTGCTATACCCTATTATATTTGATAACATGTTATTAAAATCACATTGTTCAGAAATGCGTCACAGTTAAGGAGGTCCCCCATGAAACAGCAAGGCTCTTTAATCAAAAAACTGCGCACAGATCGCAAAATCTCGCAAGCCAGGCTTGCCGAAGGTATTTCCTCTCGTACCACCCTTTCTTCTTTCGAAAATCGTAAAACAAACCTCTCTTCACAAACCCTGTTTGATTATTTTGATAAGATGAATATCACAGTTCATGAGTTTAGTCTGCTTCTTGACAGCGAAGCCACGGATCAAAAACGACAACTCGTACAAGACTTCTATACCCGTTATTATGACAGAACACTCACCCTTGATTACTTGACGAGCCTAGAAGAACGTTACTTTGAGACACAAAATTTTTTTTATTATTCTTTGTATATCCAAGGCCTGTTACTGCTCAATCGAGAATCATTTCTTAAGAATCAGCAAGCGTATTCGAAAGAAGTTGAATTAGTGAAGCAATATTTGTTCGATATCGAAACATGGGGACGCTTTGAACTGAATCTGTTCTCCAATTTGTTATTTATTTTTGACCAAGAAACCATCAGCTATTATTTAGACCATGGAATCAAAAAAATTCTTCGCTATGCCAATGATCCCTTTTATGCAAATCTGTTAAGTGTCGTGATCTTAAACGGCTGTGCATTCGCCAGCGAGAATAAGGATTCCTACTTGCTTAACAAGTTTCTGCTCTTGTCTCATCCCTTGCCTAATACACCTCTTTATTTTTATTTAAAAATCCATCAAGTGTTGTATCAAGAGATCTATTCGTACTTACAATCTTCTCAATTAAACAAAGAAGTGTTAAGAAACAGCTTAATCGTTATCGAACAAGCCGGGTATCAGAATCATAACATCGATTTAAAAAATCTGATTTATGCTGTGACGAGCATCTCCATTTAGTTTTCAGCGCTTCGTGCTTTCCTATACTCCCTGTCTGCCATCTAAAGGACGTTTTTTCAGACAAGCATACTCTATACTTCTACACAAAAAACCAGTTAGGCCCATAGGCCTAACTGGTACTGGTAAGGGTCCGTCTGTCAGAAAACAGAGTCTACGACTATTCTTGTGGTTTAGCTTCCCGACTAACGAGATTCTGAAGTAACCCCAATAGTCGCCCATGGGTTATGATCTGGATCATATGCCCAAGTGAAGTTTGCGACCCGATCAGAGATCGGCAATACTTGGTTACGATAAAGTGTTGGAATACCGAATGCTTCTTCCAATGCATACTCTTGCCATGCGTCAAATGCTTCTTTACGTTTTTCTTCATCAAATGAATCATTTGAATCGATAGCTGCCAACAATTCTGTATTGCGGTCTGACTCATAGCGAGTGTAGTTGAAGGCAGAATTTGGTCCCCATAGACCGGTCGGTGAAGGATCAGATCCTGTTCCCCAAGCAGCTAAATAAACGTCGATGTCTGGATCATCATTTTTCAGCTTGTCGTAGAATGCTTGGAAGTCAATCAAACGTCCTGTTGAGTATTGAACATCCAAACCGATTTCTTGCCATTGTTGGACATAGTAATCCGCCAACGGTTGTGCAGTTTCTCCACCTGCCATTGAAGCAAAGTTGATGGTCAATTTGTTGCCATCTGGATCTTCACGGAAGCCATCGCCATCCACATCAATAAAGCCAGCATCATCTAGGAGCTGATTCGCTCTATCTAAATCTAAATGGTAGCCTTCAGCTTCTGAATTGTGCAATGAGCCATAAACAGGTGGGATCAGAGTGCTAGCATTTGAGCGCAAACCATAATAGAAACGCTCGCCAATTGCATCATTGTCTACTGCATAGCCCATCGCTTGGCGCAACGCTTTATTTGCCATTTTTGCATCCGGATCGTATTCGACACTATTTGTTTCTTCATTCCAAGTACCCAATTTGAAACCAAGGTACGTATAGGATTGTTCTGGACGGCCTAAGATTTGATATCCATCAGTATCCGCGTAAGAATCGTAAGTATCAGTAGGCATTTTCAGTGCAAGATCATATTGTTTCGCATTCAATGCTTCGTTGATTGATGCGGAAGGAACGCCACGCATAACGATTTTGTCCAAAGGCGGTGTATCTCCGTAATAATGCTCATTCGGGATATATTCAACCGTCTCACCTGGAACGATGTTGCTCATTTGGTAAGGACCAAAACCAATTGGGTTGCTTCGAACGGGATCACTAGATTCCATATCTGCCACTTCAATGCCTTCAAAAGTATGTTTTGGTAATGCTGAATACCATACACCGCCACCTAGTTGCATCATTCCTGGATGCATTTCTTTAAATTCAATCTCAACAACTTTATCGCTGACAGCGGTAATTCCCGAAATCGTATCTGAATCTCCGTTGTGATATTCTTCCATTCCGACTACATTGGTAAAGGTGTTGTCATAACGAATACCGGTATAGTCTTGATGTCCAATAACTTCGTAAGAGAAAATAACGTCTTCAGCTGTGACATCTTCCCCGTCTGACCATTTCAAGTCATCTCGCAAAGTGATCGTTGCTATATTATTCTCAATATCTAAATCAAGATCAGCTGCTCCACCATCAACGATTTTGAAATCTGCATCTTTTAAAAAGAGCTGTTCGTGACTAGGTAACATAAAATCATTGTCATACGTATCTTGATAGAACTCCCATTGGAACAATCCTTGGAATTGGGTATCCATGACGACTGCTACATCCAATGTACCGCCATCCATTACTTCACCATCGTTCACTACTGCCAATGGCATGGTGCTGATATCTGATGCTGCCGCGTCTGATGACGACTCTCCTGTATCTGTGGATCCTGTCCCACCTTCGTTACTTTGTCCGCACGCACCTAAAACAAGCGCTGCCAATAAAGTGATCATGCCAAACTTCGTTTTCTTCATACTCTTCCTCCTTATTTAAATCCCCTCATTTATGATTCACTGATAAAAAAACCAAGCAAACAGTTTTTTTTATCTTAAAATGGCTTTTTTATTAGAAAATCTGAACGAGATTAACTAAATTATAACAATTTTCGCAAAATTCTTTCTGTCAATAATTTCACTAGGTAATGAAAATATTGAAAAAACCGCTAGAATTCTTACTAAATCGCTATTATTTTTCTCTAAAAATTCTTAATTTTTTCTTTTATTCAAACTCTTCTTCTCATCTTCCTTAAAAAAGAGGCTGCCGTAAACTGTCAGGAAACCCTTCTTTGATGAGAAAAGATGTGATACTATGAAAAAAAGGAGCGTTCATTGAAATTATGTCAGACAAACGAATTTTCTTACAAACAAAATCGAAACCTTTTGCACCCATTTCGCAGCTCTTAACCCAGCGCTTGCTTTTGGCGTATAGCATCGCCTTGATTCTTATTGGCTTCTTCGCCTCGCCTCCCCAAGCGTTGTGGCAAGGATCGTTGGCCATTTTGAATGCCCCTAGCAATTTGATTTCAGATTATTTTGCAGTCGGCAATCTTGGAAGCGCCTTTTTAAATAGCGGCTTATTGACCTTGATCAGTATCCTATTGGCTAAAAAGCAAGGAACCATTATTAGTGGTCCGATGATCGCTGCTTTCTTCACCATATCCGGCTTTTCTTTTTTCGGAAAAAACCTCTTTAACTCGATCCCCATTCCCTTGGGTGTCTACTTATATTCTTACATACAGCAGCGTCCTTCTACCCAAAATTCACTGGTTGCTTTATTTGGCAGTGCAGCCTCGCCAGTCATTAGTTACTTAGCATTTGGCTTAGGAATACCTTTGCCTCTAGGAATCGCACTAGGTTATGGGATTGGCGTTTTGATTGGCTTAACATTGCCACCTCTGGCAGCACAATTTTTGCAATTCCATCAAGGATTTTCTTTGTACAATATTGGGTTTGCCACTGGAATTATTACCATGTTTTTCACTAGTTTTTTACGCTTGTTCGATATGGAGGTCTATTCAAACAAACAATTGACGACTGAATACCACTATTACTTGACGGCTTTCTTGCTCATCCTTTGTTTCTCCTTGTTTCTTATCGGTTATTTTTTAAACCACCGATCTCTCAAAGACTTAAGAGACCTCTTCAAAACATCAGGGAAACTAATGACTGATTATGTCACGATTTTTTCTCTTGGCGTCACCATGATGAACATGGCAATGATGGGGCTCTTGATGCTAGTCTTTGTTTTTCTGCTCCAAGGCGAACTTTCTGGTCCCCTATTAGGGGCAGTGCTGACCGTGATCGGCTTCAGTGCCTTTGGGAATCACTGGAAAAATAGTTTACCTGTCATGATCGGTGTAGTTTTAGCAACCAAAGTCGGTTTGACATCTGATATATCGACCTTCAGCTTATTATTAACAGCGATCTTCGGCACAAGTCTGGCTCCTATCAGTGGTTACTATGGTCCGATAGCTGGTGTCTTAGCTGGAATCGTCCATGCAGCGCTAGTCACCAACATCACCTATTTACACGGTGGATTGAACTTATACAATAATGGTTTTTCCAGTGGATTTGTAGCAGCAGCAATGGTACCATTGTTAGATGAATACCAACAAATCAGAAGGCGGAGAAAAAATGATTGAAAAAGAACGGGCACGACGAATCGTCGATGAAGTGGTCACCTACTTTTTGTCCCATGACTGTCAAAAGATAACAAGTGAGATGGCCTTTGAAGCAGAGGGATTCAAAGCAGTCGTCGAAGGTCCTTTCCCAGAACAGCCCTCTGATTTAGAACATTTTATCGAAATGCTAAATACCCCAAGAGACAGTACTTTAGAAAACTATTATGTTGAATTATTAGGCGGTCACCAAACGATCCATGAAGAAAAAGACTACTATTTACTGGGTTTGATGATCGATGAAGCCGCCATAATGTATGATGAGGGACACTTAGTCGTTGAACTGTTTCGCAAAAAATACAATTGAAGAGCAATTAGCATAAAACGTTTCTGCTTTGTGAACCCCACAATTCAGAAACGTTTTTTGTTCGTTCGTCGTGACAAAATTGAAAGTTTATTGATAGATTTTTCACACTACTTTTCAGAAAACTAGCGTTATACTTTCATCATAATAAAAAACGAGGTGACCTATTGATGAAAAAATTTTTGATTGGACTGGCAGTTGTCGTACTTGTTGGATTCGGTGCATTGCAAATTGCTGAATCAGTCATCATGGGAGGCGATAGCTATTATGTTCAAATCACGACAGATGGTGAAAAAACGACTTCTAAAGATGACAACGGTAATGTCTTTACCCAATACCACTATGAATTGCCTGGATATGACGAAAATGGGAAAAGCAAAACCCTTGATTTCAATGGCTTCCAAGAGCGTCCTTTGCGTAAAGAAGCCTATCTAAAACTTACTTGGAATGAGAAAAAAGGCGTGACTAGCTATGAAGAGGTCAAAGAAAAAGATATTCCAGCGAAAGCATTAACTCAATTAAAAGGAGCGTAACTCAATCATGGAAAAAATTATTCAAGCAAATGAACTGACCAAAGTTTACGGAAAAGCCAACGAAAAACAAACCGAAGCCTTAAAAGGCATCAGCTTTGATATTGAAAAAGGCGAATTTATCGGAATCATGGGAGCTTCTGGTTCAGGAAAATCTACCCTACTAAATATTCTCTCAACCTTGGATCATCCAACAAACGGTACGATCCGCATCAACAACAACGATATCACGAAACTTAAAGGCGATGCCTTAGCAGATTTTCGCAGCCGCGAGATAGGGTTCATCTTCCAAGATTTTAATCTTTTAGAAAACTTAACAGCGTCAGAAAACATTGCCGTTCCCCTATCATTGCAAGGAGTCAAACCAAAAATGATCCAACAACGGATCAAACTTGTTGCAGAACGTTTGTCTATCACCCATATTCTCGACAAATATCCAGCAGCAATCTCCGGTGGGCAAAAACAACGGGTGGCAGCTGCTCGAGCCTTGATCACAGAACCAACGATTCTTTTTGCCGACGAACCCACGGGTGCCTTAGATTCAAAAAGCGCCAAAGATTTGTTGAATATGATGGATGATTTGAATACCAATGACCAAGTATCGATTTTATTGGTGACCCACGATCCTCTTTCCGCCAGCTATTGCCAACGTATTTTATTTATCAAAGACGGAAAGATCCATCAAGAAGTTAAACGAGAGGATCAAAGCCGCGAAGAATTTTATCGCAAGATCCTTGTCATTCTAGGAAACTTGGAACAATAAGGAGGAAGAACACATGCTTTGGAAATTATCACTTACCGGAATCAAAGGCCGGTTGAAGGATTATATCGTCCTCTTTTCTGGTTTAGTCATGGCCTCAGCCATCTTCTATATGTTCGAATCGATGGCCAGCAATGAAGCCTTTTTAAAAAGCAACTCAATCATTAGTATGGTGGTTTTCGTCTTTCGCTTTGGGTCTGTGTTACTAGGAATCATCACTTTTGCCTATATTTTGTATGCCAACTCATTTTTGATGGCAATGCGGCAAAAAGACTATGCAATGTTTATGATGCTTGGTGCTAAGGGACGTAAAATCGCCCAGATGATTTTTATCGAAACCTTCTTAGTCGGAATCGTAGCTACTGCTGTTGGTTCTTTGTTAGGGATTGGCTTGGCAAGTGGCGTGAATACCTTACTAGTGAATCAATTGAACTTGCAAATCAGTCATTATGCGGCATTTAGTCCTCAAGCATTAGTAGTGACCGTCATTTTCTTCTCCGTGCTCTTTTTGATTGCTGCTATTTTCAATGCACGGGCCATTGCCAAAAAATCCATATTGGCACTGCTTCGTGAAACAAGCACGCCTGCTCAGGCAAAACAACGGCCTATTTTATTGCTCTTGCAGACAGTGTTAGGGATCTGCTCTTTAGCGATTGGCTATTATATGATGAGCGATTTGTTGAAATTCCAATTGATTGGCATCGGCATCGCCCTCGTAACGATTGTTTTGGGTACCTATCTTGTTTTCCGATCAGTGATAATCACGATTTTAGGTCTTTTGAAGAAATCGGATGGGATCGCATTAAAACGACTAAACAATTTCACGCTCTCCCAATTAAGCTTCCGAATTCGTGATTATACTCAGATGCTTTCAATGGTGGCAATGCTCTTTGCTTTAGCCTTAGGTGCTTTGACTGTAGGTCTTGGCTTTAAAAACCAAATTCCGATCATGGCAAAAACAGCAGCCCCTTACGACTTATATTTAAACAATGCACAAGCCGTTTCAGATGAAAAGATCACTGCGTTAAAGCCAACCACAGATGTCAATTATACGTTGAAGGAAAGTAGTGATAGCATCTACTTTGTAAAAGAAGAATTTGATGATGCGAACTTATTGACCTCTGTTTACGACAACCTCAGTGTTGACGTTCATTACACCAAGGTTTCTGGTGAACAATTAGCAACCGATCCTACTCAACAAGATCAGTTACGTCAATATTTGCTCCCAGATCAACGTAGTAAAGAAATTAAAATTGTTGATCAAGCAGACTTTGATCGCTTGAGTGATCCTGAATCGAGTTTACGCATGATACAAGTCAAAGATTTTCAGTCCAACTACGAGGCATTGCATGAATTGGCTCAAGAAAATCAAACAGCAAATTCTTCTGAAACGCCGGACATGAATTTCACTCAACGAGTATTTGTCTATGATACTTACAACGGTATTTTTTCCGGCTTTGAGTTCATGGGCTTCTTCTTAGGAATCGCCTTCTTAACGATGTTAGCTAGCTGCTTGATGTTTAAAATTCTTTCTGGCGCAAACAGTGACATTCAACGTTACGCTATGTTGAAAAAAATCGGTACACGAACTAGCTTGCTGAAAGGATCGATTCGTAAAGAAATCGGCGTCTTGTTCCTAGTTCCCGGTATTTTAGGCATGATCCATGTCTTGTTCGGTCTCCAAATGTTCACGACGTTGATGATCGATCCGTATCATAACCTCTGGCTACCTTTTGGCATCTTTATCGCGCTCTATGCCGTTTATTACATGGTGACCATCTGGCTGTATACCAACATCGTGTTAGAACCAAAGAAAAAATAACTAGTAGAAACTTTCTGAATTGCTCAACGCAAAGAGACCATCGATCCGTTCGATGGTCTCTTTCATTTACTCGTGTTTTTTTAATCAAGGAGCGTTCTCAGTTTTGAGTTTTGATCCCCATGTGCATCGCTGCTGCTCCCCCTGCATAACTTTTGACTTGTAATATGCCAAAACCCGCTGCTTGAAATTCATTTGCTAACGTTTCTTTATCAGGAAAATCCCGTGCTGACTCTTGTAGCCAAGAGTATTCTTGGTAACTTTTTGCGAAAAGTTTGCCAAAAAAGGGCATGACATAGTGAAAATAAAAGGTGAACAACTGCCGCCAACCAATCAACGTCGGCTGCGACGTTTCTAAACAAACGATTTTCCCGCTTGGGCGCAGGACCCGGTGAATCTCCGCTAAGACTTGTTGACGATCAGCGACATTTCGCAAGCCGAAACCAATGGTCACATAATCAAAACTCTCGTTTGGAAAGCTTAATGCCATCGCATTGCCGGTCTGCCACAGGATTTGCGTTTGCTGTTTTTTCTGTGCTTTTTCTTGGGCAACCGTTAACATTTCTTCACTAAAATCAACACCGGTCACTTGTCCTGTCGGACCGACTGCTTCATTTAAGGCAAATGCCCAGTCTCCAGTTCCGCAGCAGAGGTCTAATATTTCAGCACCTAGCGGCACTGCCATTCGTTTCATTGTATCCTTACGCCACCGTTTGTGTAGCTGAAAAGAGATAATACCGTTCATTCGATCATAACGGGAAGCAATCGATTCAAATACATCATGTACTTTGGTTTCTTTAGCTGTTGCTGCCATTACGGCACATCCCTTCTTTTCCTCGTTTTAGACGCTAAATTCTCAACCCTTAGGTGTCAGTTGCTATAAGTTGCTGATGATTTTAGTCTAGCACGAAAAAATGGGGGGAACAAAGACCATGCTTGCTATCGTTTTTAGTCGATTTACATTGTTAATAACTTAAAGTATTATCTTTTTGTGCATATACAGGGTTGCCATCCGATAATCATAATGAATCATTGAAAATGCCAATAGTTCGCCATTTCTTAAATAACTATCATCCCTTACAATCAATGCTGGCATGCCTTCTTCTAAATGAAAGAAGGCAGCTTGTTCCTTCGTTAACGGTTTGCTCTGGATAAACTTGTCGATGAAGGCAACCGTCAGCTGTTTTTCTTCTGCCAAAGCTTGGAACATCGACCCATCCATCATTGTTTCTGAGATCTCCCCTACGATTTCAGGAATATAATAGGAACGTTCAATTAAATACGGTTTGTCATCTAGCGTACGAAACCGCTGAACTTCGATAAAGTGTTGATCTTTCGCAAATTGTTTATGACTAGGGAGAAACAACGCATCGGCTGCCTTGACCAGTCGTTTTGAGGCTTTGACTGTTCGAATATTTTTCTCACCTCGCGTCAAATCTTCATTGAAGCCAAGATCTCCTTGTTCAATGGTGGGTTTTTGGTTGCTCTGAAAGCGAATATAAGAACCTCGCCCTTGCATTTGATAGATCCAACCCATCTTGCTCAATTTATTGAGGGCTTGGCGTAACGTATAACGAGAAACGGGATAAATCGCCAAAAGCTCTCGTTCACTGGGCATCTTCCCCTGCTCATTTCCAATGTCACCGGCTTCAATCTTTCTGATCAATTCTGCTGCTAAGTCTTCAATACTGAGTTTGGTCATCTAGCTACTCCTTTCTATTCGATTCTTTACTACTATTATCATCCTCGGCGTAAAAAAAGCCAGCTATTTTTCATAGCTGGCTTATCAAAAAACGGATAGATTATGCCTTCGTTGCGTTTGCTTGTTCGTCCTTGTATAATTTGCCATCATACATTTTGATGAATGGGAACCAAATCAAGAAAGCAACGACTGCACAGATGATTGCTAAAACAAAGGCACGCCAGTCACCACCTGAACCAATAAAGCCAGATAAGCCAATTGGCGTCGGCCACGCTACTTGAGCAATCGGTGGGTTAACAAAGCCTAGGTTGATGCCAAAATAAGCAACGGACATTGAAGCCATCGGTGCTAAGAAGAATGGAATCGCTGTGTACGGGTTGTATACCACTGGCATCCCGAACAAAATCGGTTCATTGATATTGAAGAAGGACGGCACGATCGCTGCTTTTCCTAAAGCACTTAACTGCGCTGATTTTGCAAAGAAGGCGATGAAAATCACCATTCCTAATGTCGCTCCTGAACCACCGATCGTAACAAAACTATTGTTAAACTCGCCCGCAAAGGCAATGTTGGCACCATTTTGGTTTTCCACCATATTCGACAATACGATTGGCGTCAAGAATGAGGTCACGATCGTTGCCCCATGAATACCGACGATCCAGAGTGCATGCATGAAGAAGTAGATAACAAGTAGTCCGACCCAGGTACTGGTCAATTGCGTCACGAAACTAAAAGGAATCGCAATGACTTTGAAAATATCTGTGCCCATTGCGACTAATGCACCATTGATGACGATTACAGCTAATGAAGTCAGTGCCGTTGGGATCAATGCTGTAAAAGATGAAGATACTCCTGTTGGCACTGTATCAGGCATTTTGATAACAATATTGCGTTTCACACAGAATGCGTAGATTTTTACGGCAATGATCGCCATGATGATCGCTGTAAAGATCCCAGTTGTTCCTAAACGAGTCACCCCGCCAGCCATTTCCCAACCATCGATGATTTTTTGGTCATCAGAAATCACATTGACTAGTGTTGCCATACCACCTTCAAAAACTAGTTGTGGCAAGCACATAAAGAACGCCATCATTGAAAGCAACGCACCATTGACTGGGCTAAGAACGATTTTCTCTTCTTGCGCTTGGATTTTCGTGTACTCGTAACCAAACACGACACAGAAGTAAAGTGCTAAAATCCCCATTGTTGCGGTATTACCTAACATGTAAAGATTTTGGATTTTATCGAATGACGCACTCCAAATACCTTCTAATGCAGGGAAGCTTTGTGGCAAAACACTGACGATCAAGAACATTGATCCTACGATAGTGAAAGGAATCGACGCCATCCCGGCTGCCATGACCCCACGAACGATCCGTAACTGTGAGATTTTTCCCATTGGACCCATTAAGTAGCGGTCCAAGAAGGCAAACATTTTGTTATTTTCTGAATCCATTGACTGTTCCTCCTTGTGTTTCAAATGTAGTCAAATACGTGAAATACTTGTCGCGATCATGCTCGATCAACCAGGCTTTACGCTGGATGAACAGGCACGCCATCATGCCGACAGTAAACAAGGCAAGTAAGATGCCTCTACCCGATTGATTCATAAAAGGAATCAATGTTGCTTGCTGTCCGATCAAAATACCAAAAATTGCAATGAGATTAACGCCGAATTGGAGCCAATACCCGATTTTTGTCACCAGTAAACGATTCGATTGCTGCCAATATTTTTGAGTTTGTTCAATAAGTATAAGTCCATCAACGATCAATAAGGCAATGGGAATCAAACCCGCCCATGTCCATTGAGACAGGCTCAATAGGGTCCAATAAAGATTGACAAAGAAAAAGATCGCAGTCATATAACGAAAAAGTAAAAAACGATTAAACCGCATACTTTTGTTTGCATATTCTTTCTTGGCTGCTGGGGTTACCGGTTTCCTTTTGGTCACAAGTCCTCCTCCTTTCGTTTTGCTTCCGCTCGACAACTTGTTCGAACAAGTTATATTCTAGCAGAATTCCTGTTGAATGCAACCGATTTCTTTTTGAAAGTGTTCTCTGAAAATAACCTGCTTTTTCATATGTTATTTCTGAAAAGTTAAGCCGATCTCAAGGAACCGTGCAGGATAATACTGGAATGTTCCTGATGTTTGACTTTTGTACGAGCAGAAAAAAAGTTATTTTTAGCATTACTTTTGCAAAAAATATTTGTTTCTGAAGGCTTTATCCCCCACGCAAGGCAACAGGTTTGTCAACTTGCTAACTTTACAGTACACTCTAAGTAACAAAACAGTTGATTTCGAACATGCGTTATTTTTATTAATCGACATTCCCTATACTCGTTCCTTAAAACGAAAGGAGATCCTCCCAATGGATGTATTAGAAACTTACTTAGCTAGCATTGAAGATCCAGTAAAGCAAGAAAAAATGCGTGCCTTATTTGCCGCTATTACCAAGAAATTTCCTGACCTCGTTCCAGTCATCAAGTGGAATCAGCCGATGTTCACCGCCCATGAGACCTTTATTATCGGTTTCAGTGTTTCAAAACCGCATTTTTCTGTCTCCCCTGAAACCAAGTGTCTTGAACAGTTTGCCGATGCCATCGAAAAAGCTGGCTACAGCCATACGGATAACATTTTTCGCATCAAGTGGACTGAGCCGATCGATCAAGGATTGATTGAGGACATGATCGCCTTCAACCTGAAAGACAAAGCGGAGATGACCCGTTTTTGGCGCTGAGCCAATTTAGACTTCGTAAAAGAAGAGCAACCAAGAAAATCCGCAGAAGCCTGTTCGCTTCTGCGGATTTTCTGACTATTATAAGCCTAATTCTGGCGCCGGATCAAAGAATCCTGACCATAAGCTTGTTGACATCCCTAAATGTAGATGGACGCCAGTTGAATTCCCAGTCGTTCCCATACCGCCAACATATTGTCTAGCTGAGACGCTTTGTCCGACCGAGACAGCTGGCAGCGTACTAAAGTGCATGTAGTAGCTGTAAACGCCATTGGCATGTTTGATGATCACATAGTTACCAGTTGATGGGCCATAGCCCGCTTCGACAACTTCGCCGGCTTGAATCGCATAGATCGGCGTTCCTGTTCCCCCAGTAAAGTCGATGCCATTATGTTGATTTCCTGATGCCCCTGTTGGATCTGTTCGATACCCAAAACGACTCGAAATATGAACCGAATCGACTGGCATTTGCCATCCACCTGTGCTTGTTTGTTCTTTTGGCTCAGCTGCTTGCTGCACGGGTGCAGGCGTAGTTGCAGTTTTTTCTGACGACACCGATGTTTCTGACGACACTGCGGCTTCCGTCTTCGGCTGTGCTGCTGCCACTGCTGCTTGTTGAACGGCAGGACTTTCGGCGGTTTCAGCTGACTTGGCTTCTGCTGCTTGCTGACGTTTTGCTGCTTCTTCTGCTTCTTTGCGCGCTTGTGCTTCTTGCTCAGCCAGTTGCTTCAACGCTGCTTCTCTTTGCCGTTGTGCTTCTGCTTTGTCCGCTTCCAATTGGTCTTTTTTCTCTTCTTCAGTGTTCAACGCCAAGGCAAGGTCGGCTAGTACAACTTCTTGATTCAATTTGACATCAGCTAATTCCGCTTGTTTTCCTTGCAATGCGTTTGACTGTTCTTCGATCGCAACCAATTGTTCCTGCAACTCTTTTTCCAATTTCTGGCTCGTTGCGATATCTTCTTGCTGTTGTTCGACGATGCTATTGCTGGCATTCATGATCGTTACTGAAGCGATCGCCCGTTGAATGGCTTCTCCGATGGATTCCGCGTCAACGATTTTTTGGAACAAACGATTGGAAGGTTCCGACGTTTGAATGTCACGCGCTTGATTCGCCAGTACTTCTGTGCGCTTGATGATTTTCTCTTCAAGGACTTGGATCTCTTGTGCCAAGGCATTGACTTCTTCTTCCGTCGTCGTTTTCTTTTGTAGGATTGCTTGGATTTCTCCTTCAATCGATTGAATCTCTGCCTCTGTGGAGCGTTTCAGTGATTCTAATGAGGTGGATTCATTTTTTATGTCATTGATTTTTTCATTTTGCTGCTGGATCTTCTGATCAAAGCTGTCTGCGGATACCGTCACGACAGGCAGCGTCAGCAAAACAAGTGAACTTGCAACCAAAAGTGTCTTTTTCATTTTTTCTCCTTAACTAGATGTGTCTTCTCGCTTTCTCTAGCATACCGAAAGATTTCATTCTTGGGGCTATTTTCACAGAAATAACATCTGGCTGAAAGAAATTGACATCTAGCTGAAACAAAATTGTTAGAATATTTCAACGAAAAAGATTGCTTTTCTTCGCCATTTAACCTTCGTTACTTGTCAATTGGTTCATCTCCTGTCCGATTGCCTACGAAAATACCGCGATTTGCATTAATCAGCAGTGGTCCTATGCTATACTGAATAAAAAAACGGAGGTTCTCATGATACAACAAGTGACCCAATTTACCGATTCTGAATTAGAAACCATCGCCCAGATTTGGCTGCAAAGTAATTTGGATGCCCATGACTTTATTTCAGCTACCCATTGGCAAGATAACTATGACTTTGTGAAAAAGGCCTTTGCTGATGCCCTTATTTACACCTATTCGGTGGATGATCAGCCCGTCGGCTTCATCGGGATGTTGGATGATTATATCGCTGGTATTTTCGTTTTGAAAGACTATCGTGCCCACGGCATTGGCAAGCAGCTTTTACAAAAAGTACAAGCAGAACACGAGAAGCTGACTCTGAACGTCTACCAAAAAAATACAGCTGCTATTGCGTTTTATCTCAAACATGGCTTTACCATCGTTTCTGAACAACTGGACTCTGATACCAATGAAATCGAAAACACCATGGAGTGGCATCGTTGATGCTTCTCTTTTTCACTGCCTCTTCTCCTTTTAATCAATCGTACGACCGTAACCGCTGATGAACACATTTCTAGTGAATCAAAGCAGTAAAACCACTGATCGGCTTACCCATCGAATCAATGGTTACAATAAACGACAAAAAGCATTGCCTTCCATTTGCTGGATCGGCAATGCTTTCTTTATTTACTAACGGTATTTCAACCAATGGTTCCCCCATTGGTGACAATCACTTCGCGATACCAATCAAAGGATTTTTTTCGATACCGTTTGAGTGAACCAGTTCCATCATCGTTTCGGTCTACATAAATGAACCCATAACGCTTTTTCATCTCTGCGGTCGAAGCACTTACTAAATCAATACACCCCCACATGGTATAACCCAATACATTGACACCATCATCGATGGCTTTAGCAACGGCTGATAGATGATCATTTAAATAATTGATGCGATAATCATCAACAACGGTTAATTCTCCGTCAATTTCAATTAACTGATCAACAGCACCTAAACCATTTTCAACGATAAAAAGTGGCAACTGATAGAGATGCGAAAAACGGTTCAAGAGAATACGTAATCCGTCTGGATCAATCTCCCATCCCCACTCCGTTTCATCAAGGTAGGGATTTTTTAGAACGTTTGTCATATTTCCTTTTCCCTGTTGGTACTTTTCAGGCGTAGCAGAAACACATCGGGACATATAATAACTAAACGATATAAAATCAACGGTATTTTTTAATAATTCGAGATCGTCAGGTTCCATCTCAATAGTTGCATTATACCTCTGCCATTCTCTTTTGATCCAATCAGGATAATATCCACGAGCTTGAACATCCATAAAATAGTTTAAGTTTTTATCCGCCTCCAAAACAGCCAAGGTGTCTTTCGGGTTTGAAGTCATCGGATAATTATAGATCCCTAACACCATATTCCCTACCTGCATCTGTGGATCAATTTCATGGGCGGTTTTGACTGCTTGGGCACTGGCAACAAGCTCGTGATGTGCTATTTGAAAGAGATCTTGCTTAGATAAGCAATCTTTTTTTGTCATTACTCCTGCTCCCATTAAGGGAAAATTCCAAAGCGCATTGATTTCATTGAAAGTTAACCAATATTTCACTTTCCCTTGGTAACGAGTAAACACAGTCCGACAAAAACGATTAAAGTAGTCTACCAATGCCCGATTACGCCAACCATCGTAACTTTTTGTAAGGAAATAAGGTGTTTCATAATGAGAAAGTGTAATTAGCGGTTCGATCCCATGAGATAAGCAGCAATCGATCACCTCTTCATAGAACTGCAATCCAGCTTCATTTGGTTTTTCTTCATTGCCATTAGGGAAAATTCGTGTCCAAGCAATCGAGAATCGTAAGACTTGAAAGCCCATCTCAGCGAACATTTGAATATCTTCTCGATAACGATGATAAAAATCGATGCCTTCTAGTTTTAAGTTTTGCGGATTTAGTTCAGGATCTAGTGGCCTTGTGACTCCATTTGATAAGAAATCTTGAATGGAAAGTCCTTTGCCATCCTCGTTGAAGGCACCTTCTGCTTGATTGGCGGCAATCGCACCACCCCATAAAAAAGTTTCTGGAAATTTTGCCATGTTTGTCCCCTCTTTATTCAAAAATCGATACTAAAACATCACCCTGCTTGATGGTTTCATCCTCAGAATGGACAATAACGTCTGTAAAATCTGCTGTGTTTGTCACTACGATCGGTGTCACTGTTGAATATCCTTGACTAGTAATATATTCTGGATCAAAGGTTACTAGCAAATCGCCTTTTTTAAAGGTATCTCCTACTTTGATTGCTGCAGTATAACCTTTGCCATCAAGTTCGACCGTATCGATCCCAATGTGGATCAACAGCTCAACTCCTTGCTTATTTTTGATCCCAATTGCGTGATTGGTGGGAAAAATCGTCACTACTTCACCATCAAATGGGGCAACTACTTGACCGTTTTTAGGTTGAATAGCCACTGTTCTCCCCATAATCTCATTGGCAAATACACTATCAGGAATTTCATGAGTCGCCAACCGATCCCCTGCCAAAGGACTGCTGATCTCTAAAGGTGTCCGTAATGGTCGAAGTGGTTCAGCAACCTGATTCGGATTTAACGTTTGACTTTGTGAAGACACTACTGCTTTTTTCTTTCCTTCTGCATTCACAAAAAACAAAGTAAGTGCAAAGGACATTGCGAATGCAATAACAATACAAATCACTGCGTTAACGATATTTGACAGATCATCCGTTAAATAGACTGGCAACGCCAAAACACCTGCAGTTGCTGATGCATAAGTTCGCATGTTGGTCAAACCTGCCCATAAACCAGCTACTCCTCCAGAGGCTACCACGACCCATAAAGGCGTTTTTAGTTTCATCGTCACCCCATACAAAGCAGGTTCGGTGATTCCAAATAGCGCTGTAGTACTAGCCGAAAAAGCCGTTTGCTTCATCACTTTATCTTTGGTTTTTAATGCTACTGCCAGTGAAGCACCCGACTGAGCAATATTTGATGCCAACATTCCCGGTCCTAATAACGTTCCATAGCCCAATGTGGCATATTGTGCTAGTTGAACAGGCATAAAACTGTAATGCATCCCTGTCATGACGAAAAATGGGGTGAACGCCCCCATCAGGACTGGTAAAACCCAGCGTGCTTGTTCATTGAAGAATTCAAAGACTACTAATAACACATCACCAACTAATGCTCCTAGTGGACCGATAATGATCCAAGCTAACGGAGCCGTAACCAAGAAAACCAATAATGGGACCAGAAAAATCTTCACAGGATTAGGCGATATTTTTTTTGCTAAACGTTCAATGTGCGCCATTGCCCATACAATCAAAATTGGCGGTACAACTGCCGAACCATAGGATACAGCTCTGACAGAAAGACCTGCAAATGAAATAGGTTCACCAGCTGCAACCATAGCAGTAAAAGCTGGGTGAATCAGCATTGCGCCTAAAACCGCTGCATAAAATGGATTCGCTTTAAAGTATTGTGCACTTGTTACGGCTAACATTACTGGAAGAAAATAAAATGCTGAATCGGCTAGTAAACTTAAAAGCTGATACGTTTGAGCTTCTGCGTTTAATACCTCAAAGAAAACAAGTAAAGCTAAAACAGCTTTTAACATTCCTGCCCCACAGATTGCTGGAATAATCGGTTGGAAAATTGAGGTGATCGCTCCTAAAACTCGATTGATGACTTTTTCTTCTTTCGGTGATGTTGGTTCTGAAGAATCACTTCCAAAGTTCCCCATTTTGTTGATTTCTTCCGTAACATTTGCTACATCTGTTCCAATAATAACCTGATATTGTCCGCCTTTTAATGCTGTTCCTTGAACACCTGGTGTTGCTTTAAGATGATCTTCTTTGACTTTTGAATTATCTTTTAATACGAATCGTAACCGTGTCATGCAATTCGTTACAGACTCAATATTTGACGTTCCTCCAATATTTTCAACGATATTCTGTGCAAGCTCTTGATACTTAGTCATTTTTTTCCTCCTTATAAATAAAACAGACCAAATAAAAACTAAGCCTATATTTGGCTCAATCTTTATTTGGTCTTGCCCATTCGGTAACAAAACATTTAATCTAGTTCTCTTGTGGTCACTCGATTAATATGAATGACAAAATATAACAATTCTGAATCTGTAATTTTCACTTTATATTGACCAGCAATATGCTTCTTGATTTTCAAGCCAGTTTGGTAAGCTTTCGGATATAATTGCTTTACATGTTGCAATAAATCAGTTTCATCTTTTACTTCTTTACTTTCTGAAAAAATTCGGCTTACAAAATAGCGTATATGGGTCAAAAATCGGTCATAGTTCATGGACGTCTCATCCAACTTCATCCCATAATCATACTCCACGATCTGAACAATCTCTGCAATTACTTTTGTCGTAAAAATCGTCTCATTTTTAAAGCGTGAACTTGAGCTAGCGTTTACAAAATGCAGGGCTATAAAGCCAGCTTCATCTTCAATAAAACGAATCTTCTCTGATCGTTCAATAAACTGCAACGATCGCTTTGCTGCTGCAAATTCTCGTGGGTAATATTTTTTGATTTCCCACATTAAGTCATTGGTGATCGCTTCTCCTTTAAGATTACGCTCAATTGCGTAATTAATATGATCACCAAGAAATAGATAGATGCTGGAATCAAATGTTCGTGCAAGATCCTTTTCTGCTTCTTCAATAATTTTGGCGGTCAGAATCACATGCCGTTCATCCATTCCTGCCATCAGCGACCCAAATTTGTTTTGGGTAAATTCTGCATCTAAGACATATTTTTTATCAATTTTCGTTTGATCAATCACCCCACTGCCTTTTACACCGAAACCAACACCGTTGCCAATCACTACACATTCTGTGCCATTATCCTCCACGAGGACGGCATTGTTATTGTAGATCGTGATTGGTTTCATCTTTTCTCCCCCCTTCAAACAGACAAAAAAACCGACAAAAATATACACTCCGAGCATAAATAAGCTAGTGTATATTTTGTCGGTGTCGCCTTTTCAGTAGCAATCCTAAGTCCGATTATAGCTTTGACCAATTTGGTTGTCAACAACTCTTTTGCCATATCTCTTCAAAAAACCAAAGAAATGTTGGCGCTATCAGTATTCGTAAAGAAAACTGCGCGTCCATTTTTTATCAGTGATAATCTGGTAAATAATCCCCATGGGCTTCGATCAAATCATCGACTAATTGGGTAATGTCTGCCAATGATAACTCTGATGATAAATGAGGATCGAGGTAAGCTGCTTGATAAATTTTGTCTTTCTCAAGGGTCAACGCTGCTTCGACAGTCAATTCTTGCACATTGATGTTGGTTCGGTTCAATGCAGCAAGCTGCGTTGGTAAAGCGCCGACGTAGGTTGGTTGGATGCCGTTCTTATCCACCAAACATGGAACTTCCACACAGACATCCTCTGGTAAATTGGTGATCAAGCCTTTATTCAAAACATTTCCAGCAATAACGGTTGGATTGCCGCTCTTGATGGCATCCATGATATAAGAGGCGTATTCTCGACTTCTCTTATGGGTCAAATCGCCATTATCGACGATATCCTCCCGCATCGTTTCCCAATCGCGAATCTGATTTTCGCAACGGGTTAAATATTCATCCAACGGAATCCCCAGTTCGTCGATCAATTCTGGGTATTTTGATTTAATGAAATAAGGGTGATACTCGGCATTGTGCTCACTAGATTCTGTAATATAATAGCCAAAACGTTTCATCAATTCAAAGCGGACTGAATCACGGTGAGGATTTTCTTTCTCTTCAGCCAACTGACGGATCGTTGGATAGAAATCTTCCCCATCTTTGGTAATTTCCAATAAAAATGCCATATGATTGATCCCAGCAATTTTCCACTGGAAGTCAGCCAGATCATATTGTTCTTTGATCCCTAAATGCTCGAATAATTCTGGAACACATACTTGCACACTATGACAAAGCCCAACCGTTTTGATGGATGTTGCTTTCAATACCCCCATCGTCAGCATTGCCATCGGGTTCGTATAATTCAGCAACCATGCATTTGGACAAACTTCCTCCATTTCTCGAGCAAATTCCAACATGACTGGTAACGTACGCAACGTCCGAAATATTCCGCCAATGCCCATCGTGTCACCTATTGTTTGGCGTAAGCCATATTTCTTCGGTATCTCAAAGTCAATGACGGTGGAAGGTTTGTAGCCACCAACTTGAATGGCGTTTACTACAAAGTCGGCATCTCTTAGTGCTTCTTTGCGATCATGATAGACCTGTATTTCCGCTCGGTTTTGATTGGCATTTTTATTGATCGTCTTTAACATTGCTTCGGATTCACGAAGTCGTTTCTCATCGATGTCGTAAAGGGCGATGTGGGAATCTGCTAAGCTCGGGGTCAACATTGCATCTCCTAGAACATTTTTAGCGAAAATAGTGCTTCCTGCTCCGATAAAGGTGATTTTTGTCATTTTCTATTGCTCCATTCTTTTATAATTTACCGCCAGTAGTGGCAATTCCTTCAATAAATTTACGTTGAAAAATGATAAAGACAGCAACCATGGGCCAAATCGCTAGTAGCGAGCCTGCCATCAATTGTGGGAAATTGGTCGCATATTGTCCCTGAAGATTGGCTAACCCTGCTGCCAATGGCATTTGTCGAATTGATGTATTGACGATCAGTGGCCACATTAAATCTTTGAAAGCAAAGAGGGTTGTAAAAATACCTAGTGCGATCAACCCGGATTTCGCCAATGGCAGCATGATTTTGAAAAAGATCGTCCATACATTTGCTCCTTCAAGGTGGGCTGCTTCCTCCAGCTCACTTGGTAAGCCTAGAAAAAACTGTCTAAGTAAAAAGGTTCCAAAAGCGCTGACAACACCTGGCAATATCAATGCCGGTACTGAATTTAGAATTCCTAATCTTTGCGCTAATAAATATTGGGGTGTGATAAAGATTGATGCGGGAATCATCATTTGGATAAGGACTAGAGCAAAAAAAATATCTCGTCCGGGGAAGCGCAAGCGTGCGCAGGCATATGCTGCCATCGCTGAAAATAAAACGGAACCGATCACACGTCCAATGACCATCAAAAAAGTATTGAGATAGAAGGCACCAAAGGGTAAAAGATTTAAAACTGCCTGATAATTTGAAAGTTGAAAGGATTTAGGAAACCATGTTGGTGGAATCTGAGTCGATTCAACAAGTGTTTTTCCAGAAGTCAGAATCATCCATACAAAAGGCAATGCCATAATTATTCCGCCACTGATCAAAAGTAGATGGATAAGCCAATTCTTGCTAATTCGTTGCATCAAGAAACCTCCTTTTAGTAGTTGACCCATTTTTTTTGCAACTTCATTTGTAGTGCTGTGATCAGCAAAATAATACATAGAAGAAAGACGACGATTGCTGAACCATACCCTTTATCATTTAAGATAAAGGAATGTTTGTAGAACAAGTATGCTAATGATTGTGTCTTCAGCATTGCCTCACTTGAAGGTGCGATCATCATAAAAATCACATCGAATACTTGAAAGGCATTGATAACCGTTGTGACCACGACAAAGAATAGCGTTGGTGTCACAAGCGGTAAAGTGATTTGAAAAAATTGCTGCCATGAAGAAGCTCCATCGATATCAGCTGCCTCATAGTAATCTTTGGGTATCTCCTGTAGTCCAGCTAAGAAAAGCACCATGTTGTAGCCAATAGCACTCCATATTCCAACAATAATGACGGAATAAATCGCAACATTCGGATCGCTAAGCCATGCTGGACCCGTTAGACCAACTTTTGATAAAAGCTCGTTGACTAATCCATAATCATAATTGAACATCCAACGCCAGATCATGGCGACTGCAGAGGGGGCTGCAACTACAGGTAGAAAATAAATCGTTCGATAAATCGACACGCCTTTGATTTTCTTATTCATTAGGACCGCGACTAAAAGTGATAACACTATGATTGATGGAATTGATACCACTGCATAGATCAAGGTATTGATCAAGGATTGCAACACCTCTCGATCCGTCAAAAGTTTCTGATAGTTGGCTAAGCCGATCCACTCGGTGTTACCAAAACCAATTGTTCGTTGAAAACTTAGAATGATTGTTTGGATCGCTGGCCAAATATTCAATAAAATCAATCCGACTGCTGTTGGGAGAATAAATAAGTATCCCCAGAAAAGGTGGTCTTTCTGGTAATTTCCAAGCATACGATTTTTCATAGAGGTCTCCTTTTGTTTAGGTGAGTTGATTAGCTAATTTTCCGTTTTAATCAATTACTTTCAGCTAAAATTGCATCAACTTCTTCCGCAATCTGTGCAGTCCCTTCCTCGACACTTAATTCTCCAGAAAATACCCGGTTCATAATTTCTGTCTCTATTTTTTCCGCATTCAAGCCATTTTTGTTATAAGGACGAGGCACGCCATACTCTAGCATTTCTGCAAAAACACTTAAATTGAAAGTATCCGCAGAACTTGCCCAAACTTCCTCAAATCCTTTTAGCGCTGGGATCGATGCCCCTGTTTCTGCTTGAATTTGGTTGGCTTCTTCACTTGCCAAGAATGCTAATAATTTTTTTGTTTCTTCAGGATGCTTGGTATTGACACTAGCTGCCCAACCTAAACCATTTGTGATCGTCGCATTTTCTTTTCCTTTAGGTAAAACGGCAACATTCGCATGTTCAGCCAAGTATTCATTCTTTAAAAAACCTGGTGTTTGCCAGTTGCCCTCCACGATCATCGCCAATCTTCCTGCTTGAAAACGACCAACTTTATTCGTATCTTGCAATTCTTTCGCTGAAGGTGATGACTGATCATTTAGATAAAAATCAATATAATACCTTAATGCATCTTGTACTTCTTCGCTATTCATTCCCGATTTCGTATTCTCATCAATAAAGACTTCTCCACCATTTTGATAAATAAATGGCCAATAGCCTCCCTCTGTTGAATTATCCGCAGCAAATCCATAAATACCTGCTTCTTCATCTGTTAACTGAACAGCTGCTTCCTTCAATGTATCCCATGTCCACGTTGCGTCTGGATATGCAATTCCTGCTTGATCAAAGAGCTCTTTGTTGTACCACAATCCAATAACGGAGGCATCTTTAGGAATCGCGTAAAGTTCTTCTTCATACGTATAAGACTCTGCGATTCCTTCGGTGAAGTTTGTCATGTCAATGTTATTTTCTGCAATCAATTCATTTAGCCCCATCAGCATCGATTGAGACATATATTTGTATGATTCAGTTGAATGCATCGTGACAATATCAGGCATATTTCCTCCAGTAGTAGCAGCTTCAAGCTTCACCCAATATTGATCCCATGGGGTGGTTTCCATTTCGACTTTAATATCTGGGTTTTGTTCTTCAAAAGCATCAAGCATTTTTCGCAGTCCCGGTGCTTGTTCAGTATCCCAACTCGCATAACTTAACGTGACTTGACCACCACTATCACCGTTGCCATTACCACAAGCTCCTAAAACCAAAGTTCCTAAAAGACTCAAACTAACAAGTGTTACTCTCTTGAAACAATTCATCTTTCATTCCTCCTCTAGTTCTGATTCATGTATCCGCTTTCTTTCCACAAAACAAATATACTGTTTACTAATCAGTTTGTCAATACATTTTAACTAAAATAAAAAGGTAAACACTTCGCAGTGTTTACCTTGAATATTAATCTCTTTCTTTTTCACTTTCTCTGACGATCATCTTACTGGCCACCATGATTTTAACAGGTACTTGACGAATGCCTTTGATCCGCTCTTCTACCATCCGTAAAGCAATTTTTCCCAGTTCTTCCATATCGATGGCAACGGTACTTAAAGAAGGGGTCAAAAATTCTGCAACTTCGATATTATTGAAACTGACTACTGAAATATCTTCTGGTATCCGATACCCACGTTTTTGCAAGGAGCGATATGTACCAACTGCAATCGAATCATTTGCGACCATAATAGCTGAGGGAAGGCTCTCTTTGCATTGTTCAAGCAATTGCTCAGTGGCTTTGATACCGTCTAATGTGTTCCATCCTTCTAGGTAGACATTGATGTATTCTTCCAATCCTTTTTCTTTCATCCAATACACATAGGTGTTCATCCGCATATCATCTGGCGATTGATGTTTCTCACTGGATGCATCCAAACGTACCCGATATCCCCCAATAAAAGCGATATTTCGATGCCCTTTTTTATACAAACGCTCTAAGTGCTCGGTTGCTGCTATAGAGAAATCCGTATATACCGCATCCCATTCTGAAGACAAAGATGGATCATCGATCACGACGATATGAGGATTGACTGCTGCGATCTTTGCTAAAAAAGTTGGCAAGACTTGACCAATGACAAGGACGCCCTGATACTCTTTCAGCTCCTCAATGGCAACGGGGCGTTCAGACATATAATACGTTTTTTTTATGCGAAACTTATTTTGCTCTGCTTGTGCTTGAATGCCACGACGAATCGCCCGAAAATAGGGATCTTCTAATTCAGCTTCTTCCGAAACAGTGGATACCACTGCAATATTCATTGCCTTTTTCACAGGTACTTTCTTCTTACTATAGTGAAAATATTCCACGGCTTCGTTGATCTTATTTTTTGTTTCTTGCGTGACAGATAACGTAGGATCTTCATTGAGCACCCTCGATACAGTTGCGATCGATACACCCGCTCGTTTTGCGACGTCTCTAATTCCTGCCATAATACTCTCCTTTTTTACTTTATACTATGATATAAACACAAAATGATCAGAATGAAAAGAAATTTTAGTTAACAACCAACCTACTTGTTTACCCACAGTTTCAAATCATCTATGGAGAAGCAATCAGTTCAACGTCTCTTCGCAATTAACAAAAAATAGAAACGTGCAGCGCCCCAAGAGCCGCTGCACGTTTTTCCTCCTTATTTCCTATGACGCCCGCTATTCTGCTGGATACTCCCGCAAGCGATACCCGACACCGATTTCAGTGATCAAATATTCTGGCTGCAGCGTATTGGTTTCGATTTTCTTGCGAATATTTGAAATATTGACTCGCAAGGTTTGTGCATCCGCTGCAAAAGGTCCCCAGACCTCGCTGGTCAGGGTATCGTAAGTGACGACTTTGCCTAAATTCTTGAACATTACTGCCATGATGCGGTATTCATTTTTGGTCAAATGGATCTCATTTTGATTCTTGTACAGGATTTTTTTCTCAAAATCGATCGTTAACTCCTTATTTACGAGAATCGGGCTGCTGCTAAAGGCAGCTGACTCTTTGTGCCGTAATGCCGTGCGGATACGGGCAAATAACTCATTGGTACTGAAGGGCTTTGTTACATAATCATCGGCACCGAGGTCTAACGCTTGCACTTTGTCTCGTTCATCTTTGCGGGCAGAGATCACGATGATCGGTGTGTTCATGCGCTTACGAATGATTTTCAACAGCTCCATACCATCAATGTCCGGTAAGCCCAGATCCAGCAAGATGAAGTCGATGGTTTCTTCCTGCAAGAGCATCAATGCCTCCATGCCCGTGCCGACTGACGTAAAGTTGTAATGCTCTCTTTGCAAGACGACCTCCATAAAATCAACAATATTCGAATCATCTTCAATCAATAAAAAATGTCGCTGCATGTTCTCCCTCCTTACTGCTTTAAATAAATACGAAAGATCGTACTGCCGGTTTTCGTTTCGATTGCTAATTTGCCTTCATGGGCATGGATGATGGTTTTCACGATACTCAGTCCGATACCTAATCCATTTTTTGAATCCACCGGCACTTCGGTGTCATTGGTTAAATTCGCTTGGATTTTTTGGTATTGTCCTAAGGGGATCTCCCCTTGGTTTTCGATTTCAATGACCACATCCTGCTCTTGAGAAACTCGCAAGAATATCGGTGTATCGGCGGTTCCATGGCGAACCCCATTTTCAATCAAATTAAACAAGGCTTGTTCGATCAAGATTGGATCGACTTTGACAAAAATCAGCTGATCGGGCATCTTCACGATGATTTTTTGTTGCGGATAGACTTTTTTCAGGTGCGTCAAAACCGCTTCGATAATTTCTTCGATCGGTTCTTCACTACGCTTGACCGCCATATTAGTCAAATTGATGCGGGTCACCGACAGTAAGTTTTCGACCATACGGATCAACCACTGGGATTCACTTTGGATATCCCCTAGCAGTTTTTGTTTCGTTTCCATTTTGATCACGCCTTCGGTTTCGCTCAATGTTTCGGCTATGCCAGAAATCGTCGTCAGTGGCGTCCGCAAGTCATGAGAAACCGCACGCAGTAGGTTGCTGCGGACTTTTTCCCGTTCGTTTTCCAATTGGATCTGTTCTTTCTCACTCGCCAGTGAGACTTGCTCCAACACGGTCGCGATTTGGGTGATCACAAGGCGCAGATAATTCAACTGACTATTGGCCAACTGATGCTCCTCGTTGCGTTCTACCCCAAGGGCGCCTAGTGGTTTGCCGTTTAAAACGATCGGCAAGTAAAATCCATTGGCACCAATCAGCGTATCTGTACCGCGACCGGCTTCTTTTTGATTTTTCACGACCCAAAAAGCGACGGCTTTCTCATCCTTGCCAGTCAGTTGAGACAGTGTTTCTCTTGATGAATGCAGACTTCTTAAATGACCTTCTCTGTCATATAACGCCACTTCTCGCTGGAGTAAGCGTGCCAAATAGGTGGTCGTACTTTCATAGATTTCTTGCTCATTCCGTGTTTCCATGTATTGTTTGTTCAGTTCATACAATATCTCCATTTGATGCTCTTTTTCCTTGGCATTTTCTGCTTGGGTCTTCAATCGAACCATCAAGTTACTGATCATCAAGGCAACGATCAGCATGATCACTAATGTGATTGGATAGCCTGCTTTATAGACCGTCAAGGAATACAAAGGTTCGACAAAGAACCAGTTGTAAGAAAGGACACTAATGATCGATGCCATGGCACTCCATAGATAGCCACTCGTGTAACGTGCCACTAAGAGAACAAAAAAGATATAAACCAGCATCAAATTCTGATCGCCGAAATGTAAGTATTGCATGCCTTCTGTCACTATGGTGGCGAGCATGATCAGCCCAAAGGTCAAGGTGAAATCTCGACCACCGCCTTCAAATAATTGCGAAAACGTCAGCCGTGGTCGCTGCATTTTTTCTTTAAAAGGAATCAAATGGATCTCAATATCATCAAGGCGCCGAATCAAGCGGTCTTCTAAATCCTCGACAAACAATTTTTGGAACCACTTCTGAGAAACCTGTTTCCCCATGATAATGTCACTGGCACCCGTCATTTTGGCATACTCTACGATGGTCTCAAAACTGTCATCCGCTTCGATGTTGATGACTTCTGCTCCCAAACGCTCTGCCAATGGCACCTCGGTAGGTGTATCATCTAACGATCGAACTTGGATAACCGTCCATTCGGCACCCACTCCTTGGGCTAAGCGGGCGGTCCAACGAATGCATTTCTCTGCCATTTTCGGCAAGCGATCATCAATGATCGTCAAAAGCTTGCTTTGGACTCGTTTTCGACCGCCGTTCATTTGATTGATATGATTGGAAGCTTTTTGGATCGCTAATCCCCGCAGATGATCAAGTTTTTCTGGCGTAAAAAAGTTTTTTAGCGCTCGTTTGGCATTTTCGTCGGCATAGATTTTTCCTTGTTCTAATCGATCGATCAGTTCGTCTGGTTCAACATCCACCACCCGCAAGCTGGCGTGCTGGAAAAAGGTGTCAGGGACCGTTTCTCTGACTTCCACTTCCGTGACCTTTTCCACGATATCATTCAGACTTTCGATATGCTGGACATTGATGGTCGTGTAGACGGTGATTCCTGCATTCAGTAATTCATCGACATCTTGGTAACGTTTTTTGTTTCGCGCACCAATGGGATTGGTATGTGCCAACTCATCGATCAAGACGATATCTGGTTTTAGTTGGATCAGTCGATCGATATCTGGCTCATAAAGGGTCAATTGCTTGTGTTGGTATTGCTTTAATGGTACTTGTGGTAACCCTTCAAGCAATCGATTGGTATCGGGACGTTTGTGGGGTTCGATATAGCCGATCACCACATTTTTGCCCATGAGTAAACACTCATGGGCTTCAGTTAACATCGTATAGGTTTTTCCAACACCGGCAGCAAAACCGAAAAATACCCGTAGCTTGCCACGTTTAGGTCCAAAGCCCGCTTGCAGCAGCATCTCTTCTGGGATCGTCTGCTGGTTGTTTTCACTCATAGATGCTTCCCCCTATTCTTCGGGTAATTGATCGAGCTGCTGATTCAAGGCCATAATATTGACATATTCTCTCGTGGAGAACAAATCAGCTACTTTATTCCTGTTTATTATATCATGAATTGTTTGTTCATCGATGCCTCTTGTGTCAGCGATCCGCGGCAGTTGAAAAAGTGCCGCTTCGACACTGATATCAGGATCAACGCCACTACCCGAAGCGGTCACGAGATCAATCGGCACACTGGTTTGGGTTGGGTTTTCTGCAAGTAACGCCGCTGTCCGCTCAGCTACAGTCTTTTTTTGGGTCGTATCATAGGGCGACAATTGTGAAACATTTTGATCACGCCCTTGGAAGTAACCTGCTTGGTCAAAAGGTTGCGCAATTAGCTCAGATCCTTTGATCGCTCCGTCTTCCACGATTTGACTGCCGTTGGCTTGATGGGCAAAAAAGACTTGTCCGACTCCAGTGACCAACAATGTATAGAGACCGCCAAATAGCACGGTACTAAATAGTAAAAATTTGATACTGGCAAAGAGGGTGTTCTTCATCATGTTTTCCTCCTAAATGACTCCTTGACTCTGATGGATTTTTCTTATAGCAGAACAGCTGACAAAAGCAAATCTACTAGCTTGATGCAAATGAATGGTGCGATGATGCCGCCTAGGCCGTAGACGACCAGATTGTGCCGCAGCATTTGGCTGGCTGGTTTTTCTTGGTACTTGACCCCTTTCAACGCCAGAGGGATCAAGGCGATGATCACGACTGCATTGTAGATGACTGCGGACAAAATCGCCGTTAAGGGACTGCCAAGATTCATGATATTCAGCGCTGCGAGTTCTGGATAAATCGCATAAAACAGAACAGGGATCACTGCGAAATATTTGGCGATATCATTTGCGATACTAAAGGTCGTCAAAGCCCCACGGGTCATCAGCAGCTGTTTACCAATTTGGACTACTTGCAGTAATTTGGTCGGGCTGGAATCAAGATCGATCATATTGCCCGCTTCTTTGGCTGCTTGCGTACCAGTGTTCATCGCCATTGCCACATCGGCTTGGGCGAGTGCGGGTGCATCGTTGGTTCCATCCCCCGTCATCGCCACCAAATGCCCTTTTTCCTGATATTCGCGAATCAGGTTCATTTTGTTTTCTGGTGTTGCTTCGGCTAAGAAATCATCGACGCCCGCTTCGGCGGCAATAGCAGCTGCCGTCAAAGGGTTGTCCCCAGTGATCATGATCGTTTTGATACCCATCTTGCGCATGTCGGCAAATTTTTCTTTAACCCCGTTTTTCACGATGTCTTTTAAATAAACGACCCCGAGTACTTGGCCATTTTTCACTACGACCAATGGAGTTCCACCAGCCTTTGCGACTTTTTCTACGATCTCGTCACATGCCGTGGGATAGGTCTGCCCTTTTGCCGTCACATATTGCTTGATCGTATCCGCAGCTCCTTTACGGATCTCATCACCACGATAGTCGATCCCAGACATCCGTGTTTTGGCACTAAAATCGATCCAATGAACATCGGCTTGCTGAAATTCCCGTTCACGAATATTGAAGGCTTCTTTGGCTAAAATCACGATACTGCGTCCTTCTGCCGTTTCATCGGCAAAAGATGCCAACTGCGCTGCATCTGCCAACTCTTTAGCGGTGACCCCCGGTACTGGCAAGAACTCACTGGCACGGCGGTTTCCCAGAGTAATGGTTCCTGTTTTATCCAGCAGCAAAACATCCACATCTCCTGCTGCTTCAATTGCGCGTCCACTCATGGCGATGACGTTTTCTTTGGTCAAACGACTCATTCCAGCGATCCCAATCGAGGAAATCAAGGCGCCGATCGTGGTTGGTGCAAGACAAATCAATAAAGCGATCACGATCACACTGGAAATCGCCGTTCCCCGACCAGATAACTGACTGCTAAAATCAGTAAAGGGAATCAATGTGATGGAAACAGCCAAGAAGATGATGGTCAGTGTCACTAAGAACAGCTGCAGGCCAATCTCATTGGGTGTTTTTTTCCGCTGTGTCCCTTCCACCATCGCAATCATCTTATCCAAAAAAGAATGACCATTTTCAGCGGTCACTTTGATGACCAAGTAATCGGAAACGACTAACGTTCCTCCCGTGACTGCACTGCGGTCGCCACCAGACTCACGAATGACAGGTGCTGATTCTCCTGTGATGGCACTTTCGTCCACCGAAGCAGCACCTTCAACGACGTCCCCATCGGCAGGAATTTGTTCGCCAGAAGGAACATAAACCAAGTCGCCTTTTTTCAAATCTGAAGAACGGACTTCGATAAAAGCCTCTTTGGCGACATCTTCCAAGGACATGACTTTGTAGGTCATGATTTCTTTTTTTGCTTGCTTCAAACTATCCGCTTGTGCTTTGCCGCGCCCTTCTGCCACTGCTTCGGCAAAATTGGCAAACAATATAGTCAACCATAAGAAGACAGTCACACTGATGCTAAACCACAACGGGACCGTTTGTTCTTGAAAACATAAAATCGTTGTCAAGATCGCCCCTAAATAAACTACAAACATCACGGGGTTTTTGATTTGTTGGCGAGGGTCCAATTTCTTAAAGGATTCGCCGATCGCCCATTGATAGATTTTTTCATTTTTTTTCTCTCCTATTTCGTTGTAAAAAAGTCTGCGATTGGTCCTAAAGCCATCGCTGGTAAAAAGCTCAGTGCACCGATCACGATGATCACAATGATCAGCATCGTGACAAAGACTGGACTCGTGGTTGACAAGGTTCCTTCATTACGAACGGTTTTCTTTTTGGCACCCATGTTTTCTGCGAGATACAAAATGGCTGCGATGGGAACGAAACGTGAAACGAACATCAAGATACTACCCAAACTATTTAGGAAAACAGTATCTGCGGTCAAGCCGCCAAAGGCACTCCCGTTGTTGTTGCTGAAAGAAGTTGCTGCATACAACAGTTCGCTAAAGCCATGGGCGCCTTGGTTGGTTAGCCAGCTCATGATGTCAGGATGTAAGGTCATCAACATAGCCCCGAAAAGCGTCAGTAGCAATGGCGTCAAAATAACGATACTCGTCATTTTAATGTCAAAAGCTTCGATTTTTTTGCCGATATATTCGGGTGTTCGTCCGACTAATAAACCAGCGATAAAGACCGTCAATAATAGAAAAGCGATCATGCCATAAAGCCCGCTACCAACACCGCCAAAGATGATTTCTCCCAGCTGCATCAAGAACATCGGAATCGCACCCCCGAGTGGTGTGAAACTATCCAGCATGGCATTGACTGATCCACTGGAAGCAGCGGTGGTACTCACTGCCCAGAGACTCGACCAACCGACACCGAAACGTACTTCTTTGCCTTCTAAATTGGCATTCCCAAGCACTTGACTGAATTGCGGTCCATAACCTTCACTGATCACTACGCCAATAAAAGCTAGAATCAAAAAGACGGTTGCGGTGATCAAGATCGTACGTCCTTGTTTCCACTCTTTGATCCAAAAGCCAAAGGCAAAAATCAAAGCAGCTGGCAGCAACAAGATCGCTAAGTTTTCTAAAAAATTACTGAGCATCGTTGGGTTTTCAAATGGATGGGCAGAGTTGGCGCCAAAGAAGCCGCCGCCGTTGGTCCCTAATTGCTTGATGGCGATTTGACTCGCTACCGGTCCGAGCGCCATCCAAAAGGATTCCCCTTCAAATCCATTGACTTCCACGCCGCTGCTCAACGTTTGGACGACGCCTTGAGACAGGAGCAAGATCGCTAACATCAATGAAAGTGGTAAAAGAATATAGAGCAAAGAACGGGTGATGTCTTGCCAAAAATTTCCTACAGTTCGTTTTTGTTTTTGTTGCAGCCCACGAATCAAGGCACACAGTACGGCTAGTCCGACTGCCGCAGATAAGAAATTTTGCACCGTTAATCCTAATGCTTGGGAAAGATTGGTCAGTGCTTCTTCCCCAGCGTAAGCTTGCCAGTTCGTGTTCGTCACAAAACTGACGGCTGTGTTCAATGCTAAGTCAAAGGACATATTCTCAACGGCTGCCCCTTGCGGTAACCAGTGCTGGACCATCAATAATCCGGTCAAGCCGATGATGGAAAAGACACTGACGACCAAGACTGAAAATAAATAGGTTTTAGCAGTCATTTCTTTTTTGCTGACTGAACCAATCACTCGATAGGTCAACCGTTCAATGGGTTGAATAAAGCGGACAAATCGCGGTGTTTTTCCTTGCATGATTTCTTTGATATACCAGCCCAAAGGAACCGCTGCTGCTAGTAAGATCAGTAAAAATAAAAAGCCTTGCACAAAATAGCTACTCATCGTTCTCCCCCCTCAAACAAATACCAAAAGAGATAGATCATTACGATCACTCCGATTATTCCTAAAACAAGATTCATATTCTTCACTCCTTCATGACGTAAGCATACGCAAAAAGAAATAAAAATAGTGTAAATCTTCTGCTAGAGTCTTTATATCTTCTTTATACGTCTGCTTATCAGACAAGAAAACCGCAATAGTGCAGGTTTTTTTTTAGAAAATAAACCAAAAACAGCGGCTATCATTAAGGATAGCCGCTGCTAGTGTCATTGCGATTTATTTCGTTTTTCTGCTTTTGTTCGTGTGTTTTTTACGAAAGAAGAAGATCCCCGCTAGTGCCACAAGGCTTGCTCCTGCAATCGAATAGCCTTGAGTGATGGCTGTACCGGTCTTTGGTAACACCCGTTTGTCCTTTGCGGTCGCTTTGCTTTGTTTGCCAGGCTGACCTGCATCCGTTGGTTTTTCTTGCCCTTTGTCAGAATCATCTTTCTCTGGTTGCTGATCTTCCTCCTCTGGTTCTTCTGCTTTTTCAATGACTTTGATCGTCGCTGTGGCGGTGACTGCTTCTTGTGAGTCAGTACCAAATAAGCGTGCGAAAAAGTTAGGAGTTGCTGCTTCATCGGTTACGATTGAATAGTTGACTTGATAGGTGCCCGTTTTCTTCGTATCAACCGAACCGTCCACCAGCAGTTGCTCCAATGCGAGTGACTTACCGTCACGATCTGTAGCGGAGACAAAATTGTCGGCAGCTGTCCAGTTGTCACCGACATAAATCACGCTATCTTTCACAGTCACAGAGGTCTGGTCTGCCAACACGGTGATCGTGGCAGTGGCTTCGGCTTTACCGTTGCGATAGGTTACTTGGTATTTTCCAGGCACATCAGTATTGACTGTACCGCTAGTCAATACTTGATCATAATCGACTGCTTGTCCGCTTTTATCTGTTGCCGAGACAAAATTATCGACGGCTTGCCACTTCTCTCCTTCATAGATCGTACTATCTTTTGCTACGACCGTTTCTTCGTGAGCAACCACAGTGATTGTCGCTATATCGCTGACTTTTCCATTCGTATAAGTGACTTCGTATGTGCCTTCTTGATTGGTATCGACAGTACCAGTAACGATCACTCCTGATAATTCAACCGTTGCTCCCGTTTTGTCTGTGGCTGAGACAAAGTTGTCGGCAGCTTGCCAGTCATCGCCGACGTATAGGGTACTGTCTTTGGCTTTGACACTCGTTTGATCAGCTAACACGGTGATCGTGGCAGTCGCTTCGGCTTTGCCATTGCGATAAATTACTTCATATTTCCCTGGTGTGGCGCTGTCGACTGTACCTACTGTTGTGATATCAGCCAGTTTTACTTCGTTGCCGTCTTTGTCTGTTGCCGACACAAAGTTGTCGGCGACTTGCCAGTCATCGCCTTCGTAAATCGTACTGTCTTTAGCAACTAACGTTTCTTGGTCAGCCACCACGGTAATCGTAGCAATAGCTTCTGTTTTACCATTGCTATAAGTAACTTTGTACTGACCTTCTTTGCTCGTATCAACTGAGCCACTGACGGTCACTGCTGAAAATGGTAGGTTTGCTCCGGTTTTGTCTGTGGCTGAGACAAAGTTATCAACCGCATGCCAGTCATCCCCGACATATAAGGTGCTATCTTTGGCTTTAACTGATGTTTGATCAGCTAACACGGTGATCGTCGCTGTTGCTTCGGCTTTGCCATTGCGATAAATTACTTCATATTTCCCTGGTGTGGCGCTGTCGACTGTACCTACTGTTGTGATATCAGCCAGTTTTACTTCGTTGCCGACTTTGTCTGTTGCCGACACAAAGTTGTCGGCGACTTGCCAGTCATCGCCTTCGTAAATCGTACTATCTTTGGCGACTACCGTTTCTTGGTTGGCAACGACCGTAATCGTCGCCGTTGCTTTTACTTTGCCGTTTTGATAAACCACTGGATATTGACCTTCTTTGGAAGTATCAACGGCTCCACTAACGGTCACATTTGAAAATGGGACATTCGCTCCGGTTTTGTCTGTGGCTGAGACAAAGTTATCAACCGCATGCCAGTCATCCCCAACATATAAGGTACTGTCTTTGGCTTTGACACTCGTTTGATCTGCCAATACAGTGATCGTCGCTGTTGCTTCGGCTTTGCCATTGCGATAGGTTATTTGGTATTCTCCTGGTACTTTCGTATCCACTTCACCACTGGTGGTGACTTCTGCCAAGCTTAACGATTGTCCCTTCTTATCTGTTGCTGAAACAAAATTATCAGCTGCTGTCCATGCATCGCCCACATAAAGTGTACTATCCTTGGCAACGACTGTTTCTTGATTGGCAACCACGGTGATCGTCGCTGTTGCTTTTTGATTGCCGTTTTGATAAACCACTGGATATTGACCTTCTTTGGAAGTATCCACGGCTCCACTAACGGTCACATTTGAAAATGGGACATTCGCTCCTGTTTTGTCCGTTGCCGAAACAAAGTTATCAGCAGCTTGCCAGTCATCCCCAACATATAAGGTACTGTCTTTGGCTTTGACCGAAGTTTGGTCCGCTAAGACCGTGATCGTAGCAGTTGCTTCGGTTTTGCCGTTACGATAAATAACTTGGTATTCTCCTGGTGTATCCGTGTCAACTTCACCGATAATGGTCACTTCTGTTAGTGACAAGACGTTTCCATCTTTATCCGTTGCCGATAGAAAATTATCTGCTGCTGTCCATGCATCGCCCACATATAACGTGCTGTCTTTGGCTGTCACCGTTTCTTGGTTGGCAACAACAGTGATCGTCGCTGTATCGCTCACGTTGCCATTCATGTATTTGACTTCATAAGTGCCGACTTTAGATGTGTCGACCTCACCGTTGACGGTAATTTCCGAGAAGGACATCCCAGTGCCATGCTTGTCTGTTGCCGAGACAAAATTATCTGCAGCATGCCACTCGTCTCCCACGTAGATCGTACTATCTTTCGTGACGATCGTTGATAAATCTTCTTCTGGTGTGATGCCTACTGAGAACTGATTGCCTGTCCGATTCACTTGGATTTCTTTACCAAGCTGAAGCTCCTGCGGCACAACGTAGCCTTCTGGGACGGAGGAAACATAAAGCGTATAGGTCCCCGTATAAATATCAGCTAATTGATACTCTCCCTTCTCATCTGTTACAACAGAAATGACATCTCCAGTCAACTGATTCCAAAGCATCAATGTAACGCCTGCAATTTTCTGAGTTGGTTCTTCGGTATTATAAACATCAAGTGACGCACTAGTTTTGTAAATGATCCCGTTTGAGTCACCTGCCGAAAATTGCAGGTTAGTCACCGTCGAAGTAGCCGTCCGTTTGGCTTCCGACAAGGTATCAATCGTATCAGAAACGATCGTTGCTGAAGCTGAGATTTGTCCGGCGTTTTGTGAAAGTACGTTGTAACTGATTTCGATATTTTTCGTTAGAACATAGTTTGAAAAGACAAGCTGTACGTCTCCGTCAACTTCTTTGACTTCGTAGCTGTCATCTGGCACATTCGAAACATTGATTGAACCTAGATCAATTTCACCATTGGTATTTCCCAATGATTTAAGAAGAATCGTTGGATTGGCTACCTTTTTCGAGCCATCATCGATATTTTTTGTTGTGACCTTGACCTGCGTCATGTTTTTTGTATTATTCACGGTATTTTGAGTAATCCCAATAATATCCGTCGCCGTATTGGAAACGGAGATGGTAGCTGAGCCTTGCTGATTATTTGATAACGGCTCTTTTGCAAAACCAGGCACATATATCGTACTCATTTCCTGCCAACCATTGGCGTACTGATAGGAAATGATGTAGCGTCGATTCGTCGTCCCAAAGTCAAAGGTGTAATAGTTGGTTGCCTCATCATGGGTGATCGTCGGATAATTTGGATCGCTTTCTTTCATGGCTTGATTATTATAAGCGCCGCGATCCCAATATTGCGGATAAATGCCGTTTACTTGATCATTGGAAACATCAATGATCGAAAAAACAACCTCCGTGTTTTTCGGGACATGGGTCTCCACAGTCAAATCACTGATGGTATCTTGACGAGCGTTGACCAAAAATTGGTTTTTACTACTTTGAAGCGTACGTTCAGAGTATAGTTTCCTACCGGTATAGACGGAGGTGTGAACCGTGTCAAGTCCCGTCGCGGAAATCGTGATTGGAATTGTATCATTAGGAATTGATTTTGTCGGTGCTAAACTATCTGGCACGTAATTGAAACCAATATCAAATTGAACGGAATAGGTTATGGGCGACGTAAAGGTGACCATCGTTCCGCCTGCTACTTCTTCAATCGTATAATCTTTTCCTAATGTGTAGTAAAAACTGACTTTTGGTACCTTTCTCAAAGAAAGATACTCTGGATGTTCAATAAACATTTGTAAATTTTCGATTGGTTGTGAGGTGCTGCCTTCGATGTTAACGGAGGTATCACTCATGTAAGCACCATTTTGATCATAATTTCCCCAAGCCGTTTCAGCGTTATTGGGATTAAGAACACTGATTGGTTCGACGTAGTTGTCTTCAACGATTTTGAATTCTTTATTAGCAATTAACGGTGTCGAGACATTGAGGATGATATCTTTCTGATCAAAGGGTACGGTTATGTTGGTGGAACCAAGAGTGAGATTGCTGTCTTTTGTGGCGGTCACAATCAGTTTGTCCCCATTATTTTCGACAGAAAAATAATCCGTAAAAGTCACATTTTGATAGAAGGCGTCTCTTGCTGTTAACTGTTTCGCCGTGATCGGCTGTCCGTTTTGACTCGAAAGAATGATTTGTTGGCCTGCTTTCATCTCCGTCGGCATTTGATGAATTGATACATAGTAGTTTCCTTTAGAAAGGCCATTCATAAAACTGGCAGAAGCAACCCCCATATAATACCTAGAATCGACTTCCTTTTCATCTTTGCTGGTTTTTGCGGTAAAGGAAAACCCTCTATTTTGGGCAGCTGTTGATTTTAGCTGAACCGAACCAAATCCGGTCGTCGGATACCCTTTTGAAAAAGAAGCAGAATAATCCGTCAGCTCGGTCAAGCTCATGGTGAATTGATAAGAAACCCCATAAGCCTTTTGTTTGTCCATCTGTTTGATTTTCACAGCAGTATTGTAAAGACTATCTGAGGTGATTGTGTAGTCTGTCCCTTCGACTAAGGCTGTTTGTGTTTCTGGCTTGATCTTTCCTTTGATATCCACCTCATAGCTGAAAACTTTTAACGGTTGGGTCTCAATCTTTTTGAACACTGCTCCCGGTGTATCAACCAATCGTAATGAGAGGGTCTCTGTCCCAGACAACATCCGATCAACGTTGTAGTAGACCATTCCTTCCATCCCAAAGACATTTTTTTCTGACACATATTGAATCGGGTCAACTTCTTCATACAAATCAATGGCGTAGCTTGTCTGGTTTTGATCGCCGATCTCAATGGTGAGCTGAGGCTTGTCTTCTGAATAAAGATAACTAGTCAACTCGATCGAAAACGATGCATCATGAATGGATTGGTTAAAGGTGATCGTTAATTGATGGGCGGCACTATCTACTGCCCACGAAGCATTGATTGCTTCATTTGATCCTTGCATATCACTAAAACCAAGGCCTTCCGGCAGGTCAAAAACAGCAGTGGTGCCGGCTAAATAGTCTTCGTCATTGATTTCAAAGTCTAATTTCAGTTTCACCGGACTATTGTTTAAAATCCGCGTTTCTTCCGTTTGACTGAACTCCTCACCAGCAATCGTCAGTAATGTGCCTTTTTCTAAAAGCTCTTGTCCATTGATGCGGGTGCTGACACGAGCACTCTTTTCGGCTCCTTTGGCCTCTTTCGATTCGGTTTCTGAAGAACTTTCTTGCGTCGAATCTGTGGTATCTACTGTATGTGTTGAAGAAGTTGTAGCAGGCGTTTCAATTTGACTCGTTGCTGCTGCATCCGTCTCTGAGGTTGCTTCGCCGCTTTCTTCTGAAGGACGATCCGTTTGAGTAGTCTCAGTTGTTTGCGCGTCGCTTGTGTTTATTTCATTGGCAACGCCGCTAGTTGATTCCAGCAGATGATTTGCGTTATCTAAAGTACGAATGGTCTGTTCCTGTTCCGTGGTTTCCGCAAGTGCCATGACCGGAGTGATTACTTGGGACAGACCTAAAGCGGTAACAACAATGCCATGACGAATTCGTTTATTTCTCTTTTTCATTTTTTTCCTCCATTAAATATATGTAGTTTTAACTGATTGCTTTACGGATTTTTTTTCCAACTTCTAATTCTTCCCCATTAAAAAAGCAAAGAACATTGTTTGTTCGATCAATCATTTTGATTTGTCGCGCATTAATAATGTACGATTTGAATACTTTATAATATTCAGGTAGATCTAGCTGTTTGATGACCTTTAACGAAGTTTCAATGCACTCAACTGATTTCTTTTGATGGAATACGATTCGGTTTCGCTCTCCTTTGATCGTTGTTATGTAGTTGATTGCTTCTGCATCAACGATCATCAACTCTCGTTTACTGACAATTTTTAATAAGTGCTTTTTTCCCAGCAATGATCGTTTCACTTCAATTGCTTCTGTTAACAAATTTCTTAACTGCATTGCCACATCCTTTTCTTCTGTATCGATGATTCCTAAAGGACAGATAAGATTCAGTTTCTTGATTTCGATTTTGGACGCATAGGCACCATAAAAAGCAATTTGACACTTTTTGCACTGCTCCCTCAATCGCCCTGCTAATTGAAAACTTCGATCAAATCCCATCATTTCAATGGAAAATAAAAATAAATCGTTCACATCTGTTAGGTACCCTTCAAGAAAAGAATCTAGTTCTTCCGGTGAAATGATCTCCACCATAGAATAAGGAACATGACTTTCAGTGATCATTTTTTTCATCACATTTCCATTAAAAAAGTTGTCATCTACTATATAAACAGCGAAATTGCTCAAATTTGCAGACATCTTAATTCTCCTTTTCACATCATTTCTAATTGTATTCTTAATTAAAAATGCCTGCTTGCACTTTCAAACGAATTAACGAAACGTTTATGCAAAAAAGGTAGTTTAAATTAAAAACAAAGTAAGAAAAGACTTTATAATTGGTCTAAACCTATTATAGTAAAGGAGATTCCGGCGTACTGCTTTCTTAACACATTTATAAGACAGAAAGCGCAAACAACAATAATAACTTATGTTTTTTTAAGTAGTTCAACTAGTTGGCTATTCCAAAGCTTACCGACTGCTGACCAACCTTTCTAATGATTTTCCAAAAATAAACTTCGCCCCAAAAAAATACTAATCGTTATTTATTTTTCGTTTTTGTGCAAAAAAAAAGCTACCCTCCTCTTGGGGCAGTCCGTTCATGGGTAATCAACTGTTTCCTCTGAAGATTTTCCATCAAAATAAAAGTGATCATTAGCTGCTGCAAGATGCAATTAAAAAAAATTTTCTACTTAATTTACCATATCGAATCTTCATGGACACGACAAAAAACCATTTATTTTGAACAATAAATGGCCTGTTTGCTGCTTTTTTTTATGCTTCTGATTTACATGCATCCCTTGAATTTTACTTGTTTTCTTTCCTTCTATATTAGTAAGGAATTTCTTACAAGTGCTCATGGGGTTTTATCATCTGTTTTTTTTAATGCTCGTTTTAGTTTTCGATTATGCCAAATCAGATAGGCGATGATCAGACATAATACACTACCAATCGATAAATAGAGAAGGAGCGGCGAAGAGGTTTCTTCAATACTGACATCTTGCTCGTTTCTTTCTTGCGCTTCTTGACTTGCAACTTGGAAGGTAGGCTCTCCTTGCCATTCTTGATCAGCTGCTTTGAGAATTGTTTTTATTTCATACTCTCCTGATTGCAGTTCGTTTCCCTCTAATGGCAATGCGTAATTCATTAACGCATTGGGCGCTAATTGGACCTCTTTTTCCCCTTTGATCGCTGTTGCTTTCCCATCATGAAACACTTCGTACGTAAGCGTAGCTTTACTAAGATAATCGGCCGCTGTGTTTTCCACCGCTACGATGATGACATTACGGCGATTGATTTCTTCCAGATGGGCTTCCTCAATTTGGACCGCTGGCGGGATGTCAGATTCTTTGTTTCTAAGCAATACTGCTACTTCTCTGGCTAATAGGTTTTGAACATTCCCTTGAAATTCTTGACTGCCGATTTGCTGGACGTATAGTCCCCCTGCCAAAATCCCATCAAAGGATTTAGATGGCATCTGGACTGTCAAGGTGATTTCTTTTTGCTCATTAGGAGCTAACGAAAGGGTTTCATCACTTAAAGTGACGAGTTCTTCGATCGCGTATGGAGCAGAAGGCGTTGCTTCCTCATTTGCCCCCGAGTACTCAACGACACCCGTCATGTTTGTGACCGCTCGATTAAAGGATAGCTGTAAATTGATTGGTTGCTCGCTTTTATTGGAAACCATGACCGCTAGTTTTTCTTCCGCCTTGGGCTCCAGCAACAAATCATAGTACATCAACTCTTTGTCCCGCTGTGACTCTGGCAATTTGATTTGAACATCGAAGGTATCAAGTGAATCTGCTGCCCCCGTACTACTAGTACCAATGAAAAATAAGACCATTAGAATACTTACTAGCCAATTCTGAATTCCTTTGCCTCGAACTTTCTTCTGATGCATCCTGTCAGATCCTTTCTACACAAAATAGGAAAGAAAAACCAGCTAGCATAAAAAGCAGCCGCTTAGGCAAGCTGCTTTTTTTCTGCTAACTGTTACGCAATGACTACTGCCCTATGGGGTCGTCGGCGCACTACTGATCGTCCAAACGAGGGTCGTTTGATAGGTTGCTGATTGTTTTTCCGTATTGGCTGGGATCGAAAGGGTAAATTGTTCTAAAGGCATCGACGTTTCACCGATCCCTTCGCCAGCGTTGGCGGTCAAGAAGGCATACTCATTGTTGATCGCCGCAAAATCAAGCTCGCCATTGGCAATATCACTGGCTCCGGTTGGCGGCAAACTTAAGTTGTTGGTCAAGGTACCCGTATCTACTGTTAATACCGCACCGTCCAACGTGCTGTCTCCTGCCGTAAATTGGGTTGCTTGCCGTACTTTGATTGCCCAAGAAGAGTTCGCCTGTCCTCGGTTATCGCTGACTGCAACTGCCCCTCTTTGCAGCGTTGACCCATCCCCAGGTAGTCCAGTCCCATCCGTAGTAGCCACCCACGTTTCGGCATTTTCTGTTTGGATCTCATGGGCACCAAAATCTAAATTCGTTGGTAGCTGCGTATTGGGATCACTCCCGCCTTTATCCGGGTCAAACACGATGCCACCAGAGGTATATTCTACGACACCGGCCGTGTCGTCCGCTTGCACTGTCGCACCGATGCTAAGTGTCGTCAATATTCCTAATGCCCCCACTACGTATTTCTTTGAAATCATTTTTCCGTCCTCCTTTTTTTGATGCTAAAGATCAATGTCAGACTAATGAAGAATCCGCCTATTATGGGCAGCCAAAAGTAATTGGCCTCTGCAAGCTGCGGCAGCGGTTCTTCCGCGTTAGTGACCGTTTCTTGACTGGTCGGTGGTTCAATTTCTTCATCAATTGAATCACTGCTAGATGTTTTCGTTGGTCCTTCATAAAACTCAATGTTGCCGGTCGTCGTATTGGCTACTGCTGATGGAACGATACTGTAGAAACTGCCGATCAGCAAAATCAGAAGAAGCACAAGGGAATTTTTTTTCATTCTGCTCTTCCTTTTCAAGGTGTATCGGAAACGGTCCACACGACTGTGGCGCGATACTGACCTTGAAATTTAGGTGTTTTCTCAGGTACAAATAAATTGAACTGGGAAAAATTAACAGTCAGTCCACCAGTCGATGCCGCATTTTCCAACGTCACCACATTTTTTTCGACATTTTGCTGCAGGGCAATCGTTGCATTATCAGGTAAAACCACTCGACCGTCCGTAAAGGTCGAATTGACAGTTCCAAGCTGAACCCTTAATTCGGCGGCTGGCAATGTGCGTGTGCCATTGACCCAATTGGTGGATTGTCTGACCTTCACTTGCCATTTTTTCTGCCGATTGCGGGTATCATTGATCCGTAAAAGCCCAGTTGTAGCAGTTGCGCTTTGATCGCCGTTGGCGGTTGCCCGCCACGTCTCACTCTTTTTCGTTTGAATGGCATGTCGGCCAAAATTCAGCTGAGTCGGCAGATTCGTCCGATCCATCGTCAATGCTTCGACCATAAAATAAACCATAGTTTGGCGACTGCTGATATTTAGCGCACTAAAGTTCAAGAGATTGATATCCGTCGGCTTTGCCTTCAACACAGAAGCGGAAAAGTTAGCGGTCCAATTTGCGGTCAACTGACCTGGACCTGAAAGTAACGTCGGAATTTGAACATCCGTTGCTCCTAAAACAGCTGCATCAGCCATTTGTTCTTGGACAGTTGCCAAATCATTCAACGCTGAATTCACGGTGCTAAGCAGAGTATTGAGCAACCCTTGCAGCAATGCGCGAACGACGCCGCCAATATCGATGCCGATTACTCGGATCTGAGTATTTTGAATCGCGGTACTTAAATTCCGTAGAATTTGCGGGACATTGGTTCCTAAGACGACACCAAGGTTCGAACTCATATTGGTATACAAAGCTTCTCTTTGGGTGGTGAACTGCAACGGACTGGTTATTTCTACATTCCCGATATTTCCGACAGTTTTTAGTAAAGAAATCTGCTGATTGATCGCTGTCAAATCAATTTGAACAATCCCAAGGTTGAGATTTAGTGAACTGGTCAAGGAATCAAGTGCCGTTAAGATCGCATTCAGCAGTGGGACATTGGCAATATTGACTGTGGTCGATGTCTTGATGGCTGCTGATCCATTGGCACTGATGCTAGTTCTCAATTCTGCTGGGATCGCTAATAAAGCAAATTTATCTTCCCCACTGACATTGACAGAAGCGTTCAACCCGCCGTTGCCTTTGATCGAAAAAGTCACTGGTCGATTTGTCACGCTGCCTGGCCATGGAACGCTTACTGAGGTGCCACTTGTATTGGCACTCGTTAAATTGCTTAAAATCTCCACATCTAAAACATTGACTGCTGCTTCGGCTTTTATTGTCGTTGTTAAAAGATACAAATTGACGAAACTGATGCTGGTCAAAAAGAGAATTAATTGGCTGATCGTCCATTTGTAAAAACGTTTTTCCCTCCTTCTGCTTTCCATACCATTTCTAACCCTTTCTTTACGAAACGATGATCATTGCTTCAAAACTATTATTCACTAGAGATACCAGCGGAGGATGTCCACTCCGCTGGTAAAGTCATGCTATTTTTGTTGGTCTTTTTTCTTTCTTGCTTTGAAGAACAAGCCAATTCCTCCGACTACGAAGACTGCTGCCCCAATCACTGAAGCATACCAAGTTCCTTCGGATCCCGTTTTCGGTAGGTACTTACTTCCCCACCAGCTTTGATTGTTATTGCTGCCGTTGCCGTTGTTGTTTCCCCAACTGCCCCAGTTACCCCAAGCACCGTTGCTTCCGTCCGTGCCATTGGTACCATTAGAACCATTGGTGCCATCCGTTCCATCGCTGCCATCTGTTCCGTCAGTACCATTTGAACCATCCGTACCATTGTCACCTGTTGGTACCACGATTGGTGTTGCTGCACTGCGGTATTCTCTGCCACCTGCTGTAACGATAGCCACAACGTTAAGGGTTTCTTCTGGTGAAACATCCTCTGGGTCTAATGTGATGCTGAAGGCCCCATTTCCATTAGTCGTTCCAGTTCCGACAACGTCACCCGCTTCATTCAAGATTTCGATCGTCCCATTGGCTGGCCCATTCCCGAAGACTGGATAGCCATCGGTAGGATTGCCAGTGATCGTGGCAACCGGTGCGTCAACCGTCAAGGCACCGACTACGGTCGTCGTCGGATCACTTAAGGTTTCGCCTTCGGCTAAGGCAAGAACCGTAACAGTTTCGCCTTCCGTCGCTTCCGCGGATAACTCAACATCCCAGTCACCATTTTGATCGGCGATCGTTGTGATCGGTCCTTCAGCTGCGAAGATAGTCAGTAAGCTACTTGTTAACGGATCACTGATGGTAACGGTGATCGTCGCACCTGGCTCACTCGTTCCGCTGATCGTTGTATCACCAGCCGTGACTGGGTCAATGGTTGGTGTATCAGTTTTGATGCTTTCATCATCGACAGGCACGACGATTGGGGTCGCATTACTGCGGTAGTCATCCCCACCGGCAGTGACGATCGCCACAACCGTTAAGTTTTCTTCTGGTGCGACATCCTCGCTAGTCAACGTGATCGTATAGTCACCATTTCCATCGGTAGTGCCTGTTCCAACGACATCCCCCGCTTCATTAAGAATTTCAATCGCTGCATTGGCAGGTCCGTTCCCACTTACTGGATAGCCATCTTGTGAATTCCCAGTAATGGACGCTGAAGGTGCGTTGACCGTGATACCACTGACAACGGTCGTTGCTGGTTCACTGGCGGTTTCTCCTTCACTTTGCGCCACTGCTGTTACGATTTCATCTCGAGAAACTTCCGCAACGTCTACTGACCAATTTCCTGCTTCATCTGCTTGGCTTTCAACCGCTTCTTCGCCCGTTACCGTCACGGTGACCATCGCTCCCGCTACAGCAGTACCAGTGATGGTCGTATCACCAGCTGTGACTGGTTCGATGATTGGTGTGGCGGTTTGGTCGATCGTATTCTCGACAGGCACGACGATTGGTGTGGCATTACTCCGGTAGTCTTTGCCGCCGGCTGTGATGATCGCAACGACGTTCAATGATTCTTCAGGAGAAACGTCTTCACCAGAGAGCGTGATCGTGTAATTGCCATTCTCATCGGCATTGCCTGATCCAACGACATCCCCCGCTTCATTCAAGATTTCAATCGCCGCATTTGGTGCTGCCATCCCCGTCACTGGGTAACCATCCTCTGGATTGCCGGTGATCGAAGCAGTCGGTGCTGAAACCGTGATGCCATCCACACTCACTGTGATTGGTGCACTAGGATCTTTTTCAGGTGATTGTGCCACAACAGTGACGGTATCACCCTCCGCAACTTCAGGTACCTCGACTGTCCAATTGCCCTCTTCGTCCGTTTCGGTCGTGATCGGTTCATTTTCACCAATCGTTACCGTCACCGTTGAACCTGGTTCGGCAGTCCCGCTGATCGTCGTATCGCCAGCTTTGACTGGATCGATCGTTGGTGTTGCAGTTTGTTGCTCTTCTTGATCCAAAGGTACCACGATCGGTGTCGCATTACTGCGGTATTCCTTGCCGCCAGCTGTCAGAACTGCGACGACGGTTAGGCTTTCCGCTGGTGCAACAGCTGTTGGTTCAAGAGTGATACTGTAGTTCCCTTGCGCGTCTGCGGTTCCTGAACCGACGATTTGTCCATCGCTATTCAAGATTTGTACGGTGGCATTGGCTGGTGCCGTTCCAGTTACTGGATAGCCATCCGTGCTATTGCCTGTGATGGTTGCACTAGGCGCAGTGACCGTCAACGCACCCACACCAACTGTGACTGGAGCGCTTGGCTCTTTGTCAGGTGATTGAGCCACGACAGTGACTGCATCGCCTTCAGAAACTTCTGGTACTTCTGCCGTCCAATTGCCTTCGTCATCCGTTTCAGCCGTGATTGGTTCCGCATCTGGTACGGTGATCGTCACGGTTGAACCTGGTTCAGCAGTTCCGCTGATGCTGGTATCCCCCGCCGTGATTGGATCGATCGTTGGTGCTGCTGTCTGATCCACTACCGTATCTGCTGGTACGATGACCGCTGTTGGATTACTGCGGTACTCTTTCCCACCAGCTGTAACGATGGCAACGACGTTTAAGGCTTCTTCTGGATCGACAGTTTCAGCAGTTAAGTCCACTGTATAGTTGCCGTCTCCATCAGCAGTGCCTGTTCCTACGTCTTCATTGGCTGCGTTCAAGATCTCGATCGCTGCATTGGCTGGTGCTGTACCAGTCACTGGGTAGCCATCCGTGCTGTTGCCGCTGATGGAAGCTGTTGGTGCTGCAACAGTCACTCCTTCAACGATGACAGTGATTGGATCACTTGGGTCTTTGCCGTCACTGTCTGCGACGACCGTGATGGTATCTCCTTCAGACAATTCAGGCACATCGACACTCCAGTTGCCTTCGTCATCTGTTTCGGCGGTTTCTTCTGTGCCATCAGGTAGTGTTACAGTCACAGTTGAGCCAGGTTCGGCCGTTCCGCTAACTGTTTCATCGCCTGCTTTGATTGGATCAACCGTTGGTGCCGTTGTTTGATTTTCACCAGGTTCAGCTGGCACCATGATCGGTGTCGCTGGACTGCGATAATCCTTGCCACCTGCTGTGACCACCGCAACCACCGTCAAGTTTTCTTCAGGAGAGACATCTTCACTAGTCAAAGCGATCGTGTAACCCCCTGCAGCATTGGTCGTACCCGTTCCTACTGTCTCGCCAGCTTCATTCAAGATTTCGATGGTCGCATTCGCTGGTCCTGTTCCAGTCACTGGATAGCCATCGGCTGCATTGCCGCTGATAGACGCACTAGGCGCCGCCACCGTTAATGCCCCGACCGTGATCGTTGCTGGTGTACTTGGTGTTTCATTTTCTATTTCTGCCACTGCCGTAACAGTTGTCCCTTCGGAAAGCTCTGGCACCTCAGCTTGCCAATTGCCCTCGTCGTCAACTTCAGCGGTTATTGGGTCTTGCTCACCAATCGTCACGCTGACTGTTGCTCCTGGTTCGGCTGTCCCGCTGATTTCTGTTGCGCCAGCCACTGCTGGATTGATCGTTGGTGTCGCCGTTTGATCCGTTGGCACCACGACAGCCGTTGGTTGACTACGGAAGTCATCCCCACCTGCTGAAACGATAGCAACGACACGGACCGTTTCGCCCGCTGATACTTCTTCACTGGTCAAGGTAACGGTGTAAACGCCATTCTCATTGGCTGTTCCTGTGCCAATCACTTGATCATCAGCATTTAAGATTTCGATTGCCGCATTGGCTGGTGCTGTACCAGTTACGGGATAACCATCTTCACTATTGCCAGAAATTGTTGCTGTTGGTGCTGCCACGATCAGCCCTTGCACCGTCACTGTTACTGGTAAACTTTCTGTTTTGCCGTCTGCCAAGGCAGTAACTGTCAAGACATCATTTAGAGAAACCGTCGGCACAGTTGCCGTCCACTCACCCTCGTCATTCGCTGCCACTGTAACAGTATCGCCGTTTGGTAGTTCAACCGTTACATCTGCCCCAGGTTCAGCCGTTCCGCTAACGGTTGTAGCCCCAGCAATCACTGGTGCGACAGTCGGTGCCGCTGTTTGGTCTTCTGCGTTATCTTCTGGCACCACGATAGTAGTTGCCGGACTGCGATAGTCTTGACCGCCGGCTGATACGATAGCCACCACTCGCAAGGTTTCTGCTGGTGAAACACCTTCTGTCAAGGTGATCGTATACTCACCGTCTCCATTGGCAGTACCACTGCCTACCACTTCATTGGCAGCATTTAAGATTTCAATGGCTGCGTTGGCTGGTGCTGTCCCTGTGACTGGATAGCCGTCAGTACTGTTGCCCGTGATCGTTGCGGTTGGTGCAGCCACGTTCAAGGCACCGACACCAACACTGATTGGTGCACTTGGGTCTTTGCCTTCAGCTTCCGCAACCACTGTGACTGTGTCGCCTTCTGAAAGTTCTGGTACGGTGACTGTCCAATTGCCTTCCTCATCCGTTTCGGCAGTCACTGGATCTTCTCCAGGAATCGTGACCGTCACCGTTGAACCAGGTTCGGCAGTTCCTCCGATGGATGTATCACCTGCTTGCACTGGATCGATCGTTGGGGTAGTCGTTTGGTCTGCTGGTACCACGATGGAGAGCGGCGCACTGCGGTACTCATCGCCGCCAGCTGTTACCACTGCCACCACCTGTAGTGGTTCTGAAGGATCAACATCGTCGCTGCTCAAGGTGATGCTGTAGGCACCTTCCTCATTTGCTTCGCCACTGCCGACAACCTCACCAGCTGCATTTAAGATCTCAATCGCTGCATTCGGCGTTGCCGTTCCGGTTACTGGATACCCATCGGTACTATTGCCGCTGATCGCTGCTGTCGGTGTCGCCACACTGAGTGGATTTACGACGACCGTTGCTGCGTCACTTGGTGTTTCCCCATCAAGGGTCGCTACCACAGAAACAATTTCTCCTTGAGAAACCTCGGGCACCGTTGCCGTCCAATTGCCTTCGTCATCTGCTTCGGCAGTGACTGGCTCTGCGTCACCAATCGTGACTGAGACTGTCGCGCCGGGTTCAGCCGTTCCGCTGATGGTGGTGTCGCCGGCTGTCACCGCTTCAATCGTTGGGACTGCAGTTTGATCCAATGGTACTGTGATTGGGGCAGCCGCACTGCGGTAATCTTGACCACCGGCTGTGACTACAGCTATCACCCGTAAGGTTTCAGCTGGAGACGCATCATCACTCGTTAACGTAATCGTATATTGACCTTCGTCATTGGCGGTGCCAGTACCTACGACCTCGTCATCGGCATTCAAGATTTCGATGGCTGCATTGGCTGGTGCCGTTCCCGTTACTGGGTAACCATCAGTACTATTGCCGCTGATCGTCGCGGTTGGTGTAGCGATTGTCAACCCATTGACCCCAACACTGATTGGTGCACTTGGGTCTTTGTCTGGTGCTTGTGCGACCACTGTGACGGTTTCTCCTTCAGAAACTTCAGGAACTTCAACCGTCCAGTTGCCCTCGTCATCGGCTTCACCAGTCACCGGTTCTTCACCTGGGATCGTTACCGTCACCGTAGCGCCTGGTTCGGCAGTTCCACTGATCGTCGTATCCCCGGCATTGATTGGGTCGATGGTTGGTGATGCTGTTTGTTCAAGCTCATCTGCTGGGACCGTCACTGGTGTAGCAGGACTGCGGTACTGATCCCCGCCAGCTGTTACGATCGCAACGACAGACAAGGTTTCTGCTGGTGCTGCATCGGCTGGTGCGATGGTTACCGTATAGTTTCCATCCCCATCGGCTGTGCCAGTACCGATCACATCGCCTGCTTCATTCAGCACTTCGATCGCTGCATTCGCTGGTGCAGTCCCCGTGATTGGATAACCATCGGTACTATTGCCGCTGATGATCGCTGTCGGTGCTGCCACCGTCACTCCTGCGACTCCAACGCTGATTGGCGCGCTTGGCTCTTTGCCTTCGACTTCCGCAACGACCGTGACTGTATCGCCACCAGAAACTGCTGGCACTTCTGCAAGCCAGTTTCCTTCGTCATCCGTTTCAGCCGTTACTGGTTCTTGATCGGTGATGGTGACAGTAACCGTCGAACCTGGTTCTGCCGTTCCGCTAATCGTGGTATCACCTGCTGTGACCGGATCGATCGTTGGTGTCCCTGTTTGTTCAATGTCTGCTGGTACCGTGATTGGCGTGGCATTACTACGGTAGTCTTGACCGCCCGCTGTCACAACTGCCACTACCCGCAAGGCTTCTTCTGGCGCCACATCGGCTGGATCTAAGGTCACGGTATAAGCACCCGTGTCATCCGCCGTCGTGCTACCAACAACATCGCCTGCTTCATTCAAAATCTCAATTCCCGCATTCGGTGTCGTTGTTCCGCTGACTGGATAGCCATCCGTACTATTGCCTGTGATGGAAGCGCTCGGTGCACTGACCGTAACGCCATCCACGGTCACGGTAATCGGGGCACTTGGCTCTTTGCCTTCTACTTCGGCAACGACTGTTACCGTATCACCTTCCGTTAATTCTGGTACCGTCGCTTCCCAATTGCCTTCGTCATCGGCTTCTGCCGTGATCGGATCGCCTTCAGGAAGCGTGATCGTCACCGTTGCCCCTGGTTCAGCCGTTCCGCTGACGGTCGTATCCCCAGCTGTTACTGGGTCGATCGTTGGTGTTTCCGTTAAATTTTCTACATCATCTGCAGGAACTACAAGCGGTGTGCCTGTACTGCGATAGTCTTCACCACCAGCCGTCACGATCGCTTCCACTCGTAAGTTGTCGCCAGCTGTCACCGCTTGAGGATCAAGGGTGATCGTGAAGTTGCCATCCTCATCAGCTGTTCCGCTACCAACAACATCGCCGGCTTCATTCAAAATTTCAATCGCTGCATTGGCAGTTGCCGTTCCCGTTACTGGATACCCGTCTGTGCTATTTCCGATGATCGTAGCCGTTGGCGCTGCCACGGTTAAACCGTTTACACTCACGGTGATTGGGGCACTCGGATCTTTGCCTTCAGACTCAGCTACAACCGTCACGGAATCGCCTTCTGATAATTCAGGAACCGTTGCTTCCCAGTTGCCTTCCTCATCGGCTTCAGCCGTGATTGGAGCGCCTTCAGGAAGCGTGATCGTTACCGTTGCCCCTGGTTCGGCTGTCCCACTAACGGTCGTATCTCCAGCACTGACTGGATCGATCGTTGGTGTTTCCGTCTGCAGGATATCGGCGGGAACCACTACAGGTGTTGGGCTGCTACGGTAGGTTTCGCCGCCAGCGGTGACAACCGCCGTCACATTGAGGGTTTCTTCCGCGTCAACATCTGCTGGATCTAACGTCACCGTATAAACGCCATTCTCATTGGCGGTACCTGTTCCGACAATTTCGCCATCCGCATTGGTGATCTCAATGGCCGCATTTGCTGCAGCGGTTCCAGTCACTGGATAGCCCTCTTGGCTATTTCCTGTAATTGAAGCCGTCGGTGCATTGACCGTTAAGGCGGACACGGTGGTACTTGCTGGCTGACTTGGTGTTTGTCCTGCTAATTCGGCGACAGCTGAAACCGTATCGCCCTCTGACACTTCGGCCACATCAACACGCCAATTGCCCTCTTCATCGGCTTCCGTCACGATCGGATCTGCCCCGTTGACGGTCACAGTAATCGAAGCACCTGGCTCAGCCGTTCCGCTGACGCTTGTATCCCCGGCAGTCATCGGTTGAATCGTTGGTGTTCCTGTTTGTTGCTCGGCATCGTCTGCTGGAACGACGATTGGCGTATTGCCACTACGGTAAGTTTGGCCACCGGCAGTGACGATTGCGGCAACATTCAAGTTTTCATTTTCTGCTACATCTGCGGGGTTCAACGTGATACTGTAGTTGCCGTTCTCATTTGCCGTCCCAGAGCCAACGACTTCACCCTCGGCATTGGTGATTTCAATGGCTGCATTTGCTGCGGCTGTCCCCGTCACAGGGTACCCATCGGTACTATTTCCTGTAATCGAAGCCGTTGGTGCATTAACCACTGGTGCTGCTACCATTGCCGTTGCAGGCTCACTCGCCGATTCCCCATCAGCTTCCGCTACGGCTGTGACCGTATCGCCTTCCACCAATTCAGGGACATCCGCCGTCCAATTGCCGTCACCATCTGCGGTTGTCGTAATAGATGCACCGCCGTTGATCGCCAATGTAATGGCTGCGCCTGGCTCAGCTGTTCCGCTGATCGTCGTCTCCCCTGCTGTCAATGGATTGATCGTTGGTGTATCAGTTTGATCTTCTGGTGTATCTGGTGTAAACCAAATCGAGTTATTGCCGTCAGCATCCGTAAACAAATCAATGGTGATCAAATCAAGTTGCGACATCGTTCCTTCGAAGCGGGCTTCGTAAGGATTAGATGGATTCGCCACACCGTTTTCAACCAATTGTGCATAGGTCGGACTGGTGACATTCGTTGGAATGACCACATTGGTTTGACCTAAAACAGATGCAGAAGCGATTTGATCTGCTAAATCTGTCGTTGCATTGAAGACAGTTTGTGCCGTTTCAACCGTTGCGTTCAAAGTAGCTTTCGCTGTATTAACGGTACTTTGTACCAACGTATTGATTTGACCGATCAAGGTACCAATGCCTGGAATCCCACTTGCACCATCCAAAATACTGACTTGAATCTGGGCTGCTTGTAAATTATCGAGAATTTGATTGATGCGTTGATTGATAACGATAAATAAACCATCATCCACATTGGCAATCAGGGCACGTTCGTTATCGGTTAGTCCAGCTGGAACTTCAAAATTCGCTTGGCCGAATTGTCCAAGTTGATTTAATAAGTCTAACTGGGTAGTGATTTCATCTAAGTTGACGGAAATCACTTGGCTGACATCCACGATTGAAGCTGCCGTATACAACGGATTCGGCAAGCCCCCAACGATTGTTGGCGGAATATCCAGTGCATCAGCTAAATTTTGATTGACGATTCCATCCACCGTGCTAATCAAGGTATTGACTGCTGGCGTGACTGTACCGATCAGCGTTTGCAAGGCTGGGAAATTCCCCAGTTGGAGTATCACATTGGTGGAAATCGATGCATTCCCTGCCGGTTGAACCAAACCAGTAAGGCCTTGAGGAAACCCAACAACCGCGACTTTATCCCCATTCAAGACATCAACCGTTACTGCATTTGATCCAGAAATCGAGAAATTGACTTGGTTCGTTGCACCAGGAGTTGCATAAGGTGCAGACGCACTCGTGCCTGAGTTATTAGATGCTGTGATATCTGAGAAAAGTTCAGCTGAAACCAAAGCAGCTTCAACCGTCGTTGGTGCCCATAACAAACTTGCTGGCACGACCACTGTACTCGTCAACAACATCCCACTGACAGTTAAATTCGCAATAATGTTTTTCTTTGTTCGAACGCGTGTGTTTTTCTTTGAATCCATGAGCTTTTTATAATTAACGCCTTTCATTCATTCTCCTCCTGTTCGAAAAAAATTTAACCGACAAAAGATAAAACTGATGATCTCTGGAATCCTTCTTTCCCCCTTTAATACCAGATGAAAATCTATTTCAACCCAACACCCAAAGGCATAGAGAGAAAACAAAAGTAACCGATCGCACCGCGACGTTTTTTCGCATGCTTTCTGAAAAACCCAGTGATTTTTGTTCAAATAGTTTAGCAGCATAGTAGAAATCGCTTGTGAATCATAAAAATAAAATAACTAAACGAACACACTGTGTACCAAAATTCTAGCAAATTTATTTCTTTCCAACAAATTATAAACACGATAAATAATTAAAAAAACACTTAATTTAGCCTCAGAAAACATAAAAGGTTTATTTAATAAACAAGCACAAATTATTTATATTTATCTTATAAAACAGGCTGTTACGATAAAAAAATCTATTTTTTCGTCATTTAACCATTCCTTTTTTTATATTCAATCAATATAATGAATACGATTACATTTGTATACTTATGCATTTGTTTAGATAAAAACGACGATTGTGTTTTTTCTTGATTTCACCTTCGTTTTTACCCCTGCAAATAAAAAAACAAAAAAATATCACCCGATTTTTCACGATATCCTTCAAAATAACTCTTAGTAGCGAAAAAAAGAATCGAAACGTTCACAGAAAGTTCTATGAAAAAAGAATGAAAACTCCCCATTAAAATCGAGTCTACACCATTATGAAATAGAGTTTCTTCAGTCGCCATATCCCACTTTTTTCTTCCCAGAGAATTCCTCAGTATCTTTTTGGTCTTACATTTTGGACTTAACCATTTATTGGGTTCTTTTTGCTTATACTTGTTAGTCAGAAGGAAACGCAGCTGCCCAATCGTCTTCTTCTAATACCATTTAAGGAGCAAAAAAACGATGCATTGGCTAGTAATGATTCTTGTATTGATCTGCCTTAGTTTTGTCTAAAAAAAAGCGTGAGAATCGAATGTTCTCACGCTTTTCTATTATCCTCTCTGAGGATCCTCTATCACTAAGTTTACCAATCAATTTCTTTCATTAAATCAAGAAAGTCTGAAATATAAGACCTTTTTGATTCCTACACTGGGCTTGTTTTACTATAATGAGGAGACACAATTTCTTTAAAGCAATGAGAGCGGAGGGGTTCTTATGTATGGCGAAACGATCAGACAAATCCGATTGAAAAAAGGCTTCACCCAAAAAGAAGTCTATGGCACGATTATTTCAAAATCCTATGCAATTGAATTTGAAAAAGGCAAGCATCAGATTGCTACCAACTTACTCTTGCAAATCTTAGAAAATCTCTCAATGAATATCGATGAATTTCTCTATATCGCGAATGGCTATCGTCTGGATGAGCAAAATAGCTATAATCATCGGTACAATCAGTATTCAAACAAACACGATCTGCCAAATTTACAAAAGCTATTACAGGAACTGCAGCAAACCACTAGCAGACTAAACAATGTCCGTATTGCAGAGGTTCGCTCGCGAATTCGCATGCTGCAAAGCTTGGCAGAGCATGGGGTCTATCGGAAACGTGCTGTTTTAGAATGTGATCGTCAAACGATTATTTCCTATCTCATTGATGTTGAAAGCTGGACGTTGCAAGAAATCCAGTTATTCGCCAACACCATCGATCTTCTGGACAACGACCATAATTTCCTCTTTTTCAAAAAAGTATCCAAGATGCTCGAGTACTACATCGATATGGAAAAAGGTCGGGAAATCTATTGCGCGCTACTGATCAATTTGATTGAATACACATTAAAACACCAGCAATACGATGCAACGGAAGTTCTCGTTATCCAATTGAAACTTTTGGCGACAGACTACAAAGAGTTTTTTCACCAAACCGTCTGCAAATTTTTCCAAGGCGTGTTGCTCTTAAGAACCGGCGATCAAAAAGCGGGGCAAACGATAACTACAAAGATGCTAGCTCTCATGCGAGAACTGGATCAAGAAGCCCTTGCTGATGACTTTGCTTTACCGCTGGATGAAGACTACCTCCAGGTATTTGCCTCAGACGAGTGATAAAGCGGCAACTGCAGTGTTCGTTAATAAAAAAAGGAAGTGATAGCGATCATCACTTCCTTTTTCAGCTATTAGCTAACGCTACGTTCATCTGTTTCACCAAAATATTGATACATTGGTTTTTGTTTACTATTTAACAACTGATCCACCGTCACAAATTCATAGCCTTGCGCTTTCAGCGTTTGGATAATACCTGGTACAGCTTGAACGGATTTCGGATGAATATCATGAAGCAAAATAATCGATCCATCGTAGACATTGTTTTGTACGACCTTTAGAATCTTATTCGGATCTTTTAGCTTCCAATCCTCGGTATCGACACTCCATTGAATGATCGCTTTTCCTGCTGCTTGGGCGCTTTGTTGGTCGATCGCCCCATACGGTGGACGCAAATTCTTAGGTAAGACCCCTGTTGCCTGATAGATCGCTTTGTCGGTCTTCGTTATTTCCGCTTTGACATCCTCCGGCGACAACGTATTTAATTGCGGGTGTGAATACGAGTGACTGGCAATTTCATGCCCTTCTTCATGGATTTTTTTCGATACTTCAGGATACCGATCCACCATTTGTCCTAATTCAAAAAACGTTGCCTTCACATTATTGTCTTTCAAGATTTTTAAGAGATCCAATGTCGAGGTATCGTTTGGTCCATCATCGAAAGTCAATGCAACATATTTTTTGTTTTCGTCCAATGTCGATTGTTGCTCTTTCAATTGGTCCGCATTAACAAGTTCCGGATCAATAAATGGTGCAATCTCTTTGTACGCCAACGTGATTTCAGATACGCCAGTTTGATTTGACGGCAACTGGATCGTTACTTTTTCAGGATCATACGTAAATTTCGACTCATAGGTGATTCGATCCATCGCCAAGACCGCATCAATGACTTTATCTGGTTCCTTGGCTTGGTCTAAAATCTTTTGCTGAATGACTTGCTGGATCCCTAGCAAGCTTCCCTCGTCTGGAACCAAGTCTTTCAAGGATAATTCATTGCCGGTTTTCTCGGAAATAAAAATTGGATCGGCAACCACGCTATCCGCATCTTCAAAGCGACCGGTTTCCCGATTCCAAACATAGCTGTCCGCTTTTAAAGAATAGGTTGACACTTTCGATGCGACTGCTTGTGCTTCAATCCTAGCAATGGTGACTGTCTCTTTGTCGGTGTGTTTTTTGCATAATTTGTTCGCCATGTTCGACAATTTCTTGCTTGCATCCTTGACAGGGATCGCATTCTCCTCTTTTGGTCGGAAAATCAATTCTTTTTTGTCCCCATCAGACAATGTTTCAAGTTTTGCTGGAATTCCCTCTTTGGCCTGCTCTTCTTGAATCGATGCCAATAACTTTTCAGCAGCAGCCTCATATTTTTCCCTTGCCAAGGCTTCTTGCTGCTTCAACGTAAAGGCGATATAACCGCCAGTGGCGATAATGACAACTGTCAGCAGCGTCATCAAAGAAAAGAGATACTTGCGATGGGTTGGCTTCTTTTTAGAAACTTGACGATTGGTGGTTTGCGTGCGTCTTGCCGTTCCCGTTGTTTGCTTTTGATGTGATTCGACCCTTGAAAAAGGTGCTTGTTTTTCAGACGTCGCTTCTTTATGTTGTGAATTATTTGAATAATTGCTTGATTTCTTCATAAACATTCTCCCTAAACATAATAACGTAAACAAAATGTAACATAAGCGTAATAATATTTCAACAGTGTTACAGAGATTCTTATAAACTTCTCTTTTTGTTCACCATTTTTGAGAATTGTTCTTAGAAATCTTTTATTCTGATACTAATAAATCCAAGCCTGTCAGTCATGATATCGTATTCACTCCTTTTTATTTTCGTTTAAAAATAATGAGAGATATCTTTTTGTACTTTGATGTTTTTTCTGTTTATAATTCAGCGTGTGGCAATTACTTTAAAGGATGTGTTCAAAATGAAACACAAGTCAGCAACGTATTTATTTATTCTTACATTAGTCATCGGTTTAACCTATCAAATGCTTCCCTATACACCCCTAAGCGATTCCGTTTTATCCATTGTTGGTACTGTATGGAATGTGATTTTGGCATTTGGTGCAGGGTACTTCCTCTTACGAAGGACCTTTTTGGAACAATTCAAGCATTTTCGTTTCTTTGTTTTATTATGGGGTGTGCCTTTCGTCATTTTGACTGGCGTGTTCTTTTCCTTTATTTATGCCGCTATTTTTGGACAACCGACAACTAATTCGATCAGCGAGACTATCACCGTCCAAATGGTCTTTCTACAAGTTCCCTTCATGCTCATGGGGGAAGAATTGCTTAGCACCAATCTCTTGTTGGCTTTACAGAAAAAAGGACTCTCTTTCTTCTGGTCTTCCGTCATTTGCAGTGTGCTATTCGCTTTGTGGCACATCCCAGCGTACGGTTTTCATCCAGCACAATTATTGATCACCTTGATGCCTGCCAGATTGGCACTCAACTACGTTTGGAAAAAATCCAATAGCGTATGGGTCAGCTGGATCTGCCATTTTCTTTATGATTCCCTTGGGTTCATTTCATTTTTAGGTAAATAAGCAACAAAAAGGACAGCTGAATCGCAGCTGTCCTTTTTTTAGTCAGTAACGCCTTTCCCCGATGATTTAATCAATTGTTACTTTCTCTTTTTAAAATAAAGCCAGCTTGCCGTGGCGATAAAGCACAAACCAACTACAAATGGGAACAACGTCCCCTGCTCATCGGTTTGCGGCAATCTTTGTGCAGAAGCGCTTTTTTTTGAAACAACTGTTTGAGCAGGAGCTTTTTCTTTATTATCAGAACTATCAACTGTTGCAGCTTGTTCTTTTGTATAAACGTACGTCACAGTTGCCCCCTGTTTGCCGAATGTTCCTTTAACATTTTGTGGCAAACGACTTCGATCTAAGACGTAGTCGTTGATTGATATTTGGTATTTTTCTGAGCTAGCATCGTAAGGTTCGCCTACATTTCCTGAAAGGATTTGGGAAGCATGAATTTCGTCACCTTCTGTGTCTACATACTCCACCGTTACATCCGCTGCTGGTACCGAACTTTTTGTGTAGATGTAGGTGACTGTTTGCGCTGTTTCGCTAAATACTCCTTTAAGGTTTTCTGGTAATTGGCTTTCATCTAGTGTATAGCCATCGATCGATAATTGATATTGTTCTGTGCTAGCATCGTATGGGTCGCCTACGTTTCCACTAATCGTTTGTGAAGGATGAATTTCTTTGCCTTCTGTATCCACGTACTCGACTGTGACATCAGCTGCGGGTATCGGATTCTTTGCGTAGATGTAGGTGACTGTTTGTGCTGTTTCGCTAAATACACCTTTAAGGTTTTCTGGTAATTGGGTTTTATCTAGTGAGTAACCATCGATTGTTAATTGATATTGTTCTGTGCTTGCATCGAAAGAGTCGCCTACGTTCCCGCTGATCGTTTGTGAAGGATGAACTTCGTTGCCTTCTGTATCCAAGTACTCCACTGTTACATCAGCTGCTAGTATCGGATTTTTTGTGTAGATGTATGTGATTGTTTGTGCTGTTTCGCTAAATACCCCTTTTAAATTTTCTGGTAATTGGCTTTCATCTAGTGTATAGCCATCGATCGATAGTTTATATTGATCTGTGCTGGCATCGTATAAATCACCTATGTTTCCACTAATGGTTTGGGAGTCATGAATTTCATTGCCCTCTGTATCAACGTATTTTACTATTATATCCGCTGCTGGTACGGGATTTTTTGTATACACATAAGTGACTGTTTGTACAGTTTCACTAAATACTCCTGTGGTATTTTCTGGCAGTTGGCTTTCATCCAGTGTATAGCCGTCGATCGTTAATTGATAGTTCTCTGTACTGGCATCGTATGAATCACCTATGTTTCCATTGATCTTTTGCGAAGGGTGAATTTCATTGCCCTCTGTATCCACATACTCCACTGTTACATCCGCTGCGGGTATCGGATTTTTTGTGTAGATATATGTGACTGTTTGTGCAGTTTCGTTAAATACACCTTTACTATTTTCTGGCAGTTGGCTTTCATCTAAGGTGTAGCCATCAATCACTAATTGATAGTTCTTTGCGTTGGCATCATAAGACTCGCCCACGTTTCCACTGATTGTTTGAGAAGGATGAATATCTTTGCCTTCTGTATCCACGTACTCGACTGTGACATCCGCTGCGGGTACGGGATTTTTTGTATACACATAGGTGACCGTCTGTGCTGTTTCGCCAAAGACACCTTTCCTGTTTTCTGGTAACTTGGTTTCATCTAACGTGTAGCCATCAAATGTTAGCTTATAATCTTCAGTGCTGGCATCATATGGTTCACCAATCGTACCGGTCAAGGTCTGCATCTCATGGATTTCTTGACCTTGACTACCTAGGTATCGCACATTTACCTCTCCAATCTGCTCCGGATCGACAATGACATTGACCACATGTGTGGTATTCACGCTATAGGAGGCTTGTCGAGCCATAAAAATTGCTACATAGGAACCTGGCTTGCTTGGGTCAATATTGGTGTAGTAAGGATAGATTTGCGAGTCAGAAATGCTTTTTTCTATATTGCCGCTAAAATTTAGTTTAAACGCCTCAATCCCTAATGCTTTGGTAGAGAAATCAAATGTGCTGTTTACAGGAATATGAATCGTATCAGGACTATCTCCAAAAGCATACTCACCCGCAATGAAACGCTCGTAAAGTTCAAGTGTTTTCGTTTCCCCTGGCTGCAAGGTGATGGAATTTCCAACCGATGTGAATGCATAGTTTAGTCTTTGATTCGTGGTACCAACTTGCTTAATAAAATAGCCACCTGAAGGAACTTGAATTGTAACCTTTCCTGAACTGTCCGTGACTAACAATGTCACTTCACCAGACGTCGAGGAGGTCAATGTGAAATAAGCTCCTTGGATCGGTTGGTTTGAATTACCATCTAATACTTGAACCGTCAGTTGCCCATTGACAGCTCTTGCAGCTGAAGCATTAACAGATGAGGCGACCTTATCTACAGTACTTGCAGCAGAATCTTCTTTATTTTCTGATCCAGTAATGGCTTCTTCACTGTCACTACTTTCTTGTGTTTGCTCGTTCTTAACATCCACACTCGATGAGGTCGTTGTTGTCAGCGTAGCATTTTCTACTTGAGAGGTAGATTGTCCAGCATCCGCAGAAGCATTCACTTCTTCCTGATCCCCCTGCTGAGACTCTGAAAACATTTGTCTTTCCGCCACTACCTGAAATGCTGGCGTTACCACCGCAGCACTTAATAAGATTACTAAAGATAGAATAGATTTAAACTTCTTTTTCACAAACTTTCACCTTAACCTTCTTTTTCAAAATTAAAACCTTTTTATCCAAACTTTTTTTTACGTCTAAAAATCATTATAATTTATTAATTTTTAATTTACAAATATTTTTTTGTTTCCCGTATCATCCACCCCTATCAAAAGTTTTTTATGCGGACACATGAAATACCATTGAGCGTATGTATACCTGATTCACTTGTCATCGCATTGCACCACCTCTTCAGAATTTTATAATTCAAGCACCCTTCCCCTCAAGCAAATCCAGTGCAAATCAGCGCAAAACTTCTTTGCATCCTTGTTTTATCAATGATTCCTTTTTCAAAAAAGGAAACTATTTTTTACTTAAGCGTAGCTTCTTTTTTTAATGATTCGAGTAAGACTATCTTCTACTCTGAATATGTGCAATCTTTGAACATTTGTCACTTCATATATGACATTTGTTACTTATTACAGGTGAAGGATTCAGTGAAAAAAATCGAGCAATTTCAGGAAATTTTTTAGGAATATCTAAATGAAGCTCATTTTAATTTAATCTTATAAGAACAAAGAAAATGACTTGTGCATTTTTTCGTTAAATCGAGCTTTACAATTGTTTCTTTGAACCTCTATATGATAGGATATGTCAGAAGGAGCATTGAAATGACTATAGCTGAAAAAATAAAAGAGAGTCGCTTGAAATTAGGACTCACTCAACAAGAAGTTTCCGAAAAATTATTTGTTACCAGACAAACGATCTCCAATTGGGAAAACAATCGGAGTACCCCAGACATCGATACATTGATCAAATTAAGTGATCTCTATCAAATCGATTTAGAGTCACTGCTAAAACCAGAACAAGTAGCAGAAGAACCAGAAATAAAGAGTGATGAAAAGAAACCAACCTTTCGCCTTCCTCTATACTTGCTCAATTTGACTGCAGTCGTCGCTTGCGTTTTCACCGACTTCTTAACACCTACAGGAACAATGACCCTATGGACAGCTGCTGCACATTTTTTGTTACTAGTTAACTTTGTCCTTTTATTCGGTTTTTTCCTCACAAAAAAAAGACCCCTCCCTGCAAAAACAATTGTCTTTGCATTAGGAAAAGGTCTGCTGATCTTAGCCATTATATTAGGTTTTACTCTTTGGTCGAATAAAGGAGCTTCCGCTGATGCGTTACATCTGATCGGACATAATTATGGTCATTTTGTCTATTTGATGTTTAAAGCAATTGGGGTGATTTATTTGTTTGATTGGCGGAAGTTTGAGATTTAAGGACTCCAATTTCAAATTTAAAATCAAGAATGCAGTTGAGAACAATAATTGATTTGATTGCTATCAACTGCATTAGATTTAAAAAGTCTCTACAGTATTTAGTGTTGGTAGAAAATCTTTGGATTTTCTACCAACACTTCTTTGTAAAAAAAGATAGAAAAAGAGATAGTATAACTATCTGTTGTTAATGACATTGAAGGGGCTTCATTAACACGAGAACTGATTTTTGAGTTCAATGAAAACTATTACTTCGATCAAATCGTTATTGGGATGGAATCAACGTCCATGTACAGCTTTCATCCTTCGATGTTTTTCCATGAAGATGCAGAGCTAAGAAAAGCAATACACTTGCTCGAGAAATGCGCGACGAATCGACAAGTCTCTTTAGTGCCACTCTCATTACTCTTATGACAGAAGACTTCACACTAGATGAATCGGCTGCGCTTCCTTTGGAAGCCTTCTGTGACTTATTACAAGAAAAAGAAAAAGGAAAAGGAAAAGATCGCTTTAAAGATCCAGAAAAAATTGCCAAAGCGATTCAACGTGCAATTACCATGAGTTATCGTTTAGATAGTCTTGCACAAGAATCCATCAATGTCGTTCTAAGTGTTCTTGTACGTGAAATTCGTGCACTTGAAAAGAGCATCAAAGACTTGGATAAAGCAATCGAGCAATTAGTTGTCGTTATTCCAGAATATCAATGTTTGACCAGTGTTCCAGGTATTGGAAAGGTGTACGCTGCTGGATTAATCGCTGAAATCGGTCAAATTGAACGATTTAAAGACCAAACAAAATTGGCAAAATACGCAGGCATATGTTGGAAAGTCAAACAATCTGGTAACTATCAGTCACAAAATACACCTCTGACAAAACAAGGGAATCGGTATTTTAGATACTACTTAGTTGAAGCTGCCAACTCTGTAAAAAACTATCTTCCTGAATATAAAGCTTTTTATCAAAGCAAATGTAAAGAGGTCCCAAAACATAAACACAAACGAGCACTCGTCTTAACCGCAAGAAAATTTACGCGTCTGGTGGATACGCTACTACGTAACCATCAACTATACACGCCACCAAGGAGCGTGATAGATAAATAACATTCTGTTATTGACGCAAACCTTTGAAATACCCAGAAAAAAATTGATTTTGGCCGGGGCTAGTTAAGTGTGCTTCAAAACAGGTTACACAATAAAAATATTCTTAATCTTCAACTTGACTTATTACCATTAGACTTTATGGCAAAGATGTGAATATTTTTTGCAAGCAACTTATAATTTTCATTAAAACTCAGATGGTCTTGAATTTGATACTCCGAAATGATAAGCGATAGCATCTAGAATTCTTTCACTTGCTTTTCCATCACCATATGGATTTGATGCTTTTGACATTTTAGAATAAAGATTTTCATCTTCAATTAATATTTTTGCTGTTTCAAAAACCTCTTTTTCGTCAGTTCCAACAAGTTTCAGCGTTCCGGCTTCAATGCCCTCCGGCCTCTCAGTAGTATCTCTTAAGACCAGTACAGGTTTTCCAAGAGAAGGCGCTTCTTCTTGAACTCCCCCTGAATCAGACATAATCATGTAACTATTATTAGCAAGGTTCTGAAAATCTACAACATCTAAAGGTTCAATAAGATGTACTCTATCTGTCTCTAAAAAACATTTTTTAGCAATTTCTCTTACTTTGGGATTTTTGTGCATAGGAAAAACTACATGAACATTATCAAACATCTCAACAATTTTATTAAGTGCTTTAAAAACATTAATCATTGGTTGTCCTAAATTTTCTCTACGATGCATAGTTACCAAAACAATTTTATTTTCTCCAATTTCATCTAACAAATCATTTCTAAAATCATCAGAAATTGTATATTTCATAGCATCAATTGCTGTATTTCCAGTTACAAAAATATTTTCTGTATCTCTTTTTTCTGCAATTAAATTTTCTTTACTAGTTTCTGTAGGAGCAAAATATATATCAGAAACTACATCTGTAAGTTGTCTATTTATTTCTTCTGGAAACGGAGAGTACTTGTTCCAAGTTCTAAGTCCCGCCTCAACATGACCGATTTTTATTTGATGATAAAAGCTTGCTATAGAAGCTGAAAAAGTAGTTGTTGTATCCCCATGAACGAGCACTACATCTGGTTTATCATTTTCGAAAACTCTATCTAATTCTTTAATTACACGACTTGTAATCCCAGATAAAGATTGTCCATCTTTCATTATATTTAAGTCATAATCCGCTTTTATTTCAAATATATTCAATACTTGATCCAACATTTGGCGATGTTGGGCAGTAACAGTAACAATTGATTCAAAACGATTGTCTTTCTCTATAGCTTTTACTAGAGGAGCCATTTTGATAGCTTCTGGTCTAGTTCCAAATATAGTCATAACTCTAATCTTTTGCATAATTCACTCTTTATATTCTTAAAGTTTATAAGAAAAATCGAATAGATAATGAGGATCTAAAACAATTTTCCCCTTAAGAATGTCCTTTCTTTCTTTAATCTCAGAATGAGGTACCATCACTACTATAATTTCATGTTCTTCAAAGAATTGATCAAAATCTAATATTTGACTATCTACAACCTTTTTATGGATCATAGGATCATAAACACTAAATGGTTGGGCAAAGTGTTCTTCCATCTTCTCAAACATTTGAAGGGTTGGACTTTCTCTATAGTCATCAACATCTTGCTTATATGATAGTCCGTATATGCCTACTTTGTTTCTATCAGTTATTTTTTTTTCTTTCATAATATCCGTTATTCTTTTTAAAACCATTTCAGGCATTGATTCATTAATTTCTAATGCAGCAGAAATTAATGTAGTCAATCTTGGGTAATCTCCAACTAAAAACCAGGGATCCACAGGAATACAATGTCCACCCACGCCAGGTCCAGGATTTAGTATATTGACTCTAGGATGCATATTAGAAATCCTAATTATCTCGTGGACATCCAAATCATCATAGCGAGCAATTTTTGTTAATTCATTTGCAAATGCAATATTCACTGCTCTATAAGTATTTTCAACTACTTTACTCATTTCAGCTGTACGAATATCTGTACAAACAATTTCACCTTTACAAAATGTTTCATATATTGATTTTACTTTTTCGGCTATTTCTGGTAGATCGGCGCCAATTGTTCTTGAATTATTCTCTAATTCATAAATCATTTGGCCTGGTAATATTCTCTCTGGAGCATGAACTAAGAAAATATCCTCATTTATAGTCAAGGTAGATTCTTCGATTATTGGTCTAACAAATTTGTCGATTGTTCCTGGAGAAACAGTTGACTCTATAACAATTATAGCACCTTTTTTACAAACCTCTAATACTTTTTTTGTAGCAACGATAACATATGAAGCATCAATTTTCTTGTTTATCTTATCATAAGGAGTCGGTACTGTTATTATATATATATCTGAAGAATTGTATTCATTAGTAAAGGTAATATTTTTATTTATTGCTTGATTGAATAAACTTTTTAGCCCCTTTTCTTCAAAAGTCAACTCATTCCTATTAAGCTTTGAGACTAGATCGTTATTATAATCTGTCCCCACTACTTTATTTCCCTTGGATGCCAAAATAAGAGCTGTTGGTAAACCTATATATCCTAAACCTATAACATTAATCATTTAAATACCCCTCCGATTTTTTACTAATTTTATAAAAGTTGTATAGCGAAACTAAGTAAACCGATGAAAATAATACGCTAATTAATAATAGGAAATAGTTGATACCCAAATTAAAAGTTCTAACAATAAAAAAAGAACTTACAGAAAAAGCTAAAAACATTGATTGCATTTTCATTTCATATTTTTGTTTTCCCGCAACTATCAGGCTTGGTGTCAAAGCAGATGTTACCAGTCTTATTCCATACATCGGAGCTAAGATTCTAATGTATTCTCCAGAGATACCCCATTCAGAACCAAAAACAATTGAAAAAAGTTGCGGGCCAAATATCACTAAAATAATAACCATTAGACTGGCCATAATTGAGAGAAACATAAATGATTTTAAAAAAGAGTTTTTAAAATTATTAAATCTATTTAATTCCTCCACTGCGTTTTTATAAAAAACTTTAGACATATTAACACTAATTAATGTCAGTGGTAATCCTAACATTCGATAAGTCAAAGAGTAATAGCCAAAAATATGAATACCAAATAACGCACTTATAAAAAAATTTAAGCTAGAATATGACAAAGAATTTAAAAATTGAGCTGGCATGTTAAAAAAAAGCTGATTTCTATATTTAAACAAACTTCCCCTTATCTCTAACGGATTTAGTTGCATTAACCCCAAACGTCTTAACCTTAAAGACTTACTCTGCTTACCCATTCCAAAAAAATTAGAAATATATTTAGAGTAGATCAGGGCATTTGTCGAAAAATTTAATAAACCGAAAATCAACATTAATAAATTTTGCGAAGCTGATTTTATAACAAAGGATTGCGAGATAATTTTATATTCACTTTCTCTGTTGTTATAAGAAGTTAAAATATTATTTACACTTGTAATGAGTAACATTATTGGTAACAACCAAGCAACGAATCCAATAGATGAATATATAGTAGGATTCAAATATAGGAATATACAATAAAGTAAAGATATAATTATGCTAAAAAATACAGAAAACAAAAATGAACCTTGGATGAGTGGTTTAACTTCCTTTTCTTCCGCTCTAACAATTGCCAAATCATATTTCCCACAGATAACTGGTTCGAATATTGCCGAAAAACTGATTAAAAGAGTGTAGATTCCTAATTCAGTGGAGGAAAATAGCCTTGTAGAAACAGGTGACATCAACATTGTTATTGTCTGAGAAATCATAGAACCAAGAGCTAAGCTTCTAAATGATTTAAAAAATGTATTGTTATTTATAGAATAAAACTTTTCTTTAATTTTCATATATTACCTCGCCTTTAACCTTATTCTTGTTAAACAAGATGAGTAAGGATAAAAATTGAAAGAGTTGTATATTAGAAGCTAAGTCTCCGCTTGTCATAGAATACAAGATCTGAAGGATAAACGCATATATAACCCAAGAATTTTTTTTTTGAATCGATATTATTTATGACCAAAGTAAATCCTAAAAATATTAGCAGCATAAATATTAACAAACCTAAAATCCCTAATTCAAATAAAATTTCAACAAATAAATTATGGGGATAGGTTCTTACAGAAAAACCTGTAAGAGCAATTCCTACTGTACCAAGACCACTACCAAAAAAGAGTCTATTATTCTGATAGTAATAATTTAATACACTTCTCCACATATCTAATCTATCGAGCGTGGTATTCGACTCCAAACTAAATCTACGTAGAAGAGAATCCATATTTACATATCTTAAAACGACAAAAAACAATATTGTAATGAGAGATATAAATGTAATTATACCTATTAAATTTTTTGATTTTCTCACTTGTGTAATTTTATAAAGCAAAGTCAAAGGAAGGATGAAAAACAATATTATTTTAGATCCTGTTAAAAATGCTGCTGTTATAAATAGTACACTCATACCATAAACTTCCAAACTCTTATTTCTGAACTTGTCGCTGTGGATAATTAATAAACCTATCCCTAAGAAACGAGTAATCCATATTTGGTTTGCATCTCCAACGCTCTGCCTCTCAAACCATTGATTGTTCAGACTTTGAAGACCACTATTTAAAATAAAATTGACAATAAGATAGATTGATATTATCATAGAAAAGTTAATCATAATTCTCTCAATTGTAGCCAAAGAATTCTTAAAATCAGACTTACAAAATAAGAACGCCATACTTGGTAATACACCCAGTACTATAAACTGAGTAAACTTCCAACTACCATAACTTTTATCGGTTCCTGATGAAAAAATTAAGGAGAGTAACATATATAATACAAAAGCAAACAGTAATAATACAAATATTTTCGTATATAAATCAATAGTAATCTTATCTTTAGAATATATTGATAAAAATATCGCTAGAGAAACTAGTGTTATACTTGCCAATAACTTCCCTGAAGATAAGTTAATAATTGATAAAATGGTACTTGATACTGTAGATAAAAATACCAACGATACTTTATCATTTTTTAAAAACAAATTAACTATAACAAAGCAAAAATACACTGTTATAACAATATTGAATAACGTTATCATTATTTTGACCTCTCGAAAAAATCTTCTAACGGTTTATAGTTATAATTATAAAAAGAATCTTGATAATTATTATTAATGATCTTAGTTCTATCATTATCTTTTATATAATGTATATTATCCATTATTTTCTGTATCACGTTGTCATAAAGCTCGTTTTTTAGTTCGTAAAAATTTAAATCAAAAACATACGGACTTGGGATTAACAATTCTGTTTGATTTTTTAAAGATTCTGTCGTTAAAACCGATAAACCTGAAGCTGCATAATCAGCAATTTTAAATGGAGAGGAAGTCTGATTTATCACATCATTGTCCCTGAATATAATTCCAATATCGCATTTAGATAAAGATGCAACTAGCTTATCTTGTTCTACATATGAATATTCACAAATATCAGAAATATTATTTTCTTTTAATTTTTGAGCTACTAAATTGAAATTTCTTTCAAAAGTAAAAATTTTTAACCTTACTTCTAATTCACTATTTTTTCGTGAAAATTTTTGAAAAAAGCTCAAAATTTCATCGAAATACTGCCACTCAGATATCCCTCCGGAATAAGCAAATGTAATTTCATTATTATTTACTTTTTTATAATCATAAGAAGCTACTTTATCAAATAATACGTTAGGGAAGATTATGCTATTTTTAAAAAATTTTAAGAATTTCTTTTCATAAAAATCCTTTTGATTCTCATTTAAGAATAAATAAAAATCAGCTTTTTTAAAAGAAATTTTTTCAATATAATTAAGAATGATGTTCTTATAATTTTTCCCTCTTTTATATTCATGTTCTTCAGGTAGTAATCCCCTAATCCTAAAAATAATTTTATATCTAAAAAAGAATCTTAGTAACGAAATTTTTAATAAATCAATTATATTAAATACCAAAACATAATCCGATTTATATATTGCTTTAAAAAATGTTAAATTTTCTACTCCATTTATTTCAGAACATATATTTTGCTGAGAGCAATAATTCTCATTCTTTAAAATTTGTTTTGTAACCAAAATTTGATGAATTAATTGAGGGGTGACTTTGGACGAATAAATAAATATCATAACTTTATCAATTCTTCCAAAATAATTTGTTTCTCATTTTCTATATACCATTTTATTTTTTCTTTATAACTGCCAATGTTACTCTCTGTTAATTTTGTCAATTGCAGAATATTATCAGCAGTAAAAGTCCATTCCATTCCAACATCACCCAAAATTCCTGGATTCTTTTTCCCCCATGATTCAAAGAAATAACCAACCACTGGTGTATTAACGTTCATTGATAATATCGCAGCGTGTAATCGCATTGTTACACAGTAGTTCATCTTTTTATATATTTCTCGAAGAATCAATGTATCGTATTCTTCAATTAAAAATATACTAGAAATATATTTTTCCGTACTACTTTTAAAATATTCGTATATTTCCAAAGATAAAGAATAATCCTTTCTTGTTTGAACTATGATATTTACGTTAAATCCTTCTTTAAGCTTATTATTAATCAATTCAATAAATGTTTTTTTGATTTGATTTCTTTCCTCATCTGAAAAATCCTGTAGATCTCCCAAAGTTGTAGCTCTAAGAATGAAACCAATATTATTGCTAGATTTTTCTAACTCGCTATATTTTAATTTATAATTTATTTCAGCTTTTTCATTATTTGAAATAAAAAAGGCCATGTCTGTACTTTTCAATACTTCCTTCTTTGGTAATATTTCCCTTACGTATTGATAAGATAAAGATTCTCTTATGAAAATTTTATTAAATAAATTTAGATCTCTTTTTAAAATAAATTCGCCTAATTTATTTGATTTAACACTAGATTGTGGAAGAGAGACAAATTTTTTACTTCCTAAGTACTTTTGTGGATAAAAAAGTGCCTTTAGTCTGATATAATCCGCAATTGAGGTACACCTAAATAAATTCCCTCCATTTAAAAATACAACATCTGAATCTTCCATAATACCTTTGACTTTTTTTTTATTTTTTGGGTTAATATAGAAAAATAATGATCTTAAATAATCAATTGATTTATCAAGTTTATTCTTGTTCCTATCCAAAGAAAAGAAACCAGGATGAATTGTGATATCATCGTAATACGCATTAATATATTTCACGTTTTCAAAATAATCTTCTTCCTTGACAGTAAATCTAGATATGAAATTTATATCATAATGTAACTCCTTAAGAAGAGATATAGCACCTAAGGAAATTGCCATATCACCCGCATTTCGTCTTCCCCACAAATATAATACTGTGGCTTTTTTCAAATCTTCCACCCACTTTCTTCTAATTTTTTCTTAAAATTAAGGGATACTTCTTCTGCACTGTACAATAATGCTTCCGCAAGATTATTTTTTTTAATATCTTCAATCTTTTTATAATCGTTACTTAATGTTAAAATAACTTCTTTCATTTGATTTCTATTGCCTTTTTCAAATAAATATCCATTATAATTATGCTTAATTATTTCACTATTCGAAGCTGCATCCGAAGCTATAACAGCTAAACCAGAACAATACGCTTCTAAAATAACAGCTGGAAAACCTTCATTTTCACGTTTAGTAGGGAAAATAAAAACATCATACTTCTCTAAAACATTAACAACATTATCGTTATTTATCGCACCTTTGTAATGTATATTGTTTGATAGGTGATTTAAAAAATCTCTATTTTGAGATTTTGGTATTGGTCCAAAAATATCAAAAACATATGGAAGATTTTTGAATACTTCTATAGCATCTATAATTCCTTTTTCTTCTTTTACAGTGGATAAAAACACAAATTTTGGTACTTTGTTCATGTTCTTAGGAAATTTAGTAGTAGGTAATTTTTTGCTAGCAATAAAATTCGGCATATAATAGCAATCAAGATTTTTAAATATACCCAAATTATTAAGATCATTCTTCAACATTTTTGTTTCAACTGTAACAATATCTGCATTTTGAAGTGCATTCTTATATAGCAGATTTGAATTTTGAATTTCTTCTTTAAGGTTACCCCCAATTAAAATTAACGCATATTTTAAATTCTTATTAACAAATTTTTTTAGAGATATTATGGGAAACAAAATTTTTCGTCCATTAGAACTAGTTGCAAGAACAAGTTGTTTTTCTCTAGTAAAGACTAATTTAAAAATAACGGTTAGTCGATTAAATATACTTTGGTTATACGAGTTGACTAATTTTAAATTTTTTATATTCATTCCTTGAATTAAGTTCTTATTTTTTATTGCTGGTCCACCCATATCATTAATAGGTCCTATAAATAATGTCATATATTTCCTCACCTAAATAAAATTTTAATTTCATTTTTTTTGTTTTTCCATTTAATTTCTATAACATCTTTACATTCGATCATTCCAAAATTCTCACTGTAACTAGTAATTGGATTTGAGCTATTTCTATTTACTTCCTTCATTTCCCCGCAAGACTCTACACTAAATAACAACTTTCCATTTTTCATTATAAACGCATTTCCATCCTTCATTGTTAAGTTCAATTCAGGATGAATATGTAAGTAACTTACAATTTGTAACTGCTCATAATTATTAGCATTAATTTTAATAGTTTCTTTAATACTAATAAAAGTTTTGTTCAAGTTAACCTTACGTTGAATAATATTTCCATTTTTATCCTTAATTTTGCTAAAACAACTATTTTCATCTAAATATTTATCCAATACTTTTACCTTTTTCCCTACTCGAAAAATCCCCCAAATATCTGATTGTTCAAGGCCGTTTATAGAGACTGTATTGTGAGCTTTAGTACTTCTGAAATAAGCCCTCTTATCGGTCTGGTAGAAATATGTTCCAGAATTGACAAATACTGGATTTCCGTCACAGTACAATTCAAAACTTTGTGAATCACAGTGCCCATGTCCAGGATTGTAACTATATCCAATATCACTAGCATCATAAATTAAGGTATATCTCTTCTCTTCATTATTTTCAATTCTGAAATAAGGAAAATCATTTTGTCCAATAATGGTCTCTTCAAAATTCAACTTGGTTTCCAAATACCTATTTATCGAGAAAAATGATTTTGCTATATTGTCTCCTGAATCATTAAAAAGTGGGGTTCTCTTTACGCCTTCTTCCATATATATTAACATTGAATACATCTTTTTTATGTAAATCTCTAATTCTTCTTTTTCTCTAATAAAGCCCAAAGATTCAAATACCTTATTCACTCTCAATATCCCTTCTAAAATGATTTTATGATACATAGGACTTAATTCCAGATGAAATCCATATTCATCAATTTGCGAATTCAATTCTTTTATATAAATTCTTTTAAATTTACTTAAGTTTTCGGTATCGTTAAACATAGCAGACAAAATAACGATTGTTTTCAAATTTTCTAAATAATGATTTCCTTTTAAATGTTTCTCCGTATTACTTAATAAAAATAAATACTTCTCTTTTATTCTTTTAATTAACTTATTATTGAAGTTTAAATCTCGAACTAACTCCTTTTGAAAGTATTCTACTGATATTAAAATATTTATGAGTTGCAACGAAATAACATAAGGATGCCAAGAAAGCTTTTCATTAACTTCAGATGTATTATCTAACCAATCATTAAGAACGGATTTGAATATAACATAATAATTACTATCATTTGTTTTTTCAAACTCAACTCCAAAAACTATCAGATACTCCAAATAATGGATATTAAATTTAATCAAGTCTGTATAATTGCTAATATCACTTTTAAATATATTCAGCAAATTAATATCTTGGTTCAGTAATGTTACATTATAAACTGAGTCTTTATTAGAGTGAGAAAAACGATCGAGATAAGACTTGTCTTCATCTAATATATCTATTTTTATATTTATTTCACGTAGAATATCTAATTTTTTTTCTACAGGAAAATTAACTTTATTTTTTGTTAGCAAATAAAACATCTGATTCACTTTTAAATCTTTAACAGTATAAAAGTATCTTTTTAATTTATTTATCATATAGTTTTTCTTTCCTCCAAAACATAATCTACACATTTATTTAGCTCATTTGAAAGAGCATCAAATGAAAAGTCCTGTGAGGTGGTCAGACTATTTTTACACATCTTTTGATAAATTTCACTGTGTTTGTCAGGTAGGTTTTCAAATAAATGGGCTAAATCCAGATCACTTTGATTGGCCGCCACAAAACCACAATTATTTATCGTAATTAAATTATGGGAAAAATCTATGGTACTTATTACAGGCTTCCCTGAAGCAAAGTACTCAAATAATTTATTAGAACTGTTCCCTCTAGACCAATTATAATTAGTTTCAGAATAATGTAAAAGATTATACGTAGCTTTGGATAAGATTGATGGAATAAATTTTTTTTCAATTCTCCCTTTGAATATAATATTATTACAATTATTAGCTTGTAGTTTTAAGGTTTCTAACTCATTTCCATCCCCAAAATTATTAACTTTACATTTTCAATATTGATGTTCTTTGCTATTCTTACCAATTTGGAAACATCGTTAACATTTCTAACGGCTCCAGTATAAACAATTTTAATTAGATTTTCATCATCTAAGTGTTTGTCAAAATAGTTATTATTTTTAATATTAAAATTAAATTCTTCTAAATTTACACCATTGTTTATATAAAAGCATTTTTTTAACTCGATTTCTTCAAGCCAATTTTGATCCGTTAAATAAGAAGTATCATTCGGTTTCAAAAAAATAATAGCATCACTTTGCATATAAACCCATTTTTCGTATTTAAGCAAAATTTTCCCTAATAAACCATTTTTATTAATTGTTCCATTTAAGAAAAAAACCTCTGGCCAGAAATCTCTAACTTCAGTGATAAGAGGAATATGTAACTTTTCCTTCAAAAAAATTCCTGCCAAAGGCGACAATAAATGTGGTGTTGAAGCTATTACAACACTTGGTTTTCCTAAAACCGTATACATATTCTTTACATTTTTACAAAAATTAATATAAAAGAAAACCATATTCAAGATGCGCTTTAGACCATTCCCGTTACCGTTAGGTGTTTTTAAATATATTGTCGAGATAAAATTATCATTTCTTTCAATAAAATATTTTTTACCAAATGTATCAACTTGTTTATCAGAATAATGTAAATATGATGAAGTAAAAATAGTAACTTCATATCCTTTACCAACTAATTCTTTTGCAAAATCATGAGCTCTTGTTAATCCACTCCTATTAGAGTCTGTCGCATACGGATGAATGATCCATAAATTTCTTTTATTTTTCAATTTATATTACTCCATTATTCTTTTTCGGATTTATATATACTTTTACAAAAATTCACTTCATTTTTTTTGATATATTTATTTTGATTCGTGTTGAGTGAAGATAAGCTTAATTCTTTTGTATAGATTAGTGTGCCAAATACCTTACTAAAAAAAGTACTCCATTTAAGTAAGTTTCCAAGTATTTTGGGATTGACATTGAAAAGAAATGTTTTCTTCTTATTTTGCAATCTTATCGTTTTGAACATCTCTGAGACATTTACATAATTTGAATTTTGAGGATGATGTATACCTCCTATTTGTGAATCTATTAAAACTTTTAAATATAAACTAAGATTATCGATATAAATCATACTTCTATAAGAACTCGTAATTATAAAAAATGGAGTTTTTTTCGCCAATTTAGATAATTTATCATAGTTTCCTCTGCAATTCTTACCATAAACCATAGGTGGACGTACTATGGAAACTAAAAATTTTTCAGACTCTAAATCTAAAATATCATTTTCAGCCATTAGTTTGGATTTCCCATAATGATTTGTCGGTAATTTATCGGTATCAATGTCAATTGTGCCTTTATTAAGACCATAAACAGACATAGTACTCATAAAAATGAAATGTTTTATTCCTGCTTCTTTAGCTTTTTTTGCAACTTGAATTGCAAGCTGATGATTAACTTTATAATACAGTGCTTCATCTTTTTCTTTTATATGAACTATCGCAGATAAATATAGCACAACATCGTATTTAGAAAAATTAACTTCCTTCCATGCGGAAGTTTTCACACTTATTGATTCCACTTCATATTCATCATTAAATTTTAGTATCCAGTTTCTAAAAGAAATTCCAATATAACTATTTTCACCAATAATTAGTATTTTTTTCACTAATTTATCTCCTTATCTTTCGCACTGATTTTCCCTTCTATAACTCCTTCTTTTTTTAATACAGATCTTAGTGTTCCAAAAAAACATTTCATATCCATCATGGGACCTATATTTTCTAAATAATATCCGTCTAACATTGCTTTTTCTTTAACTTTTAGTTCATCTCGTCCGTTAATTTGTGCCCAGCCTGTCAGCCCCGGACGAATATCATTTGCTTTATATGTGTCTCTTTCTTCAATCAAATCATATTGATTCCATAAAGCAGGTCTAGGACCAATGATTGCCATGTCACCTTTCAGAATATTAAAGAGTTGCGGCAACTCATCTAAGCTGCTTTTTCGTAAAAACTTACCTACTTTCGTGATAAAAAAATCAGGGTTTTCCAATAGATGTGTTGGCATTTCTTTCGGTGTGTCAACTTTCATAGTTCGAAATTTGTAAATACAAAAATGTGTTTTATTCTTGCCCACTCGCTTTTGCTGAAAAATAATTGGTCCTTTTGAATCTAGCTTGATCGCTACACATAATATCAAAAACACAGGCGATAGAATGATGATTCCCACTAAAGACATAAAAAAATCTATTCCCCGTTTTAACCCTTCCTTATACATCTAAATTCACTCCTATTTATTGGAAGCATTCGCAAAATGAACAACTGCTTTTGCTAATTGATTGTCATCGTCTGGTAAATTTTCAACTACATCCATGACTTCATTTATCGGATAACCTTTGATGTTTCCTACAAAAATCTTCTCAAATACCGCTTCATCGTTGCGTTCCTTATCCAGAAGCAACTCTTCATATAATTTTTCGCCTGGTCGAATACCGGTTTCAACAATCTCAATCTCATCTTCACTATACCCACTCAAACGAATCATATTTTTGGCAAGATCGACAATCTTCACAGGTTCGCCCATATCTAATATGAAAATTTCCCCACCTTTTGCCAAGGCACCTGATTGAATAACCAAACGACTTGCTTCTGGAATCGTCATAAAATATCTTGTCATGCGAAAATCTGTCACAGTAATTGGACCACCTTTGGCGATCTGTTCCCTGAAAACCGGAATTACACTCCCACGAGATCCCAATACATTCCCAAAACGGACAGCGGAAAACTTAGTACATCCTTCTTCATTTAATCCTGTAACGATCATCTCAGCGATGCGTTTCGTGGCTCCCATCACGTTAGGCGGATTATTCGCTTTATCAGTAGATACCATCACAAAGTTCTTCACTTGCACTGATTTGGCTGCTTCTGCCACATTTTTTGATCCGTAAATATTATTTTTCACTGCTTCTCTTGGATTATATTCCATCAGCGGCACATGTTTGTGTGCAGCAGCATGATACACTATATCCGGACGATAAGCATGCATAGTATCAAAAATTCTGTTACGGTCTTGAACATCAGCGATAATTGGTATAATCTCTGTGATACTATCTTTGTAAGCATTTCTTAATTCACGCTCGATCAAATAAATCGAATTTTCACCATGCCCTAAAAGTAATAGTTTACAAGGATTAAATTGAATCACTTGACGGCAAATCTCTGACCCAATCGATCCACCTGCACCTGTAACAAGAATCGTTTTGCCAGTGATCTGATCTTTAATGGAATCAATATCTAACTGTACTTCATCTCTACCTAATAAATCCACGACATCAATTTTTTTCAGGCGTGACATACTGATTTTGCCCGAAGCCATTTCTTCCATGGATGGCATTGTATTGACTTTAACGTGTAACGGCTCAATTGCTTCAAAAATTTCGCGTAGTTTTTTGCGAGAGATAGAAGGAATGGCGATCGTAATCATTTTTATCTCGTATTTTTCGATCAATTCCGGCAATTGATTAATATTACCGAAAACTTTCTTGCCAGATAGATAGGTGTTCTTTTTATTCGGATCATCATCAACAAAACCTATTACATTTATTTCACTGGCTGTTTTTGATCCTAATAAACTGTTGTAAAGAATACGTCCACCTTCACCTGCACCAACTATCAAAGTATTCTTGGTATGATAGCTGGTAATATAGCGACTATTCTTTTTTTCTACATACAGTCGCCATATCAATCGGCTAGATATGATAAAGGAAAGCGATAGAAAATACGTAAAGGTAATCATCCGTAAACTATAATTTTCATTAACAAAGAAGAAACATGCGATACTCACGAGTGAGCCAAATGATAATGCAAGAAAAATTGCAATCATCTCACTCAGGTTTGTGTAACGATTGATTCTTGAGAAAACACGGAAAACAAACCCAAATATTAAATAAAATACAATAGATAATACTGTAGAGAGACGCACAAAATCCATTGGTATCAAAACAAATGGTTTCATGAAGTAATACGATGCCATGTTTGCTATAACCAGTAGCAAACTATCTACTAAAATCAATGTAATAATTTTTCTTCGTCTTGTTAAATCAAACAATCCAAAAGCCTCCTAAAATAACCCAAACTTTTTCTTTTTCACTTCTATATATCCTGGATAGTCAATTTGATCCCCATTAATCAAATCTTTTGCTACTTGTTTCATCAATATTACTTTCTGCAAACCAAAATCTTCTCCAATTTGCTTATAAGCTTCTTTCAAATTAAAGGTGCGTTTTGTGACGCCATGGGCATCCGAAGCGACCATCTGAACAAGATTATGTTCAACCATTGTTTTTGCTGTTTTTTGGATCTCTTTTCCAAATACGCCGACATAACTTGGCGCAGTTAACTGAGCTAAACAGCCCATATCTAAAAATGGAATTAGATTGTTAGGGTCTTTCCTAAAATGAGCATTCCGCTCGGGATGGACAATGACTGGAATTTTTCCCAGCTGTAGTAAATCGAAGAAAATTTGTTCTGTATACGTAGGTACTTCAATCGTAGGAAATTCTATCAAGATATACCTATCATCAAGATCTGTAAAAAGGATGGTATTTTTCTGTATATCCTCAATTAAATCTCCTGTTATCCTAACCTCTTGCCCTTCAAGAACTGTCAAAGGCAGGTTCCGTGCGTCTAATTCTTCTTGTAAAGAAGTAACGAGAGAAATGACCTCTGACTTCGGATTGCGGTATTTTCCATTGTTATGATGTGGGGTACAAAGAATATGCGTAATCCCTTGGCTAATCGCTTTTTCAGCCATAGCAATGCTCGCATTGATGTCTTCTGCACCATCATCAATTCCTGGTAAAATGTGGCAATGTAAATCAATCATTTCTCTCGTCTCCTTCAAATTAACTAATTTCCATAATAATAGTAGTAACCTGAATCTTTCGAGTGTTCGGCACCGTTATAGACCACACCAATGATTCTTGCTTGAACCATATTCAAAAGATCTCTTGCTTTTGTTAAGGATTCTTTACGTGCAACATTTTCTCGAACCACTAATATCGTTCCGTCTGCTTTTGATGCCATGATTTGCGCATCGGTAACAGCTACAACTGGTGGCATATCAAAGATAACTACATCGTAAAGATTTTTCGCTTCTTCCATCACTTGATTCATTCGTGCTGACCCAAGTAGCTCGGATGGGTTCGGTGGTTTTGGTCCACTTGTTAAGACAGATAAATTATCAATCACCGTTTTTTGGGCTGCTTCAAGGACGCTCGTTGAGGTACTTAACACGGTACTCAATCCACTCGCATTGTTTAAACTGAATGTTTTGTATACAGTAGGCTTTCGCATATCGGCATCAACTAACAGTACCCGTTGTCCTGATTTAGCAAAAACAACCGCTAAATTGGCTGAAGTTGTCGATTTCCCTTCCCCTGGACCAGAAGAAGTTACAACAATGGTCTTGATTTGTTTATCTGCGGAAGATGCAAATTGAATATTTGTACGAATCGTACGATATTGCTCTGAGATTGGTGAAGAAGGATCAATTAGCGTGATCAAACTTACTGCATGTGTCTGCGTCCCAGTACGTTCTTGTTTTTTTGCCATCATTGTTCCCTCCTAGACCCGGCTACGACTGCGGCGTGATTCTGCCGTTTTGTCGCCTTGCGATTTCTTAATAAATGGTGCACTTGGTTTCTTCTGAATGGTTGCAGCCAATTCTTTTGGTGACATTTTGGGTACAGTACCTAATACGGTAAAGCCTAATGTTTCGGTTACAAATTTATCATCTTTGACAGTTCGATCTAGCAGCTCCAATAAGAAGGCTAAGCCAACACCGACCATGATGCCTAGTACTAGACCAATGGCTAAGTTTAGTTTGTTGTTAGGTGAAACTGGTGTGGTACTAGCTACCGCACTTGAAATGATTGAGATTTTATCAACATTCATAACATCTTGGGCATTTTCTTGAAAGACCAATGCGGTCGTGTTGGCAATATTTTGCGCTGACACTGCATTGGTACTAGTTGCCTGAATGGAAAACATTTGTGAGTTTTGCGATTGATTGATCGAAATGGATTCCTTCAATTGTCCTACAGTCAAGTCAAGGTTGTTTTCGGACTCCAGACGATCCTTTACTTGTGTCATAACTAAATCACTGACGATCATATCCTTATACGTATTGATCATTTGCAGGTTTGTATTTACATCGTTTGCATTGGTAGTTTCTGATTGAGGCAATGTCACAATCAACTGGGCTTGTGAACTGTATTTTGGTGTAATGACAAAGAAGGTGAATATCCCTGCTAAAGCTAAACCAGCAAACATTGAAATAAAAATAGCAGCTAAGTGTTTCCGTAGAATTGCAAATATTTCTTTTAAGCTAATTGTTTCTTCCATCTTTTCTCCACTTTCCTATTCATTCTCTAGATTTAGTTGAGATTTCAACTCTTTTTGAACTCTTGCTAGTTCTTCGTCACTCACACGCTGATATGAGATGCCGTCTTGCATGAATCCTTCCCCATGCAACTGATCTTGTTTGATTGTTTGAAAGGCACTGCGATAATTAAATGCTAATGTTCGCATGTCATCGAAACTCATATCTGTTTTCATGTTTTGCTCAACAGCATTTAAGATCGTTTGATATTGGGTGATTCCATCAAGACTCAAGACTTTCTTAACGATCCCTTCAACGATTTTACGTTGGCGTTCTTGACGACCATAATCGCCGTTTGGATCTTCATAACGCATTCTTGAATAGGCAAGGGCTTGTTCGCCATTTAGTGACGTACGTCCGATAGCAAAATCAAAGCCATCTTGCGAAAAGGTAATTTCATTGTCAACTTCAATGCCGCCGACTGCATCGACTAATTCTTTTAAACCAGCCATATTGATTGATACATAATGATCGATCGGAATATCCAAGAATTTTTCTACGGTATTCATTGCCATCGCTGGTCCACCAAAAGCATAGGCATGGTTAATTTTATCTGTCGTCCCGTGTCCAACGATATCGACATAGGAATCTCGTCCAATACTCACCACCGTCGTCTGATTGTCTTGAGGACTGATGGTCGCAACCATCATGGTATCAGAACGGCCTTGTTCGACTCTGCCTAAATCACCGGTATCGATCCCCATCAGTAAAACCGAGAAGGACTCTTGTTGGGATAGGTCGACATCATTTTCACGTAGACGATCTTCTCGATCACGTTCGACTGATTGATAGGTTTCTTGAATTGAGTTTGATACATCAAAATATAATTTTGCAGCGACACCAATCATTCCGATGACTAAAACTGCAACGATTGAAAAGATAATTAAAAAGATTTTTTTTCCTTTTGACATTTGCTTTCCTCCAGTTATCTCTATTTTCTTCGATACATCTTTAAATTAGTAAACAGTGTCTGAACTTTGATCTGTCCAGGTGCTATCACCTGCTGATGTATCCTCTGAATAACTTTCTGTTGAAGCGGGGGGTGTATACGTGCTGTATCCTGTGTACCCCATTTGAGTAGCGACTTTATCTGCTAATTCGGTGTATTTCTCTTTCAATTCTTCATTGCGAACTTTGCTGATACTGTCGACTGCACTCAGATATTTTTCTAAGGTGACTTCACTTGTCACCTCATCCCCATCAAGCATTTCATCAAAAGTTTCTTGTAACTTTGCAATGCGGTCCAATTGGGTATCCGCATACTCTAAATAGGAAACAACTAAGTCTTTCCATTTACTATCCTCAAAAAAGCTCAGATTTTCACGGACATTCCCAACATCCGTTTCTTTTAGATCGGCTCTAATGATGACATCATTTTCAGCACTTTGCCAATTTGAAACGCCTTCAGTAAATAAGGCTTCCGTATCCGCTTGTACTTTTAATTTTGCCTCGATGTCTTTTAACTGATCATCAAGGGCGGTTTTTTCTTGTTGGATCTCGACTGACTCACTTGGTAATGCATCATCATCGATCCCATAATCGTCTGCAGATACTTTCACTGCAGAAAGTTTTGCGACTGTTTTAAGAACGTCTTCTTCTTTAAGATCTTTTCTCAAAAACGTTTGATCTTCGTTGCTGTAAAATTCAGCAATTTCATTTGACAACTCATTGATGCGATCTTTTTCGCTGGCAATCGCTGTCTGTGCATATTCGACTCGCTGCTGATATTGCCTTTGGTTATTTTGTCGGTAACCAATAAAACAAATCGCAACTGCGCCAATACCAACGGCTAAAACAGTCAAAGTCTTTATTAACGGCTTTCCCATGAACACACTCCCTACTTCAATTGTGCTTGTTTAAGCATTCTGCCTTCCTCTCACATAATAAAGGCAATTCTAGTTTATTATAAGAGAAATGTAGCATTAAATAAAGGAAATTCCCGTTTTTTATTTATTACGGTATATTTTTCGTCAATAAAAGACTTGTATAATGCCAAACATCAGTTATTTTAAAAAATCATAAATAACGTCTACTCTACTTGACAGTTTTTTTAAACCCTCATTTTAAATAATGAATAATTCAGTTATAATCGTTGTTCTCATCGCCTTTGAAGGTTGTCACATTACAGAAAAATAACCTTGAGAGATTAAATCCCTTCACTGTCTCAACATCTTTTCATTATAAATAGAAAAGAAAAGAAATTCAGAAAGTATTTTCATACACTTTTCTTGTTATTATAAATTAACTTGTCAAAGCTGAATTCTTTTCTTGGCGCACTTAGGGTTTCCTTTGCGACTGCTCTTTATTTATGTCAATCATTCCTGTTAAAATTATAAGTTGTCTTTCGAAAAGTGACTTTTCTCTTCAATTCCGTTTTCTTTCATCTTCTATCAGTTTCCTCGAAACATAATTAATCGTTCAATTTTTATTCCTACGCTAAAAAGTTATTACCTTGACGTCTCTTTTGCTAATTAATTTCCATTTATCTTCTTTGAGAGGCTGAAAAAAAAGTGTTTCTACCTATATATATGCTGATCGTCAGATGATTTATAGAAAACGCAAAAAATCTTACACAGGCTCAGGTATATATTTCACCAATCGATGAATTATGTGATTTGTTTTTACATCCCTAGTTTCTTTAAGATGTATAAGAAAGAGTTTTGCTTTTTCTTCATGAAAGGAGCTGCATCTTGAGAAATTTTCAAAATAACTTCATTACAAATACGGCTACGATTCGATGGCTGAAAATTTTAATGGCATTCGAAAAAAATCACCATTGCTCAACTGTCGGCTTAGCAAAGACATCAGGAAGTACGACTCGTACGATCATGACAGATATTACGAATTTAAAAGAACACTTTGGTGACTGCCTTATGATCGATTCTTCACACAAAGGGTATTTTTTTCTATAAAAAATTCTTCTGATTACCTTACAAAAAAACGTGCTTTGATTGCCGATGAGATTTTATTCCATATCATTGAAAGTATTTTTCATCACGATTTGCTTACTTCTTCTGAATGGGCAGAAAAATATCATATATCTGAGAGTACTGTTTTGCGGTATTTGCGAAAGGTCCAACCCATTTTTTCCTCTTATCATTTGGAAATTCAAACCAACCCAGTCAGCTTTGTTGGGGAAGAAATCAACATTCGCAAATTTTTTCATGATTTCTACTATGAATCCGAGATTACTGGCCATACGATTTTTCCGCCCATCGCGATTCAAAACATCACTGCCAGTGCATTTTCAAAGTGCTATCAGCTGAATCAACATACTTGCTCTTTCGGTGAGTTTAATTACTATTTGTATATCACCTTCGAACGGCATTGCATTGGTCAGCCTATCTCCTTACCAAAGCCAGTCAAAGCTATATTCGAAAACTACAATGATTTCAAGTTATTTTCCGAAATCAACGAGGCCATCGAGGAGCAATACCAAAGAGAACTTCCTTATGGGGAAATGCTCTATTTATTTTTATTAGTGAAAACACGGCGATCGATCAGCAACCTGACCATTGAACATACGTTTTGCAAAGAATACAACCATTGGCCTGAACTAAAAAAACTTGCGGCATTATTTGTAAACGACTGCTTACCCGATTCACCAGATCCTGCTCGCGATCAACTTTTGATCGAATCATTCTTTACCGTAGCAAAAATCAAACAATTATTATCACCTTTGCTAAACCACATGATTTCTGATGCCATCCAATTTGTAGAAGATAGTTACCCGGATGATTTTCAATTGTTTAAAACTTACTTGTTCACGCAACCTATAGCACTTGATACTTGGGATAGTGAGACATTGAATCACTTGAGTACAAGTTTAACAATGTACATCTCCTCCATCAGATCGTTGTATTGGCAAGAAAAAAAGAATATTGCCTTTTTATTTGAAGGTCCTTATTATCTATGCCAATTACTTAAGTGCAAGTCTGTCCGTTATTTGCGCAGTTTTCGTACCTTTTATTTCCCGGATTCCAACGAATTGTCGCAAGCATACTTAGAAAAGAATCAGATCGATTTGATCGTAACGAACTATACGGAATACATCACTGAGTACGCCCAGAACATTGATTATCTGTTCCTTAAAACCTTTCCGGATGACTATGACTGGGAAGCTTTAGAAGCGAAACTAAACACGAATTTCAATAGTTAATTTTGCTACTGGTGTCTTTCTTCTTTTTTTCTTTGTTATTATTTGGCAGTCTGAGGCGACTCTATAATGATCGTTCTTGCCGGAAACGATCATCTATGGGAATCGAAGGGATTGTGATTTATTTAAAACATAGATATTTTGACTGACTAAAGATAATCAAACAGAGTGCTCGAAATACCCCACAAATCAGGTATTTACGGCACTCTGTTTTATTGAAGAAAAGCCAAAAAAAAGAAGCAGGCCTCTGCTTCTTTTTTATGATTAATCTAAGATCGTGACTTTTACTTGACGACGTCCCCATTGGATACATTGTGCTACATTATCAAAGTGAACATCGATAATGTGCCCTTTGATCGCGCCACCAGTATCAAGTGCTAGTGCTACGCCATAGCCTTCAACATTGACCAAAGTGCCTAGCGGAATCACGCTTGGATCAACGGCAACTGCCATTGGATTTTTACGTAAATCTGTACCACTTGCGGTAAAGAAGCTCGCACCAGCTTCTTTATACGAGTAGGCAGTTGATTCCATCATTAATGTCCGACCACTACTTGTATCGCTATTGCTAGTATTGTTGTTGCTTGTATTGCTTGAACTGCTATTCGAGCTACTATTACTGTTACTGCTTGAAGAGCTATTCGATGATGACGTGCTGCTTTCAGTCGTGTTGCTGCTAGATGATGCAGACGATTGTGATTCAGAAGAACTTGAACGTTCAGCCGCTTGTGCTGCTTCTTTTTCCTCTTTTTCTTTCGCTGCTTGTTCTGCCGCTTCTTTGGCTGCACGTTCTTCTGCTGCTTTTTCAGCGGCTAAACGAGCAGTTTCAGCTTCTTTGCTTGAAGCGATTTGAGCCAAGGTTGATTCATTTTCTTTCAACTGCGCTTGAAGATTGGCGATTTTTGAATCTAGCGCTTTGGCTTCTGATTCTAGTGCTGTTTGATTTTCTTTCAACGATTGCTGGGTAGATTGCGCTTTTTCTTCTAATGTTTCAAGCTTTTCTTTCTCAGCCGTCAATGAATCGATCTTTTCTTTTTCCAAGTTTTGCAGCATCGTCATGGCATAGGCACGATTGATGAAATCTTGGATGTTCGATGATTCTAATAGGACGGTCCAATCTCTGGTTGCCCCACCATTGACTTGGATGTCTTTCATACGTTCCGCAACGACTGCTTCACGCTTTTCAATTGTTTCTTGTGCAGTTTTGATTTCTGCTTTGGTTGTTGCTAATGATTCTTCATTTTCAGCGATTTGAGCTTTTAACTCTTCTACTTCGCTGTATTTCGCATTCACATCAGTCAATGCAATCTGCACTTCCGTACTGATTTCCTGACTTTGCTGCATGACGGCACTTTCTTGCTCTTGCAATGATTCAAGTGACTCAGCCTGCGCAAAGATGGGAGAAACGATTCCTGCCGCAAAGACAGCGACAACGATTGTTCGTAGTTTCTTTGCCTTCAAAAAATTCCCTCACTTCTCACTATGGTTTCCAACATATCCTATTATACAAATTCTTAAGAAGAATTTTATTGCAAGACTTTTACAATTTGTTACAAATTATCGTAAAAGTGGGAGTTTTAACAGTCTTTTCCATTGGATTTCAGACAGAAGTGGGAAGAATCAGCTTTGATAAGGGTTTATTTCCTGTAACACTATCGTAACAATGCTATTTTTTTCTACGAATAGCCTCGATGAAGCGCGACAATTCTTGGCTGCTTTTTATCTGATTGATTTCTAACTTTTGAAAGTTTTTTAAGAGTCTTCTTTGATGGAAATTCAACTTCGGTAGATTCTGTTTTAAGATGCGCCATTCTTCTGGAAATGCTGCAAATCGCCCTTGCCAATCATTTTTATATTGCTCAATGTTTTCAGCCAGCTCTTTTTTGTGTTGTTCAAAGGCTTGATTGACTTGTTGCACAGCTTTCTGAAAGGCAACCAAATTTGCCAAAGTATACCCCATATCAAATGAAAGGATCATCAACAAGATAACTGGCAATAAAAATCCTGTATGTTCTACTAATGTTTGAACAAAAACTAGCATCTGGGGATGAATAAATCGAACGATGATCACGCAGCACGCTCCCCAAAATACGGAGATTGGCAGTGCTACTCTCCCATTGATATTCAAAGGGACATTATTATAGTCCCACCATGAAGCGTGAAACAGTTTTTCCAATAGAAAACTCGTGGCATACTCCAAAATAGTTACTAGTATTGCGGCTGCAAAAAAAAGTAAGACAATATGTTGATGAATTGGTCGTAATAGGTAGACAACGCCTAAAATACCAAAGCCATAAATCGGTGTGATGGGACCGACCAGAAAACCTCGATAAACAAAATGACCTGCTTTTATCGAGCAATAAATCGTTTCCCACAACCAGCCAATAAATGAGTAGCAAAAAAACAATAAAATAATTCGTTCAAATTCGAACATACATATTTACTCCTTTCAAAAAATGATGACGTATTATTGCGGTACTTTTCTTATTCATCATACCACAAAGTAAGCTATCTCATTTTCAGTTCAAAGTGACGTTCTCTCAGTGAACAGCTCATTTTATTGTTTCCTATGCTTTTATTGATTCCCAAAAATAATGGATGGATGGACTTGTTCCTTTAAACTATATCCACATAATTCTTTGTTGAAAGTAAAGTGATCTTGTTCTACGTTGGCAATGATTTCCTCCTCTGAAAATCCATGGAAATCGTAATCATTGATATAGCTACGCAACAAGACCAATTTTGCATCAATCAAAAGTACTCTTTGGATATCTGTCCAAAAAGTTGTTTCTCGATTCTTTAAAATTTTTTTCAGTTCTGCTTCTTGTTCTAACCAATAAGAATAAACAACTGGCATATCCTCTCGAATATCAGCTGGCGATAGACCTTCACGCATTTTTTTTAAGTATTCATTAACTGATGGATATAGCAATTTCATTCCCCCTAAGTATATTATTGAACCAATTTTCCCCAATAGAGATGACTGTCGTTCTGCGATGTTCGTTGATTTCTCGGGGAAATCTTATTTTACTTTCGCTTGGAATTCCCCATATAAAGTAGTTTTTTGATAAGAACATAAAGCATATATTTTGCATCAATAAAGAAAAAGAATACGATCAATTTTTAGATGCATTCCATGCAATTTTCAACTTCACCATTTTTTTTATGCTTCCTTTCTTATACTAAGCATATCAAAACTACTCTCATATTTATAATCAACTTTTGCATCCATCTAGGAAAAAAGTGAAAACAAGCCTTTATAATCTTTTATTTTTTGACTTTGTTTCATTATTTTCATCATCAAGAAAAATAAATTTCACCTTATTCATGCAATAACTGAGAATATTTTATTGCGTTATTTTCTTTCCTATTATACGATTAACTAAATAATGTTGGTTATTTGAAAGCACATACGAAGGGAAAAGTGAGAATAATGAAAAAAAGTGTTGTTTTAAGTTTGTTGGGGTTTACACTTCTTTTTGCTGGATGTACACAAAAAAAGAAGATTCGGCGGGAGAAAGTTCGCAAAGTGCAAGCACTTCAAGTATGGCCATGACATCTTCCACAGAAATGAATCAAGAAGCAACGGCCTCATCTAGCGAATCTGCTTTACCAAGTTCAGAACAAACCATCACAGGGGTCAGTGGTACAAACTACAAGATTGCGTTACCTAGCAATTGGCAAGAAGTACCAGATTTCACTTCATTGAATCCTGACAATGATTTTATGTTGTCAGATGCATTAGAAACGAAGTACTTAGCTGCTGTCGTTGAATCAAAGCAAGATTTCGCCGATTTAGAAACTTATCTCGGGTTGGTTCAAGAAAATTTGGCAACGAGCTTTGATACGACTGCCACCTTTTTACCAATTCCTGACACCAAAGCCTATTTCGTTGATTTCCCAGCAACCGTTGAAGGGCTAAATATCCACTATATTTATTATGTCCTTGAAACAGAAAATAATTATGTGCAGTTATACGGTTGGACATTGGAAAGTTTGTATGACTCCTCAAAAGATGAACTGACAGCGATCATGAATAGTTTCAAAGAAGAATAATTAAAAAAAACATCTGTAAACCACTTTTGCGTCCAATCGCAAAAAATGATTACAGATGTTTTTCTTTTTTATCTACTTACTACTAGTCGTTGCCCTACCACAATCAATGAACCAGAAAGATTGTTCCACTGCATCAACTGATTTACTGTTACACCGTACCGTTGCGAGATTCCCCACAAGGTATCTCCCGAACGCACCGTATGAGTGGTGCTACTTGAAGAGGTGTTATTTTCTCGAACATAGGCGGCACTTACCCACCCACGACCTTCAATTCGATACCAGATATTGTTGCCGTTGACACTCGTCCCGGTCTTTTGGGCAACGGCTCGAAAAGAGGCGTTGTTTGATAACGAGCCGACAATGTTGGCACTAGTAGAAGCATCTGAACGGATGTTTAAGGTCGCCGTTGTTCGAAACTCTTTATTGATGCTTTGCTCGGTATTGTTACTTCCTGAGCTTACTTCGCTGACATAGGCGGCACTTACCCACCCACGGCCTTGGATCCGATACCAGACATTGTTGCCATTCACACTGGTTCCGGTCTTTTGAGCGACAGCTCGAAAGGTCGTATTATTCGCCAACGAGCCGACGACTGAGGCGCTAGTTGATGCATCTGAACGGATATTTAGAGCCGCCGTTGTTCGAAATTCTTTATTGATACTTTGTTCGGTATTGTTGTTATTCCCATTATTGTTATTACCATTCCCACCCGTATTTGATGAGATCTCTGTCACATGAGCGGCACTTACCCATCCACGACCTTGAATCCGATACCAGGTCGTATTACCGTTGACACTGGTTCCGCTTTTTTGGGCAACTGCTTGGAACGTCGCATTGGCAGCCAGTGAACCAACGATCGAGGCACTGGTGGAAGCGTCTGAACGGATATTTAGCGCTGCATTTGTCCTGAATTGCTTATTGATGGCTTGTTCAGAATTGTTATTATTGTTGTTATTATTCGAACCGCCACCGCTTGAGGTATCGTATTGGGTCAAATTGTAGGTTTCGATCAAGTTATTCAGCTTACTTGCATAAGACGTGTCGGTTGCATAACGTCCTTGCAGCCACTGTGTCGCATCACGATAAGAACTGGTATTAGACTTCCATGCCCCATGGTAGAAGAAAACACCTGGCGAAAATGAGGTGGTTTTCAAAACGTGGGCATTGTCTTGAAAGGATTCTTTTAGCGAGGGATATTTTCGAAACTTAGCAATAATCGGATAAAGATTGCCATTCCCGTCATCTTCCATCGTTTGCATCTCTACAAATTGTCCATTGTAAGATCCCTTGATGCCAAACATATTATTCGCAAGAGTGGTCAGTGTGGACTGGCCCCAACCGGACTCTAAGATTGCTTGGGCAATCATGACCGAAGCATACAGATCATTTGCTCCCGCCACTTCTTGGGCCATCGGCCCTACTTGCTGAATAAAGGCTTGTTGATTGGTAGAACGTGCCATTGGATTGTTGTAGTTCGGCATCACCTTCGTTTCAATGGCAATCCGCTCTTCTTCTGAAAGAACCGGGATGTCGCTCTCTATTTCTGTCTCTTCTTGTTCGGAAGCCGTGTCATCTGCCGGTACCCTTTCAGGTATATCTTCGCTTTCTGGCACTCCCACAACGTCAACATTTGAGGAATCGGAATTGTCTTGTGTTCCCGATTCATCATTCGTTGTGTTGTCTTCTACAACGATCACTGAATCTTGTGTTGAGGTATCTTGCGATGAGTCAGCTGTTTCAACGACCCGAACGCCATTTTGCGCTTCTGTTGACTCAAGCGTATCAGCTAAGACACTCACTGGCAAAATATTCACCGTGCTAACAAGTGCAGCCGTTGTGGCTGCACTTTTGCGGTAAAACACTCCTCTTTTTTGTTTCATCGCTCGTCTGCGAATCAATTTTCTTTCTTCCATTTGTCTCTCCTTAAAACCACATCCAGTTAAACCTTACATTCTCACTGCAAAACTAGGTGTAAAGTAAGCAGTGCTACCAACAGAAACGTTTTGTCCTGGTCGTGGTGCGTGAATATATTGACCACCGCCTAATGCAATGGCTACGTGATACGTACTTCCTGATGAACCCCAGAATAAAAGATCTCCTGGTTGCGCTTGGCTGACTGGAATCACTGTACCGGCTGTTTCTTGTGGTACCGTCCAACCGCCAATATCTCTACCTGTTACTTGTAAAAAGACATAGCGAGTAAATCCAGAACAGTCAAAGCTGTCAGGTCCTTTGGCACCCCAAACATATGGTTTTCCGATATGTTTATAGGCTTCGGCAACGATCGCGGCACCATTTGTTGAAGCTGGTGCGGAAGGCGCTGTCGGTGGCGTCACGATTGGTGTCGGCGCTGGTGTCGGAGCAGGCGCTGGTGTCACTGGCGTCGGTGCAGGAGTTACAGGTGAACCATCCGCTGGCGTCTCCGGTGCTGCTGGTGTTGTTGGTGTTTCTGGTTCTTGAATTTCTGGTGTATCTACTGGTGTTTCCTCTGGAGCCTCTGGTGTTTCAGCCGACTCAGATCCTTGCGTTTCCTCTGGTTGTGTTTCTACTGGCGCTTCTGGCTCTTCCACTGATTCCTGGCTTTCTGCTCCTATTTCAGGTTCCGTTGAATCCGCCTGAGCAGCTGCTTCATTCAAGGCTGCTTCTTCCGCAGCCGCTTGTTCTGCTTGCTGTTGCGCCGCTTGTTCCGCTTGGGCTTGTAAAGCAGCAACGCGAGCTGCTTCGTCACGAATTCTTGCTTGCTCCGCTTCATAAGCTTCTTTTTCCGCACGCAGCTGTTCTTTCTCTTCTTCTTTTGTTGCTTCTTCGTAGGCTAGGTTACTGACTAGCACATTCAATTCTGCTTGAGTGGCTTCCAAGACACCTTTTTGCGCTTCTAGATGACTCTGTGCTGCTTGCAATTCTGCGACTTTTTCTTGTGATTCTGCGCGCTTTTCTTCAACGGCTTTTTGGTCAGCTTTTTGCTGTTCAATCACTTCATTGTTTGCTCGGATGATCGTCGTCATGGCATGCACCCGACCGACTAGGTCACTGACAGACTCCGCTTCTAATACCGCTGTTAAAAAATGATCGCCTTTGCCATTGATTTGTGTTTCTCTGGCTTGTTTTTCAATGTTTTCTGAGCGTTTGGCGATTCGCTCTTCTAATTGACTGATTTCTTGGTCTAATCCTTCTATCTCTTGCAGCAAATCACCTTGCTGCGCTAAAATGGTCGCTGTTTCTTGATTCAGTGAATCAATTTCCTCAGACAATCCGTCAATTTCCCCTTGTACGCTCTGGCGCTGCTGTCTCAACTGATCAATCTCGTTATTTTTTTGTTCAATCAATTGGTCATGATTCGTTGCAAAAACGGTCATAGGGCCGCCGAATGATGACAAGACAATGCCACACATACATACTGTTGCAAAGATTTTCTTCTTCATCTGATCCTCCAAATTCAATTTAAAAACTTTTTTTTCATTTATTTGACCATTTTCATTTTAACATAGTTCATCTACAAACCCAATCCGTAAGCGATTTACATTTTAGTTACACAAATATCAAATGTTTTTTTATTGATTGTTCCCCAGTAAAAAAAGTCATTAAAGTTGAATCAATCCCTATCTATCAACTCTTCAAGAAAACTTCATAGAAAATCTTCTTTTTCTTAAGAAAAAATAAATCATGTTTTAGATTTCACTTTTATTACATTAATTTTTTGCAAAATATGCTTGATTTACAAAATCTTATTCATAAGAAAAAGCTCTTTCCTAGTGTTTTCTAGAAAAGAGCGCGTTTTTTGTCTGTGCTAGTTGCGATATGGCAGTAATTGCCGCATCACGGCGATTTGGTCGTCAATAGTCTGTTCAGTGATATGACCAGTCAGAGCCAAAATCCCTAATCCTTCAATCACGAACATATAGTTTTCGGCAATCACTGCCAAGTTTTCATCTTTTAATACACCTTGCTGAACGCCGACTTGAAAGATCTCATGGATCGTCCGTTTCGTCTCAGAAAGTTGTGCTTGCTGCAGTGAACTGGAGGCTTCAGTTTTATGCGTATAGTAATACTCGTAGACGGCTCGCAGCATACCGTCAGAAATGCTGTGGAGTAGACGTTTGCGATGGTCGGAAAAATATTTGTTTAAAATCGTTTCAAAGGGCACTTGCTCCATAATCATCTCTCGTACATCATCAAATTTTCGTTTGGAACGCTGCTCTAACACTGCCAAAAAAATCTCATCCACCGAACGAAAGTACAAATAAATGCCACCGCGACTAATGCCGCACTCTTCGATAATGTCCTTCATGGTCGCATCGATCAAGCCTTTCTTACTAAAGACGACTTTGGCACTTTCAAGAATCAAATCACGCTTTTGTTGTTTTTTCTTTTCAGCTGTAGTCAATTCGCTCTGCTGCTTCTTCGCCATTTTTTTGGCTCCTTTCATCACATTATGAATGACACGAGTGTCATTTTGTTGTATAATCAACCTAACTTAAAAATGACACGAGTGTCATTATAAAAAAAGGAGTTTTTACAATGAATACAAAAAGCAAAACCTATCGCCTTGTCATTCGTGCCATTTTGACAGCTATTATTATTTTACAGACGATGGTACCTTTCCTTGGATTTATTCCGATCGGTATCACTAGTTTAACGATCATCCATATCACGGTGATCGTCGCTGCCATCGTTTTAGGGACAAAAGACGGGATGTTCATTGGCTTAGTCTGGGGTATTTTTACCATGATTCGCGCCTTTACCTCTCCAACAACGCCCTTAGACATTGCCGTTTTCACCAATCCAATCATCTCGGTGATTCCCCGTGTGTTGGTTGGCTTAGTGGCTGGTCTCTTATTTACGATCATTTACAAGAAGACAAAAAAAGTCGTCGCTGCGTCGATTGTTGCAGCAATCTTTGGGACCATCACCAATACGGTTCTGGTCTTAACCTTAATGGGAACCTTGTATACTAGCTTAGTTGCTAATACCTATGGTGTCGATGCTTCGGCTTTGTTCGTGACCCTCGGCGGAATCGCTGTAACAAATGGAATCTCTGAGGTGATCACAGCTGCGGTCTTAACCCCAATTCTAGTAAAAGCCTTATTTGCGGCAACCAGTTTACGTCCAGAAAATCGTTAGTCCCTTCTCTTATCCTATCATTTTTTTCACGTTCTGAGTACTCTTTGCCCAAACATTAAAAGAACCCCGAACATAGAAAGCTTCTATTCTATAGAATAGCTTTCTATATTCGGGGTTTCTTGTATTATTGGTTAAAAAAAGGTGGACAGCAAGGCAAGGATCGCTAGACCGCCTTGGGTCAAAATAATTTTCTTGTCGCTAGTCAGACTGCCATATGCAGCCACTAAGATAATGTAGATCAACAGCAAACGACTGATTTCTAAAGGCGCTGAAGCAAAGGTGATGCTATACAGTAACCCCAAACCGATCAGTCCATTGTAAACTCCTTGATTTTTGAACAAGGTCACCACGATCGGTCGCTCAAGTTCTGTCTTCGTCACGTTGAAGACCCGCGCCGTTGCTTTGGACGTAGTAGCAAATGTTTCTAAATAGAGAATATAGAAAAACTCTAAGGCAACCAGTAGAATCAAAATCGTCGATAAAATCGTCATCTTTATTCTCCTTGATGAGCGACAACGATCTCGCTCGGTTTGGCTGCAAAGTCAGGCATTTGCTGGAATAATTGTTGCAGCAGCGGGTTTTGATTGTGGGCGGTGATCGCTTCTTGGTTCGCCCATTTTTCGACCATGACAAACCGATTGTTCTCTTCCAATGATTCATAGAGATGATAGCCGTGGCAGCCATCCTCAGTTCTCGCCGATGCTAATAATAGGGTAACAGCGGCTAAAAAATCTGCTCGCTTTTCTTCTTTGATGTAAAACGTTGCATTGATGATTTCCATCGTTTTTCCTCCTCTTATAGGAATGTCGTAATTTGTTCTGCGTCCAACCGAACGGATTCATAGCCTAATTCTTTGGCTTTTCCGACTGAAAGGATCATGACAGGAACATAACGCTCTTTGTCTAAGCCAAAAGCTTCTGCTAATTGATCCGCTTCAAAGCCACCGATTGGGTTGGTTTCATAGCCATGTGCCCGCGCAACTAACATAAATTGCATCGCTGCTAAACTAGCGTCGATCTTCACCACATCATTCATTTGTTCTTTTGTAAGATTTTCGTAATGCGGAATGATCGCTGCTAATTGTTGGTCACGAACCTCCGCTGGCATTTTGCCTTCTGCTACTGCTTTGTTATAAATTTCTTCTCCTAGTTCATGACAAAGCATATCGCCAAAAATCAAGACCATTGCAGAAGAGGTATCATTTTGACGGACGTTGAAACGAATCAATGGTTTCAATTTTGCTTTTTGCTCATCGCTTTCCACAACGACAAAACGCCAAGGCTGCATATTGACTGAGGAAGGTGCTGTCGTTGACTCTTGGATCATGGTCAACATTTCTTCATGGGGGATTTTGTAGGTTTCATCATAGACACGGACCGATTTTCGGCCAAAAGTAATCTCTGAAAAATTGTTGTTGCTGTATTCTGTCATGGGTTTGCCTTCTTTCATGGAACTAATTTCATAAGTAATGTTAGAAGCTGGGCTTCTTCTTCTTCGGTCAAATTGATGCCTAACGACTCCTCAGAGCTGGCATGCTTTGAAGCACAACTAGCCAAATCGGCTTGTGCTTTCGGTGTCAAAGAAACAAAAATCTCGCGGTTATTGTCTTTGTTTCGTTCCCGAGTCACCAATTGTTTTTCTTCGAGGATCTTCAAATGCCGCGTGACCGCTGCACTATCGATCTTCAATTCATTCTGCACTTGATTTTGGGTACAGCGTCCTTGCTCATTCAAAAACTGCAGCAACTGATAACGGGTCAGACTAAAGCCGGTCTCTTTTTCAAAGATCGCCGTTAATTCCTGGTTCACGATTTTCATCCGATACAGCAATCCGCTTAGCTCACGTAAATTCATTGCATCAACCGCTCCTTTCATCATTGACTAGTCAACTGTTGACTAGTCAAGTATAAGTCATTTTCTTTTGCTTGTAAAGAGTAAGCAAAAAAAAGACCCGCAGTTAGGCGAACTTCATCAAGGATCGAATCAGAAATCCTTTGATGAAGGTGCACCATTAGGCTGCAGGTCTTCGTTACTCCAGTATTGAGTCAATACTGGAGAATTTATTTTATTTTAATTGGAAGAGTTTCTTCAAGCCCATGACGATCAATGTGGAGATCGCTGCAGCAGCGAAGATGATCCCCCACGTGCCGGCTTGAATTGGCATCGTGTCTAATAGCTCATTCATAAACGGTACATAGACCGCTGAAAGCTGCAAGCCGACGGAAAGGAGCAAGGCCCCCATCAACGGTTTGTTTTTCAAGAGGGTTTTGTCTAAACCAAAGCCGCTGCTCTTACGAACGTTGAAAATATGCATCAATTGCGCCACTGCCATAAAGGTAAAGGTCGCTGTTTGCGCATAAAGCAACTCGTGATCCGTCAACATCAGGAAGTTGAAAAAGCCAAACGCCACCAAACCAATTACAACACCACTTAAAATGATGCGTCCTAAGAAGCGCTTGTTGACGAGGCCATCAGCTTTCGAACGTGGCTGACGTTTCATGATGTCGTCTTCTGCTGGTTCAAAGGCTAACGCCATCGCTGGAGCAATATCGATAACTAGATTCAAGAAAAGGATATGCAGCGGTTGAATTGGCATTGGCATCAAGAAGATGACACTTAAAAAGATCGTCACGATCTCAACCATATTACATGAGAACAGGAAGGAGACGTATTTTTTGATGTTGTCAAAAATGATGCGTCCTTCTTTGATGGCATCGACGATCGTTCCAAAACGGTCATCCGTCAAAATCATATCGGAAGATTCTTTGGCTACTTCTGTGCCGCGGATCCCCATGGCGATCCCGATGTCAGCGCCGTTGAGTGCCGGCGCATCGTTAACGCCATCGCCAGTCATAGAAACGATATCGCCTTCTTCACGCAAGGCTTCCACAAGCTGTAATTTATTTTCGGTGAGACTCGCGCAAAGACGGCCACTTCTTCGATTTTTTCGTTAAAGCCTTCCTGCCCTGCCAATTCATCGATCTCACGCCCCGTCATAGTTTTTTCATGGTCTTTTAAGCCAATTTCTTTGGCGATCATGGAGGCTGTCTTCGGATGGTCTCCAGTGATCATTTTCACTCGGATCCCCGCTTCTTGGGCGACCTTCACTGCTTCTTTGACATCTGTTCGTGGCGGATCGACGATGCCCGCAAAGCCTTGGATCTTGATTTGCCGCAATGCTGCTTTCAGCTCTGCTTCGTCCGTTCCACCTTGATAATCCTTGATGCAACCGACAGCGATCACCCGCTGCCCATGACTGGCTAACGTGTCATTGTATTCATGGAGCTGTTCCTTTTCTTTGGCATCAGCATCAGCTAAATCAATTAAGACATCTGGTGCCCCTTTGATAATCAATGTCCGTTGCTCTTCTTCATACACGGTCACCATGTATTTGTTGTCGGAATCAAAAGGCATTTCTGCAATTTTCTTCAGACCGTTATCCTGCTCTTTTTGGCGATCGATGCCGATTTTTTGACCTAAAACGACGAACGCGCCATCTGTTGGATCACCGAGGATCTCGTATTGCCCTTCGTTCTCACGTAAAGTGGCGGTGGTACATAAAGCACCGTTTTCGATCATCCCTTGCAGCGCATCATGATTGGTTGCATCGATCTCGGTTTCATCCTCCGAGTCTGCCTTGTAGAATTTTCCGTTGGGTTCATACCCATTTCCTGTCACTTTGAACATTTCCCCAGAACCTAAAATGATCTCGGCGACCGTCATTTGGTTTTCTGTCAGCGTCCCCGTTTTGTCACTGGCAATGATACTGGTGGCGCCAAGAGTCTCGACGGCTGATAACGATTTGACAAGGGCTTTGTGCTCAGCCATCGTTCGCATCCCACGAGACAATGTGATCGTCGAAACGGCTGGCATGGCTTCAGGAATGGCTGCGACCGCTAAAATAATCGAAATATGGATCATTTCGACAAATGGCTGATTCGTCAGTACCCCAGCGATCAAAACTGCCACCGCAGCAAAAAGCGCTGCAATAATGATTGCTTTTCCAAGCTTATCCAATTCGATATCTAATGGTGTTTGACGTTTTTTGTCACCGGTCAGCATATCACTGATTTTTCCAACTTCGGTCTTCATACCAGTTTCTGTCACTACGGCATACGCATTTCCCCGAGTTGCCGCAGTTCCTGCGAAAACGACATTGCGACGATCGCCTAATGGAACATCTTCTTCGTAGGTTTCTCGAGCATCTTTTTCCACAGCTTCTGACTCACCGGTCAACGCTGATTCGATGCAGGCAAAGTTGCTCGTTTCAAGTAAGCGGGCATCTGCGGCAATAGCATCCCCTTCTTCCAAAACGAGAATATCGCCTGGTACGATTTTTGCCGACTCAATCTCCATTACTTCTCCATCACGAATCACTTTTGCGGTAGTGTAAATCATGCTTTGAAGTGAATCAATTGATTTTTGTGCTCGTAATTCTGTAATGAAGCCTGTCATTACAGCAATCACCACGGCAATCAATACTGCAATTCCTTCAACCGTTTCCCCCATCGCAAAAGAGAGTAACGCAGCTGCTAGCAAGAGATAAACAATCAAGTTGTTCAAGTTATGCCACAGCAATTCCCATACAGAAAGGGATTCTTGTTGCTGGATCGTGTTTTCTCCGTATTTTTCTAAGCGTTTGTCGGCTTCTTTCCCGCTTAGGCCTTGCTTGCGGTCACTTTCAAAATGTTTCAAGGTCTCTTCAGTCTTTTGCTGGTAAAATTTTTCCATCAAATTCCTCCTTTTAATTGTAAACTTCTTGCCGAGGGTTTTCACGTTTCTGAAGGGATAAATCGGTACAGATACCTTGCACAGTCATTTTTTTTGATTTGAATCGGTCCAGGCAATTGCTGAATGAAGGGAAGATAACCAATAAGAAAAGCAAGCGCAGGTTGACTGGCTGAGGGAAAAGGTATGTGTGATGAGCATCGATCGTTTTGCGAGCAATGAAATCGCATCTTTTAATCGTCGCAAGTGATCTTTCTATGTACGTACTTTGTGAAAAAACCATCCGGCCTACTTCTAACCTATCATGGATGAAGATGTTCGCAAAGGATTTTGCTTCACAAGTGGTGAAAAAAAACAGACGTGACCAAATGGGTAATACAACTATTGCTGTAGAATTTTGGTCATTTCAGCAATGCAAAAAGGCACTTGTTACGGCATTTTCTTGAGAAACTGAGCGTTAGCTATGTTGTGATTTACATTGTTACAACTATGCCAAAAAAATAACTCAAAAAATGAGCGCTCACTATTCTTACTTAATTTTAACAAAAAAAACAAATTTTTAAATAAAATTCTTTCTTTTTGCTATAAAAAACGAAAAAAACAAGACTCCCTTTTGTTTGACGATCTAGATTCTGGTTATCCTCAAAGCTTGAAGCAAAAATAGATCATCGAACTTCGGCAGCCATCCACGAGGTCGGCAATACTAAAAAACATTCATCAAAATGGTGAGATATCAGCAACCGGCGAAATGCTTTTCAGTCTACTAGTTTAAGAAGCAACTTCTTCGCTTTCGATATAACAATAGACCCTTAGTTCAGGCAAAGCCTGTTTGATCTGCTGTTCAATAGTATCGATAAACGAACTCGGTTCTTCATCAGGTGCTAGTTTCAAAGTAAGGTCGGCGACGATCAAAAGTTCTTCTGGACTTAGATGAAGGGTTCGCAAATCTTTGATTTGAATGATTGCAGGATCGGCTAAAATTTGTTTGATCGCCATTAAATCCGAAGTGGATGCCCCTTCGCCAATCAAGAGGCTATAAAATTCTTTGGCTAAAAAGACAGCGGCAGCAATCAACAGCAGTCCACCTAAAATGCCTCCGAGGGAATCAAATATCGGATTGTTCGTCAAAGCGGTCAATAAGATTCCTGCGATGGCGATCGTTACACTCCCTAAGGCAAATAGATTTTCCGTAAAGCCTAAAAGTAAATCAGAATCCCGGCTTTCTTTCAAAAAACGGACGAGGGGTTGTTTTTGTTTGTTTTGTTCTTTGACTTCTTGCCAGCCTTCTTGAACCGCAGTCACTTCAATAAACAAACTGACGAATAAGATTGCTGCTACTAGCTGAATCTGCTCCACCTCATGGGTGGGGTCCAGCAAATCACGGCTAGCTTCGACAACGGCTAAGATGCCTCCGCCTAAAAAAACCGTCATGGCAACCACGGTACTAAAAAAATAGGTCGCTCGTCCTTCACCAAACTGATGCAGCTCACTGCGCCCTCGCTGTGCTCGGTTTTCACCGATGGCAAGAAGCCCTTGATTGATGCAATCGATCATACTGTGGATACTTTCGTTCATCAAGACTGCACTGCCGCTAAGGAAATACCCAATGGCTTTCATGATCAAGCCTAAGACATGGGTCAACAAGACGATTCTTCGGGCTTTTTGTTCTTGTTGTTTTTCCATTATGGTTCCTCCTCCGATGTCGAACTCGCTGCAACAAGCTGTCTCTTTTCTCAAGCATAGCACTGCGCTTCTTAGATGAAAACGAAAGTGACTTGAGAGGCTGCCCCTGTTTCCAATCGATTGTTAGACGGACTGAGGGTATTAAAAAAAGTCAGGATTGCTCCTGACTTTTTGTTCTTGTTTAGTAGCCGGTTCCGTCATCAACGACTTCCGAGCCGTATCCGTCACCAGTTCCTGCACCTGTTTCGGTTCCAGTTTCGTTTCCAACACCGGTTTGTGTTTCTGTATTGGCATCTACTTGTGAATCTGATGGTGCTTGACCTAAGGCTTTCAGCATATCGTTACGAATTTCGTTGTAAGAATAATCTTGAATATATACGATCGATTGTCCATCATAAGATTCCCCATCGTACCATTCAAAGGTATGTTTTTGAATATCGAACCCAGACAACATATTACCAGCTAAAGATACTAAGTCTTCAAACTTGAAGTTTGTATTGACGTCTTCACTGACTGAGTCTAGAATTTCTTGGTACTTGGTAACATTATTGATTTTCAAAGCTTGATGGATCGCTGCTTCAATGACTTCTTGCTGACGGTTCCCTCGGTCCACATCGGTATCCATTTTCCGGATGCGGGCAAAAATCAAGGCTTGCTCACCGTTCAACAATTGACGACCTTCTGGAATCAATGTTTCCCCGGTGTTATCTGAAGTATATTTCTTGTTGATATCGTAAGGCACATCAACAGTGATTCCGCCAATCGCATCAATGATTTTCTCAAAACTCGTAAAGTTGATGTTTACGTAATAATCAATTGGCAATTGCAGGTAGTTTTGGACTGTTTCAATCGTTGCGTCTTCTTCGCCAATTGTGAATGCACTATTGATCTTGGCTGTAGTAGCAATTGTCCCAGTTCCTGTTCCATCATAAATGTTGGTCCAAATGTCTCTTGGGAGACTGACCATATCGATTTTCTTATTTTCGCCATCGTACACCATGTAAATCAAACTGTCGGTACGAGCACTGTCCAAATGTTCTGTCTTTTCACGTTCCGCGTCATTATCAACACCCATTAACAAGATCCCAAACTTTGAATTCACGTCAGAAGCTTTCAATGAGTTGTCCTCTTTGCTCTTATTGGAACTGATTACAGCGGATTCTTTAAACATTTTATCCACTGAATTCTTTGCTGCATAATACGTATAGCCGGCAAATAAAACGATGCCTGCAATGGCGAAAAGAAAGATTCCTCCAATAATCACGCGCTTATTGCGTGCTTTGTGGGCTCTTTGCTGTTTATATCTCGTCTTTCTATCCATAGTGCCTCCTTCATTTCTCCTGAATTGCTCTCCCCGATTGTACCAGAATTTTTACGATCCGCCTATTTTTTTAAGAAGTTTTATTCTTTTTCTGTGAAGTCCTTTAAACATTCCTAAAAAATAATTCTGACAATGAAAGAAAGTTGGATAAATAGTCAACTTCTATGGATATTTTATTAAAAAACGAGTTTTCTCATTCGCCTTTTTTGGACGGATCAACTTCTTTCTCGACAGTAAGCTGAATAATTACACCAAAAGGATCCCGAACACTAGCATAAAAAAACGCAAATGGATTGTCACTAGGTGCTTGGATCATCTGACTGCCATTTTCCATTAGTCGTTGATAAAGCTTCTGAGCTATTTTGGTATCGTCTATCGTCAAACTCAAGGATAAGTGATTCCCTAGCTGAATGGCCTCTCCTTCAACTAATGGATTGTCTGCCAGCTGCAACTGGAAATCTCCGATCTGTAGGATGGAGTGAGAAAGATACTGTTCTTGTCCCGCAAGAATCTCCAGTGTTGGATCAAGTCTCTCACGATACTCCTGGTTGGTGATGGCAAATAAGAGGGTTGCGTCTAGTGTTTCTTGATAAAACTGAATGGCTTCTTGGGCTTTGCCGTCTAACGTTAAAAACAAAGCGATTTTTGGTTCGATCATTTGTTGGTTCCTCCTTTTCTTGTTACCATAAGTGTAACTGTGAATCTTGCCAAAACTTGGCACCATTGGAGAAAGAAATGAAAAAATCAGAACGCTTAACCCAAGAACTATTGTATTTACAAGGAAAAGCCACTTTTCATCTAGCCGATTTAATGGAAACCTTCGCGATCTCAAAACGCACAGCCGTCCGCGATGTCCAGTCGTTGGAAGAGCTGGGTTTGCCTCTCGTAGTAGAAGTCGGTCGATATGGCGGCTATCAGATTTTGAAAAATCAACTGACCCCGTTGTACTTTGACAAAAATGAACGGTATACCCTTTTCTTTGCTTTACAGCTCTTGCAAAAATTATCCGATTCTCCTTTTGATCGAAGTTATCAAGGATTACGGCGAAAACTGTTGCAGTCTTTTTACCAAGGAGACACCGAGTGGCTAGAAAAAATGGAGACGGCGGTTTCGTTTCAAGGAGTTCCTCAATTGACAAGTGCACCGATCCTCTCAGCGCTTTTTTCAGCGATCGTACAAGAACAAGTCATCCACTTTAGCTATCAGCGGTATCAAAAAACGTGCAAGACTGTTCAGCCCTATCAGCTGGATTTTCGTGCTGGTTACTGGTATTGTTTGGCCTATGATTGTCAAAAGAAGGCTTTTCGCCGCTATCGCTGCGATGCAATGCAGAGACTTACTCCGGCTGAAAAAAAAGGCTATACCTTGCAACAGTTAGCGGAAAAACAGCTGCAGCAACAAGTGTTGACACAAACACTGGGCTATCACATCCGCTTTGATCTATCGGCAAAGGAACGCTTGTGGCAAGAAAAATATCCTGATATGGCAGTGGTGGAACGTCCTAGTGAGCTTTGCTTAGAAGGACACATTGCCGACAATGAGCTTGATTTTTTAGCTGACTTTCTCTTGCAATTTGGGCCAACCATCAAAGAAATCGAACCGTTAGTCCTCAAACAGGCGTATACTGAAAAAGCTCGGCGGATGCTGCAGCCATTTACAACTGACTAAGCGTCTTCACGCTGTTCGCTGATGGTTGACACTCTGCCTGAACCGATTCTTACTTATAAGGAGTTTTCTACCATGTTTCTTTTAAATAAAAAAACCTTCCAAGCGTTGGCAGCCCCCTATTTGACGGAAGGAGCTGTGATCGGCTATGCAAAATGGCAGTCCTTCAATGCCATCACCAGCCGTAGCCTGCTCGTCTTAGATGATCAGCAATTGACGATTTTGGCATTGAATCTTTTCTCGACAAAAGTCCTGCAGCACAAAATCGTGCCGCTTGCTGAGTTAACAAAAGAGCACAAAGATCCGGTGGTGGGCATGCTGGTTCCTATTCGTTTCATTTATAGAGGGGAAACCTACCGTTTTCAAATGCAGCGAGTGATCTTGCCCTTGGGCGATTGGCAAAAAACCTTTCTTGCCCGCTGGCAGTCGTGGTAAATAGGCAGCAACTGGCAAGTTCTATTTTTAAAAGAAATAATTTTCATGAAATTTACATGCTTTTACAAGAATATTGTTGTATTTTTCTGATAATGTTTTCGGCTATTTCGTTCTATGGTAAGATGTCCCTAAAGAAATGGAGGCTGTCTATGGTATGTATGGAAAGTGAACGGTTAACGATCCGCCCGTTCCAAGAAAGTGATTTTGCCGATACCTTTGCTATTTATCAGCAAGCGGAAGTTTGCCGTTTCTTACTTCATGAGCCTTGGCAGACAGAAACGGCAGCGGCGGTTTTTGCCAAAAAATGCCAACAGCACGCTTTGACGGACCAAGCAGGTCTTTCTTTGGCGGTACTACACGATCAAACGGTCATCGGCGATTTGTCGGTATGGTTTACTGGTCAGCCGTCTTCCGTTGAAATTGGCTATGCCTTCCATCCGTCATTTGGCGGACAAGGGTTTGCTCAAGAAGCCTTGAAAAAATTGTTGGACTGGTTGTTTGCCAGTCAAAAGATCCATCGGGTCCAAGCGACGCTAGACGCCCGCAATCAGGCCTCAGCTAAGCTTTGCCAACGCATTGGATTGCGCCAAGAAGCACATTTTATCCAAGACTGGTGGAACAAGGGGGAATGGACCGATAGTTTGGTTTTTGCCTGTTTAGCCAGTGAATATCCTGCTCATCCGAAATAATTTAGGAGGTTTTTTATGATAAGCTTGTTACGCTATGCCAAGGATTATCGCAAACAGATTATTCTTGGTCCGTTTTTCAAATTTTTAGAAGCGGTGTTTGAATTGGTCCTGCCTTTGCAGATGGCCGCTTTAGTCGATGAGGGGCTACGGCAAAACAATTGGTCGAAGGTCGTTGAAATGACGATCTGGATGATCGTGATGTCCGTGGTAGGCATGATCTGTGCCGTCATCTGTCAGTATTATGCTTCCGTCGCTTCTCAAGGATTCGGGACAGAATTACGCAATCGCTTGATGAAAAAAATCAACACCCTTTCCCATAGCGAACTGAACTTATTCGGTACTGATACGTTGATTACTCGAATGACCAACGACATCAATCAGATGCAGATTGCTTTGGCGATGCTGATTCGGCTGGTGGTCCGGGCGCCCTTCTTAAGTATCGGTTCCGTGATTATGGCCTTTGTCATTGATTGGCAAGCTGGCTTGATTTTCCTACTCGTCTTACCGCTCTTTTGTATCGTCTTATTCTGGATCATCGCCAAAACCGTGCCATTATATAAGAAAGTTCAAGTCCATTTAGATGAGTTGAATGAGTTAGTGAGTCAAAATTTAAGCGGGATTCGGGTGATTCGAGCCTTTGCCCGCACAAAAACGGAAACAAAACGCTTTGATAAAGCAACTGATGATTTAAGTGATGTCTATTTACGGGTCACAAATCTGTCCGCTTTATTGACGCCTGCCACCACCTTGATCATGAATGTCGGCATTATCGCGTTGTTTTATATCGGTGGATTCAAAGTCAATATTGGCAATTTGCAGCAAGGACAAGTGCTGGCACTGGTCAATTACATGAATCAAATGCTCTTAGCGTTGATCGTAGTTTCCAACTTAGTGATCATCTTTACCCGTGCAGCAGCATCAGGTTCACGGATCAACGAAGTGTTAGCCACTGAGCCGTCGATCGGCGATGAACTTTCAGAAGTCTTTATGGATCAGCCAAAAAACAACGTCGGAGCGATTCGCTTTGAACATGTGGATTTCCGCTTTTCAAAAGAATACGGGTTAGCTTTGAAAAACATTGATTTCCAAGTCGCACCGGGGTCTATTTTAGGTATCACTGGACCAACCGGTAGTGGGAAATCTGCCTTGACCCAATTGATCCCCCGCTTCTACGATGTGGCAGATGGCAAAGTGATCGTTGACGGGCACGATGTGCGAAAATGGCCTTTACAGCAATTACGCCAAAAAATCGCCATGGTGCCTCAAACCGCCGTGCTGTTTACGGGAACGATTCGAGAAAACTTGCAATGGGGCAAAAAAGATGCTACCGATGAAGAATGCTGGCGCGCACTCGAAATCGCTCAAAGCCGTGACTTCGTTGAAGCCTTGCCGCAGCAACTGGATACCCCGATTTTTGAAGGTGGCAAGAACTTTTCTGGGGGACAAAAACAACGGTTAACAATTGCCCGAGCATTGATCGCTAAACCAGATATCTTGATTTTGGATGATTCTCTAAGCGCCCTTGACTATCAAACCGATCTTGATTTGCGGATGGCTTTAAAAGAAAGCATTCGTGGTACGGTCATCATTATCTCTCAACGGGTACGCTCTATCCAAGATGCGCAGCAGATCTTAGTCTTAGACCAAGGGAATTTGGTAGGCAAAGGGACCCATGAAGAGCTGTTGGCATCTTCAAAAGAATACCAAGAAATCGTGGCATCACAGGCAGAGGAGGAAGAAGCATGAAAAAGAAATCATTCGATTGGTCGGCCTTTCGTCGCTACCTCCCTTATTTGACTGCCTACGCGAAGGAAACTTGGGCGGCAGTTGTCCTCGGGATCGCTGCTGGTGTCTCCTCGGTTTATATGACGTATCAGATCGGTCAAGCCGTCGATCAGCTGATAGGTGCCGATCAAGTGCAGTTCAGCGCCCTCTATCGTATTTTGCTTTTGTTTGCCGGAGTGGTCTTAGTGACTGTGGTCAGTCAATGGTTGATCCAGCGACTAGGCAACCGCGTGGCGTATTTATCCGTCGCCGATTTGCGTAAAAAAGGCTTTGCTCATCTCAATACATTGCCGTTGCGCTATTATGACCAAAACTCCCACGGCAACATCGTCAGTCGTTTTACCAACGACATGGACAATATTTCCATTGCCGTCGCTGCAGTCTTTAACCAGTTGTTCTCTGGTATTTCGGTCGTCTTGATTGCCTTAGTCGTCATGCTGCAAATGAGTGTGCCATTAACGTTGGTCGTATTGGTTTCGACCCCGATCATCTTTTTGGTCAACTGGATCGTGGCACGAACGTCTCAATCGCATTTTGCTCGCCAACAAGAAATCGTCGGCGAAATTTCAGGCTTTGTTACGGAAATGATCGGCAATCAAAAAATCGTCAAAGCCTTTGATCGAGAAACCATCAACCAAAACCGTTTTGAAACGATCAACCAAGAATTGAATGTCCGAGGGCAAAAGGCACAGTTTTCTTCTTCTTTGACCAATCCCCTTTCACGATTCGTCGATCACTTGGCGTATCTGTCAGTCGGCTTTGTCGGCGGTCTGCTTTACTTTTCTGGTTCAGGTGCCGTCACGGTTGGGGTGATCTCCAGCTTTACGATCTATTCCAGTCAGTTTTCGAAACCATTCATTGAATTGTCGGGAATTACCACCCAGATCCAAACGGCGTTGGCTGGACTTTCAAGAACCTTTGAGCTGTTGGATCAAGAGCCCGAAACAGCCGATGACCAAGAATCTCAATCACTGGGTGAGATCAAAGGCGAGATTGCCTTTGAGGAGGTTTCTTTTGCTTACGATCCTGGTCAAAAATTGATTGAAGATTTCACTTTTACCGCAAAACCTGGAGAAACCGTCGCGATCGTCGGAAAAACTGGTGCTGGTAAATCGACGTTAGTCAATTTATTGATGCGTTTCTATGATGTCGATAAAGGGGCAATCAAGATCGATGGCACTGATATTCGTCAGTTGAAACGAGAAGAATTACGGCAAAGCTTCGGAATGGTCTTGCAGGATACGTGGCTCTTTGATGCCTCTTTACGAGAAAACCTGCAATACGGCAATGACACTGCCACAGATGAAGAAATCTACGATGCCTTAAAGCATGCCTATATGTATGAGTATGTGATGCGCTTACCAGAAACACTAGATACACCGATCGGTCATCAAGGGATCAAGATCTCTGACGGGCAACGGCAGCTCTTGACGATCGCCCGCACGATGATCAGCAACCCACCCATGCTGATTTTGGATGAAGCAACCAGTTCGGTTGATACTCTGACTGAGAAAAAAATTCAAGATGCTTTCTTGAAAATGATGGAAGGCAAAACCAGCTTTGTGATCGCCCATCGGTTATCAACGATTCGAGCAGCAGACAAGATCCTTGTAATGGATGCCGGTCAAATCGTGGAGCAAGGAACCCATGAAGAATTACTGGCAGAACAAGGCTATTACTATCGCCTGTACCATGCTCAATTCCAACATTGATCATCCATACAACAACCCCCACCAGCTCAAAGAAAGACTCTTGAGTTGGCGGGGGTTGTTTTGGTTGATTTATTGGTTCCAAACATCGGCATATTCTGGTTTGCGTTCAAATTCTTTTTTGGCAAAGGGACACAAAGGAATGATTTTCTTTTGTTCTTTGCGGGCTTTTTCCACCCCTTTTGCCACTAATTTTTCTGCCAATCCTTGCCCCCGATAGGCAGGATCGACAAAGGTATGATCAATGATCATACGCGTTTCGCCCGCTTCCGACCAGGTCATTTCACCGATTTCTTTGTCACCGTCTTTTAACACAAATCGAGCATTTTCTTCTAAGATTTCCATGATTGTTCCTCCTTTAACACATACTTTAATGCACCGCTGGGGCAAGTGTGGATCACTTGTGCCGCTTGGGCTGCTTCCCCATTATCAGGAATCACCCAGGGACGTCGTCCAACTTCAAAAATGGCGGGATTGCCCCGCACACAATTACCGCTGTGGGTGCAGATCTCTTTGTTGTAATAAATATCGATCGCTTCGCCACGATACTTCCGATATCCTGCAGCGATCAACCCTTCTTCTGTTTCATTTGCTAGTGGCTGTTCGTCCATGTTGAACACCCTCCTCTTACTGATTGTCAGAAGCAAACTGCCTGCCTCCTCCTTCATCATACGACTTCTCGAGAAAAAAATAAATCATTTGTTCTAAAATAACCTCTCAGTTGCCGATCATTAATTAAAAGCTTGCGTTAACACAATAAAGCGCCCCGTCAAAACTTGCTACTTTGACAGGACGCTTTTTTTATTCGTGAGGCGCTTTTGCAACAAAATGAAACCGCTGCGTGGCATAATCCCCGGCTAAATGAGGATCGATATACAGCCCGAGCTGCATCAATTCATCGCCACCGAAGCTCTCTCCCCCACTTTGATAGATGAGGTCAGGATCAAGACCAGTCAGCTTTAAAGTAACCAGTGGTGCAGAGGCTTCAGCTAAGACTCGGAAGTAAAAGACGATCGCCTCTTTTTTATATGGAGAAACATACAGCCAGGCGGCGTCATTGCCTTCATAAGGGCTGAGTAGACGAACAAAGCGGCCCAACTGCAGCAGGCGCCGATGTTTTTTATAAAAAGTGATTTGTTCTTTGATCTGCGCTTTTTCTTCTGCTGTCAGCTGTGTCAAATCAAGCTCATAGCCAAGCAAGCCGGACATCGCAGCATTGCCGCGAATCGCTAGATCCGTTGGCCGTTGGGTCTGATGGTTCGGGATCGCCGAGACATGCGCACCCATGGTGGATGGCGGATAGACCAGACTGGTTCCGTATTGGATCTTCAGGCGGGCGATGGCGTCGGTGTTGTCGCTGGTCCAAATCTGCGGCATATAATACAAGAAGCCAGCATCAAAGCGCCCGCCGCCACCAGAACAGCCTTCAAACAGGATCGTTGGATAGGCAGTGGTCAGTTTCTCGAGGAACTCGTACAAGCCCAGCAGATAGCGATGCGCGACCTCCCCTTGCTGGGCAGGATCGAGGAGCAAGGAATAGACATCCGACAGACTGCGGTTCATGTCCCATTTGATATAGTCGATGGCAACCGTATCAAACAGTTGGGATAATTGCTGATAGAGATGGTCTCTGACATCTTGTCGAGAAAAGTCCAACACATACTGACTGCGGCTTAGCGCCGGCTTGCGATTTGGTACTTGTAACAGCCAATCAGGGTGTTGTCGGTTCAGTTCACTGTCGCCCGAAACCATTTCTGGTTCCAGCCAAAGCCCGAATTGCAGCCCTTTGTCATGGACTTTTTGGGCAAATCCTGCCAAGCCAGAAGCCAGCTTGCCTTCGTTTTCAAACCAATCGCCTAATGAGGTTTGGTCATCTTCTCGCTGACCAAACCAGCCGTCATCCAAAACAAACAGTTCGATTCCCAGCTCCTTGGCTTCATCAACGAGGGCATCTAGCTTTTCTTCATTGAAATCAAAGTACGTTGCTTCCCAGTTATTGATCAGGATCGGCCGTTCTTGCTTTTTGTATTTGCCCCGAATCAAATGCTCATCATAAAAATCATGATAGGTGGCTGACAGCTGGTTCAAGCCAGCCTCACTATAAGCAATCACGGCTTCTGGGGCTTGAAAACTTTCAGTTGGCGGCAATTGCCAGGCAAATTGATGGCTGTTGATCCCCATGATTACACGAGTCTGGTGGTAGGGATCTTTTTCGATGATGGTTTCATGGTTGCCACTATACAGCAAGCTAAAACCAAAACACTCCCCAGCAAACTCCGTAGCATTAGGTTCCAGCAAGACGGCAAAAGGATTTTGCTGATGGCTGCTGGACCCCCGCTTGCTGTCCAAACGCTTGATGCCGCGATTGATTGGTTCTCGGGTGACTTGGCGTTCCTTCGCCCACGCCCCCGGCAAGTGGATCAAATCAAAGGGACGGTTAGGAAAATCCAGCGCTTGACTCGCTAGCTGTTCGATGGTAACAGGCTGGTTTCCGTGGTTGATCACTTTACTAGAGCGGACAATCACTGCCGCATCCTCAAAAATCGTGTAAAACAGCTGCAGCTCAAGTCCCGCCACATCATCTTTTAAGGACAGAATCAGTGTTTCGATCCCGTCGTTGGCCCCATGGGTCTGAGGCAATCCTGCTAGGGCGGGTTTGCCTTGTTGAATCTGGTAATTACTAAAGACAAAATGGCTGACTCGGCTACCGTTAGACTGGCGAATCCTATAAGCTGCTTCTCGAAAATCTCCGAAGCCGTTGCCAGGAAATTCCATCATCAAGGTGTCTAATGAGAAAAGTCGATCGCTGCTGTCTGGGGGATTGGGCGAAAAGGACCGATCAAGGCGTGGATAACGATAGCCGCCAGAATAATGAGCGATTTTTTTTCCAAAATAAAGGTGTGCCACATTGCCCCCTTCTTCTATTTGTATGAGATAGCTGATTTGATCGTTGCTTAAATGAAAGATGTTTAATTGTTTGTCAAAAAGAATCATATCGTACCCTCTACTTTATAATTGTTCGCTGATACTCCGCTTATTTCACGGATCCCAGCATCCCTTGGACGAATTGTTTTTGTAAAACGAAGAAAATGATGGCCGTTGGCAGGGTGGCGATCACAATGCCGCACATCATCATGCCATAATCAGGTGTATAAGAAGCACCCATAGCCGAAAGAACCAGTGGAACGGTCCGTTTGTCTGGTGATTGCAGGGCAACTAATGGCCATAAATAATTGTTCCAGCTGCCCATAAACGTAATGATCGCAGCAGCTGCATAAGTATTTTTAGCCGTCGGCATGTAGACTCTAAAGAAAATGCTCAGTTCATTCAAGCCATCGATCCGAGCAGCTTCGACTAATTCTCTAGGAAATGCCTTGATGTTTTGGCGGAAAAAGAAAATCAAAAAGGCGGTACAGACCGAGGGCAAAATCACTACAGCGAAGGTATTGATCCCGATCGGTGTGCCGCTAAGCTTGCTGAACATCCGATAGAGCGGGATCATTAGCGCGGCAAAAGGCACCATCATCGACAGCAGTAGAATATTAAAGATGCGGTCTTTGGTTTTCGTTCGATAAATCTCAAAGCCATACCCTGCCATGGAGGAGAACAACAGCGCAAAGACGGTCGTAATCACGGCAATCACTGCGGAATTGCCTAATGCCCGAGTAAAATTCAAATCGGAAGAAAAGAGATTTTGGAAGTTGATGACCAACTGATCGCCAATCATGTTTTTTCCAGCAACGATATCAAAGGTTTGATTGGTCATCCCTAGGATCATCCAAACAAATGGAAAAATGGAGATGAAAGCCAAAATCGCAAGAAAGACGTATTTTAAAGTGAGTGAGATTGTTTTCAATTTTCTTTTCCTCCTATTTTCGTTTGGATGATCGATAGGATCACGATCGCGATCACAATGACAAAGGAAACCGCGGCAGCATACCCAAAGTTTGGCGTGAATTTGTAACTTAAATTGTAGATGTATTGTGACAAGGTCGTCGTAGCATTGGCTGGTCCACCGCCAGTGATATTTTGAACTTCATCGAATAATTGCAGCGTACCGATCGTTGAGGTGATCGTGGTAAATAGGATGATTGGACGCAAGTTGGGAATCGTGATTTTGAAGAATTGATCCCATTTTGAAGCGCCATCGATCTCTGCCGCTTCATAAATACTTGGATCGATATTTTGCATGCCTGAGATGAAAAAGATCATATTGTAGCCGGTCCAACGCCAGGTGATGGCAAAAATGATCAGTACTTTTGCCCAAAAAGGATCCGTCAACCACTGGATCGGTGCATCGATCAGGTGTAGCTGCGTCAAAAAGTTATTGACTAACCCGTTTGCCGAAAAGAGACTTTTCATGATCAAGGAATAAGAAACCAAGGATGTGATACATGGTAAGAACAAGGCGGTGCGGAACAGCCCTTTAAACTTCAATTTTTTGTCATTCAATATGTTCGATACGATCAGCGCCAAAAAGAGCATGATCGGAACTTGGACTAATAAGTATAAAAACGTATTGCCAAAGGCTTTTTTAAAGGTTGAGTCGCTCAACATCCGCTGATAGTTGCCAAGACCGTTCAAGGTCATCGCTGTCGGTGGTCCTGATTGGAATGACGTGAACAATGCCGAGACCATCGGAATAAAGACCAGCATCGTGATCAAAATGACGGGTAAGGTAATAAAGGCATTGCCGTTTGCAAACCAATTTTTTGTTTTGTTTTTCATTGTAATTCCCCCTTAACACAGAAACTCGCGATCGCTCACGAGTTTCTGCAAAGTTGTTCGATTAGTTTGCAATTTGTGCTTCCACTTGTGATTGTGCTTCTTCTAATACTTTATCGATGTCTTCGCCGTTGATCACTCGTTGCAAGCTTTCAGTCAAGACGGATTCAATGGCATAGGTGTGATTGCCATAGTTCACGGCTGGAATTTCTTGTGACCATTGAGAGAAATCTTGGAAGACTTTTTGACCGCCATAGAAATCAAGACCCGACGTATATTCTTCCGTTTCTTCTGCAGCATTCATGGTTGAAACCAAACCAATCTCGGTAGCTAATGTACCCATCAATTCTTTATTCGAAGCAAAGGTATTGGCTAAAAAGTCTTTGTCATTTTCTTCGCCGTCAACCCCTTTGATCACGTACCAGCCTGCTCCGCCGATGCTGGAAGCATTGACTGAATTGCTATCGCCAGCGATGGATGGGATCGGAGCGATCGCCCATTTGCCGCTTTGATCTTCAGCGCCTTGAATTGTGCTAGAATACCACGCACCGGTTGGCGCAGACGCAACATTCCCTGATTGAACGGCATTGACCCCGCCATCCCAATCGGAAACTTGTTCAACTAAGCCTTCATTCAACAATGTTGCCAAGACAGTTAGACCGGCTTTGAAGGATTCATTGTCTTTGATGGTCACGGTGGAGCCATCTTCACCGGTATACCATTCGCCTGCCGATTGCATAATGATTCGTGCCAAGCCAAGATCGCTTGGGTCTAACGACATCATAGCGTGACCCGTTTTTTCTTTGACATCTTTGGCAATGCTGATAAAATCATCCCAGGTAATATCTTGGAGATCCGCTTGCTCATAGCCTGCATCGGTCAAATAATCTGTGCGGTAAAATAGTCCTGCGACGCCACTGTCAAATGGCACCCCATAAATGACATCGTCGACTTTATTGACCGCAAATTTATAGCTGGAGAAATCCTCCTCATTCACGATATCCGTTAGATCACTAAACGCATCTGGATAAGAAGAAAGGTATCCTTGAATGCGGTAGTCTTCGATCAAAACGATATTTGGTAGTCCGTCCGTATTTCCAGATGCCAGACTCGTATTTAATTTTTGGACGATATCATCTTGCGACATCGTCACGACTTCCACATCGACATCTTGATTTTCATACACTTTTTTGGCTTCATTGACTGCCTTGATGTTGAAGGTCTCATCCCATGCCCAGACCGTGACTTTGTTTGAGGACTCGCCGGAATCACCAGAGCTTGTGTTGCTGTTTCCGCAAGCCGCCAAAGTCAGCACTGCAGCCGCCGTTACCATCGATGCAAGTAGTTTTTTCATTTTTATCCCTCTTTCCTTTTATTTACATGGCTAACTATACACTGATTTTGTAACCGTATTCAATGAATATGAAAGAGCTTACTAAATTTGTCCAAAAATAGAAAAAAGTTACAATACCTTTCTTTTTTGAAAGCGTTTATAATAAAGAAGAGATATAGGGGGGATACCATGACGATTTTACGCACGGTCTTAGTCGTTGATGATGAGGCAACGATCCGAGATGGATTGAAACATATGATACGTTGGGAGCAAGAAGGGTTCCGTCTCTTAGGCGATGCAGCGAACGGGCAAGAAGCATTGGCGCTGATCCATGAGCTGAATCCCGACATCGTAATCACGGATTTGAAAATGCCACAAATGGACGGCCTTCAACTCACAACGATCATTCAACAACAATATCCAGAAGTCCATTTTTTGGTCTTGAGCAGCTACGATGATTTCCAATACGTCAGTCAGTCTTTTAGAAATGGTGCCGTAGATTATCTTTTAAAACCGACACTGACACCGACACTCTTGTTGAAAACGCTACACAACATCTCACAAAAGCTGTCACATACAAAAGGCTCCGTGACTGAGGAGACGCAACTGCAAGAATCGTTGAATCGCTATTTAGCAGGGTATGAAGAACCGTTGGCTCCTTTGGCGGACTACCTTGCATTGGATCAGCCGCAACAGCAAGCCCAAATTTTGACCACCAATTTTAGCGGCTTTCGTGCCAATGATCAGCTGCTGCATGCGTTGACAGAATTTACTCAATCACAACCGCAGGTAAAGACGCTCTTTTTTCAAACCAGTAACAAAGATGCCGGCTTAGTGATCAGTTATCCAGAAGGAACGGATGTTTATTCCTCCTTGAAAGAAACATTGGAGCAATTGCGTTTTACCGAGCCAGATGCCTTCTTTACTCTCAGTGTGCCCTTTCGAAAGATTGAACAGTTACGGGATCATTTTGTGACGCTTAAAGCCAAAAGCCAAGGACAATCGTTTTTTTATAAACGACAACGGCTGGTGCTAGAACAAGAACTCTTTTTGTACATTGAAAGTGATCGTTTTGATACCAAGAAGTTCTTACGGGCTTTGTTAGACAACAACTTTTTGCTAGGAATCACCAGAATCGAGGAATATTTAAATGACATGATCTTATCCAATGTCGATCCGACATTCTTAAAACAGCAGGCCAGCAGTATTTTTTACACGTTACTTTCCCGCTTGGAAGAAGAATTCCCCACTGCTCCACGCTTTAGCCGCTTAAAAGCTGAATTTTTGCATGCCATCGGTCACGTGCAGTATTTGGAAGATTTTTCTGATTTGTTGTTGGCGACCATTGATGATATTCGTCAACAGCTGACGACCTTATCACCATTGGATGAAGATGATCTACTCGTTGCGATTCAGCGCTTTATTCAAGACAACTACACCAAAAGCCTGTCTTTGTCTGAACTAGCTGAAACCTTTCACTTTAGTTACACCTATCTTTCGGCTTTTCTTTCTGCGAAACTGAAAATGAGCTTTTCTGAGTACGTAAAGAAAACCCGCTTGGATAAAGCCAAAGAACTACTGACACAATCTGATCTGAACCTATCTGAAATCAGTGAAGCGGTCGGGTATTCAGATATCAGCTATTTTTCTCGCATCTTTAAGAAAGAATGTCAGGTCACCCCATCGAAGTATCGGCGGTTGAATCAATTATGAAAATCAACCAATGGATTCAGAAAAATGAATTATTCAGTCGGATCTTCCTCTTTGTTGTCGTCGGGGTCATCAGTGTTTGTCTGCTAACCGTCATCGTGATCTATGGCCGTTCGAAAGATGCCTATGTTGCCTCGTACCAAAGCTCCAATCAGCTACTGCTGGAAAAAATCCAAGAAGATTATGAGCGTCTGAACGAGAATATCCATCGGATTTTTGATATCGTCGATGAAAGCAAAGCCGTTGAAACTTACTTAGAAGGCGACATGAATCAAGGCCGTACGATTTTAGAATTAAACGAGCAATTAAAAGACACTCGCTCTTTGTTTCAAGACATCCCCTCGAATTTAGTGTTGATTGGGGTCAACGGGGGCACTTTCTTTCAAAACGATGCGGTTCGCAATCAATCGGTGGATGAGTTTCTCGCCAGCGCCTTTGTTCAGCAGATCAATGACAATGACGCCATCAGTCAGTATTATTTCTTGGACCAAGGCTTAAGTACCTCCACCAGCGACTCCCCGGGCTTGATGTACGTGCGCAAATTAATGAAAGAAGAAACGATTTTCGGCTATGCCCTGATTTTCTTAAAGGAATCTGATTTTTCTTCGATCTATCGTCAACTGTTAGATACCAGTCTTCACTCGATCTATATCGTCAATGAGCAAAATCAAATTCTTTCCACTTCTGATCCGAGCCTTTTAGGCAAGCCGTTTGAAGATCGTCTCGTCACGGTCAAAAGAGATACTAGCATCAATCAGCTGCCCCTTTATTCGTATCATTTTACTTTTTACGATGTTTTGGATGAATCGCATCTGGTACGCAATATGAATCTGATCAAGCCAGCTCTGTTGATTTCTGTCGTCAGTATTTTACTCTTTAGTCTGCTGGCATTTTGGATCATCCGCAACATCACCCAACCGATTTACCAGCTGATCGCCAAACTGCCGGCGGTCACACAAGGTGATTTCAGCGATAAAGTCACCATCAACGGTACGTATGAAACGCGAGAATTGGGGCGTGCCTATAACTTGATGCTGGAGGACTTGGAATCTTATGTCGATCATTTAATGGTCACAGAAGCTGAAAAACGCAAGTTCGAGATTCGTTCACTGCAAATGCAGATCCAACCGCATTTTGTCTACAACACATTGACCGCTATCAAGTTTTTGATCTGGCAAAACGAACAAGAAGCCGCCACCCAAGCGATTGAAAGCTTTGTGCAATTGTTACGGCACACCTTTAACCGCAAAGAGATCGTCCCTTTAAAGGATGAGCTAGCGATCGTGGAAGAATACCTCGTTTTAATGAACGTGCGTTATGGCAATCGCATCCAATCGACGATTTTTTCAGAAGATGGCTGTGAAGATATTCTCGTACCGAAAATGATTTTGCAACCGATTATCGAAAATGCCTACTTGCATGCCTTTCCCGAAGAGGATTCAGGATTGATCCAGATTTTTTCTCGCGTCAGTAAGGAAGGCCTGAAAATTGAGATCATCGATACGGGCATCGGGTTCAATGAAGAGCACCCAACTAGCACCGCCAACCACTTTGAACACTATTCGGGTATTGGCTTAGACAATATTGATCAGCGTATCAAGCTACTCTATGGGGAAAAATATGGATTGACTGTAGAATCACGCATCAACGAAGGAACCACCGTTCGCTTGCTGCTGCCGATCCAACGGGAGGAATCAGAGTAATTTCTTTCATTAAATAACAAAAGCGCCAACAGAACCAGACTGCTTCCATGAGCAGTTCTGTTCCGCTGGCGTTTCTTTACTTAATGATAATCGTTAGTTAACTGGCTTAAGCCAAATCTTCTCCATTTGAGGCAATCACTTTTTTGTACCAATAAAAAGATTGCTTCTTGCTGCGGGCTAATGTGCCATTGCCTTCATTGTCGCGATCGACATAGATATAGCCATAGCGTTTCTTCATTTCTCCGGTTCCTGCTGAAACCAAATCGATACAGCTCCATGAAGTATAGCCCAGCAGTTCCACACCGTCTTGGTCAATCGCTTCTTTCATCGCTGCAATATGCGCACGTAGATAGTCGATGCGATACACATCATTGATTTTTCCATCTTCGTTTGGTGTATCCACCGCTCCTAGACCGTTTTCGACGATGAAAAGCGGTTTTTGGTAACGATCATAAAGATCATTCATCGTGATCCGCAAACCAAGCGGATCAATCTGCCAGCCCCATTCCGACGCTTCTAAATACGGATTTTTAATGGTCGGGAACAAGTTGCCTTCCGTTTTCTCAACACCGGAATCTTCTGAAGCAGCGACCCGAGAGGCATAGTAAGAAAAGGAAATAAAATCGACGGTATGGGCTTTTAATAAAGCCGCATCTTCGGCGGTTCGTTCCAAAGTGATTCCTTTTTCCGCTAGCATCTTCAAACCATAATTCGGATATTCTCCTCGTGATTGCACATCGATAAAGAAATAGTTGCCGCGATCGCTTTTTTTGCTTTCCCAGACATCTTTCGGATTGCAGCTGTAAGGATAATAACTAGCCGCTGCCAGCATACAGCCTACTTTGTTTTCTGGATCGATCTCGTGGGCGATTTTCGTTGCCAACGCACTAGCGACTAATTCATGATGAGCAGCTTGATATTTAATTTGTTCTTCATTTTCGCCTTCAGCAAAGGTCAGCCCGGCACCAAGAAATGGGGCATGCAAAATCATATTGATTTCGTTAAAGGTCAGCCAGTACTTCACCAATCCTTTGTATCGAGTGAAGATCGCTCGACAAAGGTTTTCATAAAAGGTGATCATCTTACGGTTGCGCCAACCGCCATATTCTTTGATCAAATGGATCGGACAGTCAAAATGCGTGATCGTCACCAAGGGTTCGATTTGGTATTTGCGGCACTCTAAAAATAGTTCTTCATAAAAGCGCAAGCCTTCTTCATTAGGGGTTTCTTCGTCCCCCTTCGGAAAAATTCTTGACCAAGCAATCGATAATCGATAGGTTTTAAAGCCCATCTCCGCAAACAAGGCGATATCTTCTTTGAAATGATGGTACATATCGATCGCTTCTTTGGCTGGATAGAAATACCCTTCTTCAAAGGCAAGCATCTCACGCTTGCCGGTAATGACTGCTCGGCGGTCCTTGCCAGTCGGAATCACATCGACATTGGCAAGGCCACGCCCGCCTTGATCAAACCCGCCTTCACATTGATTAGCTGCTGTTGCACCGCCCCATAAAAAGTTTTCTGGAAATCCCATGTCTTATTCTCCTTTTTTTAGCCGATCACTTTGATGATTTGATCGCCAAACGTAATCGGACCACTGTTTGCCGTCAAAATGTCCCCCACTTCTGCACTGTTGGTGATAACGATCGGCGTGATCACTGGATAACCTTTTTCTTTGATAAACTCAATATCAAACGTAATCAAAGGATCGCCAACTGTCACTTTTTGTCCTTTTTCTACTTGATAGGCATAGCCTTCGCCATTCAATTGCACTGTATCGATCCCCACGTGAATCAGCAGCTCAATGCCTTCCTCACTGGTCAATCCAATGGCATGTTTGGAATCAAAGACTGCTGTGACAGTCCCGTTGACTGGTGCTAGCACTTCTCCGACGGTTGGCTCGATCGCTACCCCTTGTCCAAGAATTTCTTCTGAAAACATGCCGTCATTGACTGCTTGTAGGCTTTTCAGTTCCCCTTTTAAAGGTGCTTTGATCTCCGCGCCGCTAATTTGATGGGTTGGTTCTTGTTCTTTGTCTGCTGGTGTTGCTTCAGGTGCTTCTTCTGTAACAGGGTCTTTGTATAAGAATAATGTCGCAATAAATGTGACCACGATACTGATTGCCGCACCAATGCAGGCATTGGTCAAATGACGTAAGGTGTCATCGCCGATATAGCTTGGCAAAGTCAATAGGCCCGGTGAACCGCCTGAGAAATTGCGGACACGCATGATTCCCATAAACAGACCCCCAAATCCGCCACCGATCATTGCTGCATACAAAGGTGTTTTAAACCGTAAGTTGACCCCATACAACGCTGGTTCAGTGATGCCGAATAGACCTGTCAGACCTGCAGAAAATGCCAATTGTTTGATCGTAGAATCTTTTGATTTGAAACCAACGCCGATTGCTGCAGCCCCTTGACTGACGTTTGAAGCCAGCATGCCAGGATAGATCACTGTGTCATAACCTGTGGTCATTCGATTGTTGATACCGATAGGAACCAATCCATAGTGGGTACCTGTCGCCACGAACAATGGGGTGAAGGCACCGATCAATAATGGAACGATCCATGGGCTAACCGTTTCTAAGGCTTGGATCCCTGTAGAGATCGCTTCACTGATCATGTAGCCTAGAGGGCCTAAAGCAACTAATGCGACTGTCCCTACAACGAAGATCGTTAGCAACGGTTTGCTAAAGAATTTGATTGCTTTTGGTGAGACTTTATCGGCAATCGGTTCAACGTAAGACATAAACCAAACACTTAAGATGATTGGAATCACCGATGATGAATAACTCACTGGTGAAATCGGTAAGCCGAACAAATGGATGCCGCCGCCTGCCTCATTGACTGCTGTCACCATCGCAATAAAGTTCGGATGGAGTAAAATTCCCCCCACCATCATAGCTAAATACATATTGGCTTTGAATTTTTGTGCAGAAGAAGCAGCCAGCAAAATAGGCAAGAAGTAGAACGCAGCATCTGCCATAAAGTTTAGGATTTGGTAACTTTGACTTTCTGCCGTCAAAACATTAAAGACCACCAGCAATGAAAGAACTGCTTTTAGCATCCCAGCTGCTGTGATGGCTGGCAAGATTGGGGTGAAGATCCCGGTGATCGTATCGATGACTTTTGCCACACGTCCGCGATCGTCTTCTGCTGTTTCTTGGTCACTGTTTAAATTGGTTTGGGCAGTGATTTCGTTGTAGACATTGCCAACATCACTGCCGATGATTACTTGGTATTGCCCACCTTTATTGACCACACCCATGATGCCTGGTGTATGTTTTAAGGTACTTTCTTGTGGTTTGCTGTCATCTTTCAAGTTGAAGCGCAAGCGGGTCGCACAATGGGTCAAGCTTTGGATATTTTCTTCCCCACCAACATTGGTGATGATCGTTTTTGCTAACTCTTTGTAATTCATGTCGTTCCTCCTATTTTGGTCCTTCGTTTGCTTTTCGTGTGTCAAAACATAAAAAAATACCTAAACGAACCCCTTGGGAGTTCATTTAGGTATAGCCTGCCAATCCAGTAACAATCCTAAGCACTTGTTATTCGTTTGATGTGTATAGTTAAATAGATCAATTCGTCTTCTTCTAACGGTCTACCGAACTCTTTGTTGATGTAGTCGCTGATTTTCAGCGCACACGCATATTCCTTCATATAGCGGTCTTTCAACATAAAAATAAAACTGCCGGTTCCTGCATCATCGAGCTTTGTTCCGCTGAATAAGCGCTGGACAAAAAATTTCAAATGGGTCACAAAGCGTTCGTAGTTCAATGAATACTCATCAAGCTCCATTGAAAAATGATATTTGACGATGTTTAGGATATGCTGAATGATCTTCGCCATTTCCGATACTTGACTGACCTGCGCCATATCCAACTCCGCATTGACGATGTGTAGCGCAATGAAGCCGGCTTCATCTTCCGGCAGCTCGATCGCCAAGCGATTTTTGATAATCGATAACGCTTCTTTGCCAATGAGGTATTCATGGTTATAAAAACGCTTAATTTCCCATAGCAAGGCATTTTTGATTTCCATGCCGTTTTGATAGCGCTCGATAGCATAATTGATATGATCGGTCAGCGTCAGAAACAATTTTTCGCTCAATTTTTTCCCAAGGGAAACTTTTGCAAAACTGATGATCTCATTCGCTGCTTGAATATGTTCGATAGGGATAGAAGAAAGTAATTGGGTTAGTTTTGTGACATTCCACTCTTGCGTACTGAGATAGACTTTTTCAATCTTGGTATCGTCGATCGCATCGCCCGGCTTTTTCTTAAAGCCTAAGCCTTTACCCATGACGACCAATTCTTGTTTTTCCTCATTCTCAGAAATCACAATGTTGTTATTGATCACTTTTGTTACGTTCATTTTAACGACCCTATTCTTCTTTAGATTTCTTCACACAAAAAAATAGGTATAGCCCGCCTAAAGCGGTAACAATCCTCAGAGCCAGTGTAGCATGAGAAAAATCACTCGTCAATGGGGATTTTTAACCGCTTGTTTTAAAAGCAGAAAACAGCGCTGCTGCCATTTGAGTCTTTGGCAGAACGCTGTTCACTGGTTTATGGATCACTAACTCTCTTTGTGAGAGATGAATTAGATACGATTTTCGTGGTCAGCAGTTTTGACTAAGTTTGCTCCCACCATACCACCGATTGACGTAAGAACGAGTCCTAAGACCATTGCCACAAAGCCCCAAATGGATGCTTTAGCTGTTGCATCACTTGCTTCTTCCGCTTTTTGACGAGCGTCTTCCACTGCTTGGTCAATGTCTTGTTTGGCTTGTTCAAGATTTTGTTGTGCGTTTTCGATTTGTTTTTGTGCTTCATCAGAAGCATCTTGTAAGCCGTTCACGATATTGTTCGTTGCTTCTTCCGCTTCTTGTTGGCTTAGATCTGTGTTTTGAGCCACTGCATTTGAGATTGCTTCTTTATCGACTGAATCACCGATCGTTGTAGCACGATCTTGCAATTTACTTGCTAAATCATCAATGATTTTATCAGCATCATTTGGATTCGTTGCAATGTCTTTGCCGGCATCTTTGATGTCGTTCGTCGCATCAGACAATTGATTTTGCAAGTAGTCAGGTTGCAATTCCGGAACATCGGTATCTTGTAAAACATCATTGACATTCGCTTGTAATTCATCTGTGTTGACGTCTTCCATGTTTCCTGTTATTTCATCGAAGGCTTTTGAAGCGACATCGCCAGCACCTGAGGCAACTGTTTCAACGCCACTGCCAACAGCAGAAGCAACGTTTCCTAAAAGTGAACCGACTACAGAAAATGCACCGATCGTTAAGTAAGAGAGCATAACCATCATCACGATCATACTGGTTGCCCATGTTAAGAAACCATGAACCAATCCAACACGTCGAGCCGCCACACCTGAAACAAAACCTGCACCGAATAATGCCAAGACAAAGGTAATGACTGTCCAAATCAATAATCCTGTACCCACACCATCTAATGGATTATTTGATGTTGGTTCCACCAAACCAAAACCGATTGCTGAGCCGATCATTGACAGTGTCATGAACAATGCGATAAATGTTACGACCCCTGCAAAGATAGACCCCCAAGACAAATTGTAGCCTGCCTCCCGCTCATCTGAACCTAAATAATTTCTGAATCCTCTTTTCATCATTACATCCCCTTTTTGTTTTTTTAACCTGTATTCAGTCTAACAACTGATTGTTTTTTTATCAATCAACTCGACTTGCGCTATCTTTTTGTAAGAAAAATGAATGATTCTGAATTATTTGACTATTTATTAAAATAAAGCAAAAATTCATTCGTGTATTTTAACTAAAAAAATCTTTTCACGCTCTTTCTTTCGATCACAAGCTTGTTTCTCACAGTCTTCTGCTGATTCGTCATTTTGAAGCTAGCAGGGTTTCACTAGAGAAAAAACAGCTCTTCTCAATGTGTCACAAATGAGTAGCGATCACAAAAAAACACCTTCGCCCGAGGCAAAGGTGGTTGTCTACTTATTTTTCTTCATATAGTCGATCTGGCATCATGTTTTCCATAAAACCCCAAACGCCGTTTTGTAATACGAGTTCCTCACGTTCGTAAGTTGAAACCGTGGTGCGGATCAACTCATCTTGACCGTCTAAGACTTTTTGTCCCCAATGAGGATCGATCAACAATGCCCGACCCACTGCAACAAAATCTGCATGTTCTAGCAAGCCCGCGGCATCTTTCGATGTACGAACATCCCCTACACCAATCAAAGGAACTCGCTGAGCGATTTTTTCATAGACATACGCCAACATCGATTTTTCTTGGTACGCTTTTGAAATCGATTTGCGGGTATAATCCGCAAGAGAAATGTGCAGATAGTCTAATCCTTTTTCTGCCAGTTGGTCCACTAAGAACAACGTATCTTCAAAGCGAATCCCTGGTTCTTCGAATTCTTCCGGTGAAAACCGATAACCGACAATAAACTCCTTCACACCTGATTGCTCCACTGTTTCCAACACTTCATCGACAAGCTTCTCAATAAAACGATAACGGTTCTCTAGTGAGCCACCCCATTCATCGGACCGACGATTTGAGTGAGGAGAAAAGAATTGTTGGATCAAATACGTATTGGCTCCGTGGAGTTCTACGCCATCAAACCCCGCCTTGATCGCCCGTTCGGTAGCTTTTTTAAAGTTTTCAATAATCGCTAATATCTCATCCACCGTAACTTCCCGGGGAACTTGGGCATTTGGTCGTTCGGCAGCAACCGCGCTGGCAGAAATCGGTTGTGTCCCTCGTAGGACCGAGTCATCCGTCATCCGACCGGCATGAAAAATCTGTAAAATGGCTTTGGTCCCATTGGTTTTGATGGTGCTAGCCAATTTGCTTAATCCAGGTAAAAAGGCATCGTCGTAAGCGCCTAATTCCCCTTCCCAGCCTTTGCCATCTTCTTGGACATTGGCTGCCGCTGTGATGACTGCTCCGACTTCCCCGGAGCGTAAGCCATAGTATGCCAACTCATCTTTCGTAATCACCCCATCAAAGAAGGACATCTTGGTCGTCATTGGTGCCATGATGATTCGATTTTTCAACTGCAATCCGCGCTTAAATGTTGCTTTATCTGTTACATTTCGCATGGGTTTCCCACCTTTTCCATTGGATTCATATCGCTTTGTAGATCTGATTGGCTTGGTTTTCTAAGGAGATCCTTAAAGCAAATTGGTGCATTTTCTTCTCTTTTGCCAAAATATACATGCGCATGCATCTATATTACAAAAGAATCAAGGAGAAAACAAGTGAAACCTTCGTTAGTCCATCATTTCCTCCAAGACTTTTTCAAAAACGACTTTTGATCGCTGCAGTTTCTTTTCCCCTAATTGGGTCAAATCAATATAGATCCCTCGCTTATCATTTTGACAAGAATGCCGTTCAATCACACCGCACAGCTTGTCTTCCATGCGCATGATCATGCGTGACATCGCACTTTGACTCAAATCAAAATGAGCGATCAAATCATTGAGGCGCATGCTATGATTGGGGGTCTTTTCTAAGTAATAAAGTACGTAATACTCATTCAAAGACAGATTGCTTTCTGCTTTGAGAGCTTGCTCCAAGCGAGCTTCAATCGCTTGATGCTGATTCGTAAAGGCTAGCCATTGCCCCATCCGTTCTTTTTCCATCCTCTTCACCACCCATTCTTCTATACCAAGGTATTTTAATCTAGATCCCTGCGTTACGCAAGCCGCCAGAAAGCTTCGCCAGTATGGCTGACACTTTATTATACAAAACTAGCCAGCTGCGGCGGACGTTAATGAGTTTTTTATGATAGCAAGGATGAAATATTAAGCAAAAACTTCCTGTTCTTTCTCAATATTCTATACTACAATAACTTTAACACCGAAGAATATTTCAACACTATATCAGCAAAATTGTGCATTCCGGCACAATGATTTGCTTGTTTTAGATGTTCTAGTATTCTAAGGAAAGGATGAAGCAAACGATGAAAAAAACAATTTCTTTGATTGGGACACTAACACTCGTCAGCTTGGGGCTTTTGACAGGCTGTAACAACGAAAAAGATACTGCTCAGTCAACAAGCGAGCTAAGCCAGAGTCAGATATCTTCTGAAAGCAAGCAAAGCACGACGACGCAAACGACTGAAAGTAGCTCTTTAGCGTCAACAACTACTTCAAAACCTTCGACCACAAGCCAGCAATCGACGAACCACTCTGATTCGAGTCAAACGACGGCAAGCTCACCATCCATCAACGAGTTTCCATATGCCGTTGATCTTTCCCAATATGGCCCTTCACTGACTTTTTATTTCCATGGCGTCAATGTACCAGATGCTGTCACGATCAAAAATACGAGCCCATTGATCATTTCGATCGGCGACAGCACAAGCTATGAAGCACAAGTTGATACGATCGCAACAAAAGAGATTCGCGTATTTTCTGCGAAAAACAATGAGATTCGCACCGTAAAAGTGAACACTCAGTTGACCTTTTCGAAAGGGATCACTTCCAATGGAAATCCTGATTTTAGCCACAACTTGTACCTATTTACAAATAAGGAGGGTGGTCTGTCTTTGATCACGCCGAATTACGCGGGGAATGTCAGCGATGACCAACGCGATGTGATGTTAGAAGTACTTCAATAAACGAAAAACAGGGAAACGAAGCGTGCTTCGTTTCCCTGTTTCGTTACCCAATCATTACAGTTTCATCAGGATATTTGTAGCCAGCTTCTTGTTTGTTGGCTTTTTTCATCAATGAAAAAGCAACGGTCATGATGCCGACTCGACCAATGAACATCAAAAAAATAATCAGTAGTTTGCCAAAAACCGACAAGTAAGGCGTCAACCCCATGGTCAATCCCACGGTTCCAAAAGCGGAAAAAACTTCAAAGGCAATGGTTGGTAATCCAAAGTTTGGGGTTTGCGGCATGCGTTCAGTAATCGACAATAAGAAAATCGCTACGAAGCATAACGTCAAAGTAAGGAAAAACAACGTAAAGGCACGCGATACGGCAGATTCTTTGATCGTGCGACCGAACACCTCCGCTCGACTGCGCCCTTTCAATAAGCTGCGGATCTTGATGATCAAGACCGCAAACGTCGTTGTCTTCAATCCCCCAGCAGTGGATCCAGAGGTCCCACCGATATACATGAAAATCATCGTCAACATCAAGCCTGCTTGACTCATTTGTCCGTAATCAATACTGAAAAATCCAGCAGTTCTTGGGGTGACCGCTAGGAAGAGGTATTGGAAAAAACGTTCAATGACCGAATCACCCGTGATCAACTGTGAATTGGCTTCGGTCAAAAAGAACCCTGCCGTTCCAAAAACTACCAAAACGATCATAGCGATCCATGCCAAGCGGCTATGCAGGGACCGTTTTTTGGACGCCGTATGCAGGAGATCGAACCAAACGAGAAACCCAAGACCACCGGCAATGATCAAGAAACTGATGACCCCCAATACAAACGGGTCGTTTTGAAACCCTACCATGCTGTTGCCGAACAAATCAAACCCAGCATTACAAAAGGCCGAGATCGCATGAAAAACACTGTACCAAAGGCCTTGCTCCCAACCAAAACGGGGCACGAATGCAAAAGCCAGCAAAATGATCCCGCTGACTTGGATCAAAAAGGCGATCCGAATCAGGTACCATGCCAAATGGATCTCTCCAGACATCCGATCCAGATTCAATGATTCCCGCAAAATCATCCGGGTACTAAGATGGACTCTTTTTCTCGCCAAGATGTAAAAGAATACGGGAATCGACATGAAGCCGATCCCACCGATCTCAATCAGCATCAGCAAGATCCCTTGGCCCCAGAGGTTGTAATGGTCGGCTACTGTCAAGGTCGAAAGACCCGTCACGCAAACAGCCGATGTGGCAGTAAACAGCGCATCTAAAAAGTTGGTGCCTTCACCACTTTGGGTGACAGCCGGCAGCATCAGCAAGCCGGTTCCTGCCAATATCAGCAAAACGAAGACCAGTGTGACGATCTGCGGAATCAAAAAGCGTTGCGATGCCAGCTTTTTTTTCAAACGATTTCTTTTTTTCATTTTCATTTCCTTTGACCTTTTGCAAAAACGAATGGCTTGATAATCCTAGTTTATTGCAGTTGTTTTTCATTTATCATACCATTTTATTTTGATTTATTCTTCACTTTGATCATTCTGGTTACGTTTGCTCGTTCATTTTCTTCCAGCCGCATTTTGATTCCATAAATGGCTTCTTCCAGCTCGGGAATCGTCAAATATTCTAGGGCATTGAAGCGTCGGCGCGTACGTTCGATTTCCCCTGCCATCAGTTGACAGGTCTTTTCGATTTCCGTTAGCTCCAACAGCTTCGGCATGACGTCGGTAAAACGGGCGACCGCATGATCTAACGGAACATTCGAATTCAAAAAGCCATACTCGATCGGCGCTTGCATCACCGTATCGTCATAATCAAAATGCATCACTGGCACTTCCACACTCATGATATTTTTCGTGGATAACTCAAGGGAGACCTCAGTTGCTGGTAAAATAAACATTTCTTCAATGTATTTTTCATTGATCGTGGCATTGGCTAAGCGAAATGCCTTCATGGCACGCTGCAATTGTTCTTCTACTTCTTTACGCAAGTGGTCATTCTTTTTGATCAATTCAATAAATTGACGCATGAGTTCGTCTTGTTTGTCTTTTAATAATTTGTGTCCGCGTTTGGCTGTCGCCAATTGTTTGCTGAGGCGCGACAGCTCCATGCGGGTTGGATTAACGGTTTTTTGCGCCATTGTTCTCCTCTCCCGGTAAGTATTCCGCCAGTAAAGCATCGCTGATCCGCTTCAGCTCGACTTTTGGCAGCATCGCCAACAATTCCCACCCTAATTCCAAGGTTTCGATAATCGAGCGGTTGGTGCGATACCCTTGGTTCAAGTATTCATTTTCGAAGCGTTCCGCAAATTTGGCATAGGTTTTATCTACTTCCGACAATGCCGATTCTCCTAAAACGACTGCCAATTCCTTGGCTTGCTTTCCTTGAGCATACGCAGAAAACAACTGGTTCATCGTTGCGGCATGGTCTTTACGTGTTTTGCCTTCGCCGGTCCCTTTATCTTTTAACCGTGACAATGACGGCAAGACATCGATGGGCGGCTGGATGCCGTTTTTATACAAATCACGAGACAAGATGATTTGTCCTTCGGTGATATAGCCGGTCAAATCGGGAATCGGATGGGTTTTGTCATCTTCTGGCATGGTCAAAATCGGCAGCTGGGTCACTGAACCTTTCAAGCCGCGAATCCGTCCCGCACGTTCATATAACGTGGATAGATTGGTATAAAGATACCCAGGATAGCCACGACGCCCTGGCACTTCACGACGAGCAGAGGAGATCTCCCGCAAAGCTTCACAGTAGTTGGTCATATCCGTCATGATCACCAAGACATGCATGCCCTTTTCATAAGCCAAGTATTCGGCCGCCGTCAGTGCCATTCGGGGAGTAGCGATCCGCTCGATCGCTGGGTCATTGGCTAGATTCATAAAGACGACAGAATGGTCGATGGCGCCCGTTTGACGAAAATCTTCCATGAAATATTCAGCTTCTTCAAAGGTGATCCCGATGCCAGCAAACACAACAGCGAAATCATCTTCTGAATTCAACACTTGTGCTTGACGCGCAATTTGCGAAGCCAATTCTTTATGAGGCAGACCAGAACCAGAAAAAATCGGTAGCTTTTGTCCCCGAACGAGCGTATTCAAGTGGTCGATCGATGAGATCCCCGTTTGAATAAACTCATCAGGATAATCCCGCGCTGCTGGATTGATCACTTCGCCGTTGATGTCCATAAATTTTTCTGGGACGATCTCTACTCCGCCATCTTTGACCCGACCTAAGCCGTCAAAGACTCGTCCGATCATTTGCTCGGAAACGCCTAATTCCAAAGGATGTCCTAAAAAGCGGACCGCAGATTCTCGCAAATTGATCCCGCCGGTTCCTTCAAAAATTTGGACCAACGCTTTGTCTTCTTGAATCTCCAGTACTTGTCCTTGCCGCGTTTCGCCGTTTTGCATGCGGACTTCGATCAACTCTTCATATTTGACACCGGAGACGCGGTCGACGGCCATCAATGGTCCGACGACTTCTCCAATCGTTTTATATTCCTTGATCATCGGTGCGGTCTCCTTTCTGTAAAATTTCTTTCATCGTTGCTTTGATCTCTTGATGCAAAGCAGGAATTTTTGCTAATTCCGTTTCAGGCAAGTACTTCATGCGTGCCACTTTGTCTCGCAATTCTTCGGTTCCTGCATAGATTTCTGAAAGATACGCACCTAGTGTCAACGCATCTTCTGCTTCTTTGTAGAGCAGCAAGATCGTCTCCAGCATTTTGAACTGCTTTTCACGAGAGGTAAACGTATCAACGTCGTCAAAAGCGTTTTGCTGCAAGAAATCTTCTCGCAATGATTTGGTGGTTTCCAGCAATAACTGATCTTTTTCGGACAAAGCGTCGATGCCGACAAGTCGAACGATCTCTGACAACTCAGATTCTTTTTGCAGCATCCGCATGGCTTCTGTTACTTGTTTGGACCAATCTACTTGCATTTGTTGGTCCAAAAAGGCACCCAATTCGTTTTCGTATAAAGAATAGCTCTTCAACCAATCGATCGATGGAAAATGACGCTTTTGCGCTAAGGTGGCATCTAAGCCCCAAAAGACTTTTACGACCCGCAACGTATTTTGGGTAACTGGTTCTGAAATATCGCCGCCTGATGGTGAAACGGCGCTGATGGCAGTGATGCTGCCTTCTTGATCAGAACCTAAGCAAATCGCTTTTCCAGAACGCTCATAATACTCTGCCAAGCGGCTGCCTAAGTAAGCTGGATACCCTTCATCCCCAGGCATTTCTTCCAGACGCCCAGACATTTCTCGAAGTGCTTCTGCCCAACGTGAGGTAGAATCCGCCATGATCGCCACGGAATAGCCCATGTCTCGGAAGTATTCCGCAATCGTGATCCCAGTATAAATCGACGCTTCCCGAGCGGCTACTGGCATATTGGAGGTGTTAGCGATCAACACGGTTCTCGCCATTAAAGATTCACCACTACGAGGGTCGATCAACTCTGGAAACTCGTTCATTACATCGGTCATTTCATTGCCGCGTTCGCCGCAGCCGACATAGACGACCAGGTCGACATCCGCCCATTTGGCGATTTGGTGCTGAACGACAGTCTTCCCTGCACCAAAAGGTCCTGGAACGGCTGACGCCCCGCCTTTAGCAATTGGAAAGAAGGTGTCGATCACTCGCTGGCCAGTGATCATCGGTTCAACTGGATTCAGTTTTTGCTTTACTGGACGGCTATGACGAACGGGCCATTTTTGCAGCATCGTGAAAGACCGTTCTCCTTTGGGTGTATCTAAAATATAAATCGTTTCATCAATCGTAAATTCCCCAGCATAAACAGCCTTGACTGTTCCTGAAACGCCATGAGGAACCATGATCTTGTGATTGATCAACGGTGTTTCTTGCACGGTGCCGATGACCATCCCGGTACTGACTACTGCGCCGACTCCGACTGTCGGTACAAAGGGCCACTTTTTCTCATGATCCAACGCAGGCAATTGCACCCCACGCGTCAAGAAGTTACTTTGGGTGACAGACATGAAGGTTTCTAAGGGACGTTGGATGCCATCAAACATTTGTGACATGATCCCAGGCGCCAATTCGACGGATAGCGGTTCACCGGTGGTTTCGACTGGTTCACCAGGTCCGATCCCAGACGTTTCTTCATAGACTTGGATCGAAGCGACGTCGCCGCGCATTTCGATGATCTCACCGACCACGCCTAAATCTCCTACATAACAGATATCTTCTAAACTTGCATGGCCCATATTTTTGGCTAACACCAATGGACCAGATACTTTAATAATTGTTCCTTTTTCCACAACATCGGCTCCTCTCTATAGTATGTTTTGTCCAACTGCCTTTTCGACATTTTCTTGAATCATTCGCTTACCGATTCCTCGGGAACCATCATAATCAGGAATCAAGATGACTGCAGGTGTCATTTTTTGTTGGACTTTTGCTAATTCATCGGGAATCAGCTCGGCACATTTTTCAGTCAGGTAGATGATCGTACTGTTCTTCATTAATTTTGCCAGCGCCTGCTTCACTTCTTTTTCTTCCGAGGCATAGCAGACCTGAAAGCCAAATAGTTGAAAAGGAATGACGGATTCTTTCTCGCCGATCACGCCGATTTTATGAGTCATAGTGCCGCATCCTTTCTCTGAGTTGTTCTTCCGTAAAGCCACTGCGTTTGCCTACTAGCAAGATACGCAGATTTTGCAGTTCCAAAACCTTAGCATTCAAAAATGCCAGTAAAGGCAGTGGTCCTAAAGCATCTGTTTGAGCTTGAGCATAGCTTTCTGTGATCAAATTGTCTTGTAAAAGTGCCAAGCCAGCAAAGTCGATCACCTGTTCATGAATCAAAGGCCGCAATACTTCCTGATAATCACTTTCTAATAAGAAGGCTAAAAAGTCGCTATAGGACGCATCCGCAAACGCTAAAAATTCTTCTTTCGGGATACTGCCAACACTCACTAAGACTGCCTCCATAAAACTGCGCGATCGTTTTTGAAGTACACAACGAGCGGCAATCGTTATATTGGTCAGATCGATCATCTTGATGACAGCTTCTTGCAGTTCTGGGATCTTGATTTCATCTGCCAGTCGCCGTTGTTCATGTAAATACCGGCGATCGTAAATGATATCGATGCCTTGCAGCACGGCGCCACCTTCTAAGTACTCCCGCACCTCTTGGATCGTAGTCACGATTTTCTCAGGCAATACCTCTGAGGTTCCCGTTTTGATGGCGGTCCGACACTCATCGATCGTGTAAAAACCATCTTCGATCAGTAGATGATCATAATCTTTGCCAGTCACTGACTCTTTGGTCAAGACTTTTAGATTATGGAAAGTAAAAGGCATCATATACAGTCGGAGGATCTCTTGATCAGGAACCAGCTCGGCCAATTCTTTGATCGTCTTTAACAATTCTTCATCGAGATAGGTTTCGAATCGTTCATGAAAATCTGGCTTCAAATAGCGTTGATAATGGGGCTGCTGCAAGACAGCTTCGACTTCAGCAAACCCTTTTGCCGCAATCATTTGCTCGACTTCTTGCGGCTTTAACAACGTCATCTCTTTCAGCCGAATGATTGGATTCAATTGATGATAGTTCCTCATGGATCAACCTCCTTGTTGTATGATCTGCAACCACCGTTCCCGGGTTTCTTTCTTGTATTCATCAAGCAGTACCTGATAGGTAAAATTGTATTGAATGCCGTTGTCATCCACTAAAAAGCCCGCTTCTGTCAATGGTACGCCTGCTTTGATTTGATACGGTAGTTTTGATTGACAAGACGTAAGCCAAGCGGCATCTAGATGGGCTGTTTGCTCAGGACCAGCGTGGAAGGTCACCGTCCCACTGATCGGCAACTGCTGCAGCACATTTTCAGCAAATGATTGCAGCTCTTCTGGCGTCCAGGCAACCATTTGTTGATACGCTTGCTCAAAAAGTTGTGTCAGGTATTCGTTTTGTTTCACCATTTGCTGCTGCTTAGCGGCACTTGCTTGGCGATTCAGCGCTTGCTGATAATGTTTTTCGGCTTGCTTTTTTGCTTGCTGGGCACGAAGCTGCAAGTCCGACTCTTTTTTCGCCCAGTCACGTGCCATCGTTTCACTGATCCTAGCACGTTCAGCGGCAGCCAAACGTTCCCGTTTTGTCTGCGCTTCTTGGTCTAGTTCAGCAATCATTTTGTCGATTGCATCCATACCTTCGCCCCCTTTAAATCGTTCCTAAAAGTAAGAAAGAAATAACAAAGCCTAAGATGGCATACATCTCAACCATTACTGAGAACATGACCCCTTTAAAGAAATGCTCTGGTTTCTTCGCTAAAATTTGAATCCCAGCTGCAGCGACTTTCCCTTGGGCCATTCCTGAGAATAAGCCAGTAAAGGCAACTGGCAGTGAGGCCATCAAGTACGCCATACCAGTCACTGTCGACATTTCACCACTTAAGCTACCATAGATCATAAACGCAATAACGAATCCGTATAGTCCTTGCGTTCCGGGAAGCAATTGTAAAATCAAGGCTTGTCCAAACTTCTCCGGCTGATTCGTCGTTAAGGCTGCTGCTGCTTCACCAGTTTGGCCCACCCCTTTGGCTGAACCGATCCCAGAAAAGATCGTAGCGATCCCCATTCCGATAATTGCAAACACCATACCACCATTATTATTAATTAAGTAATCAATCATTTATTGTCTCCTCCATTTTCTTTATCAAAATCAACGTATTTCTCACTTGGCTTGAAGGTTTCAAATTGGCGCCCCCCACCAGTGAAAAATTTTCCGAAAAACTCTACATATTGTAAACGAGCGGCATGCACATACGCACTCAGTAACGATAAAAAGATGTTTAAAGCTTGCAGGACAACCAATAAGAGAATGCCTACGGAAAAACGAGCGGCTGGCGGCAAGTAGCCCACCAATAAGTTGAAGGCTGCTGCGATACTCCCACCGGAGATCCCTAATGCCATCAAGCGGCTGTAGCTGACAAAGTCGCCGATGTAACTGGTCACACCGTACAAGTCATACAAGCCTAAAAAGAAGCCGCCCACTTTGGTTTTCCCTTTCAGAATCGGTACCACGATGATCAATAAGGCACTAAAGCCTGCTAAAATCAAGCCGACGGTTGTTAGTGCTGGGACATCGATCAAAAGATTGCCTGCGGCTGCCACTAAAAGACCACTTAAAAGTCCTAGCCACGCAAAGCCTTCGTTGACTGCACCTAAAAGATCCTTTTTGCGGATATTTTCTTTGGCTGCTAAATAAAGGCCTGTAAACAGTTGGATCCCACCAAAAATCATGGATAGACCAAAGATCGCCATAAAATCTTCGGAGGGCGATAAAAGTTGGAAGGGCAATGTAGCGCCAAAGAAGGAGCCGTAGATTGCGCCCCAAATCATAGTTGGCACAGACAAAATCTGGAACAATTTCAGAAACCGTTTGGTCCCTTTGGGCAAACGCAAGGCGTATAGCCCAATCGTGGTCGCGACAGCCATTAATGCACCATAACCTAAGTCAGCCACCATCATACCAAAGAAAACATAGTAAAAAGGTGTCATCCATGGGGTTGGATCGATCTCATCGTATTTTGGCAAGCTGTACATTTCCGTCAACATTTCAAAGGGTTGAATAAACGAGGCGTTTTTTAGCTTCGTTGGCACTTGATTGGCAGCGATCTCCTCTGCAGTGGGTTCTTCAAATGAATAGTAAATCTCGTTGGCAAAGGATTCTTGGACCATTTCCGCCACTAACGGCTGATCCTTTTCTGCGATCCAGCCGCGCAAGAGGGCAAAGGTCTGACCAGCTGCTAAGCGCTGTTGCATCATTGCCCGATTCTCACGAGTCAAAAAAAGTTCTTCCGCTTGCTGCAACAGGATCAGCCGTTGTTTGTGCTGACTGATTTCTGTAATCAGTTCTTTGCGCTGCTGGGTCAAGGAAGTCAAGGCTTGTTTCGCGTTTTGCAAACCAACTTTTGGGTGACTCGGATGTTAGACCGGTTTCTTTCTTCACCCCATATCGGTGAAACAATTGGAACACTTGCTCTTCGATCGCTGCTAAAAACAGGCAGCTGAAATTGACTTTTTTTGGCTCAGAATAGAACACTTCGATATGAACCTCTTCCAATTGACGCAAGGCTTCAGCTAGATCTTCCCAGCGTGGGCCTTCGACACTCCCAGCAAAAAAACTTGTATGAGCAGGTGCTTCGATCACCAGCGGCACGTCAAGATTTTGCCACTGTGTCGCCCATTCTTCCGACTGCGTCGCTGCTTCGATCGCTTCGATCGTCTCTACCCAACGCTCCTGCAAATTCTCGACTTCAACCAGCTCCGTCAATGCTGCGGCTTCATCGAAGCTTGTTTCAAAGTCCGACAGCCGCAAGGCATCTCGTTGCCATTCTGTCCCTTTTTTCGCATCACCATTTTGGCGAATAAAGCGGATCGCTTCTTGCAGTCGACGAATCATTGGTTGGTGAGAAGCACCTTCTGGGGTGGCTCCTGCAAAAAATTCCCGCAGCCAAGTTTCGTTAGTTTCCTGCTCAAATACGTTCTCGATTTCAACAAACTGCATCGTTTGCAGCTTCGTCAATAACCTTTCTTGGTAGTGCTTCGGGGTGATCAACGTTAGTTTATTTAGTTTGGTTACTGCCATAAGTCCCGATCACTCCTTCAACGATCTGTTGAACCGCTTGCTCTTGGAAGCTTTGCATATTTTTTTGGTAACGATCTAACACCTGCTGGTTCTCTTTTGCCAGCTGCTGCTTTTGTGCTGCTAGTGACTGTTGCAACTGCTCTTCGATTGTTGCTTGTTCTTGAGCAAGCGCCTCTTCCAAAGCGGCTGATCGCTCTTGCAATGCTTGTTGCTGCTGGGCTTCTTCCAACTGTAGCTCTTTTTTTAAAGCGAGCAATTGCTGTTCATTGGCTTCTTCTGCTGTTCGTAAACGAGTCAACGCTTCTCTCATCGATTCCCCTCCTATACTATTTGGATACTCAACTGAAAAATAAACAAAAAAAACATACCTCACAAAGAAGTATGCTGATAACAAAAAAAGGCCAGCATTCCTCCAAGAATGTTTGCCTCACCCCTTGGCAAACCTGATCCTTGAAGCATAAAAATGCTCAACCTTTGGCTATTTTATTTTTCAATTCCTGAACTATTATAGCAAAAAAAACGTGTTCTATTCAAGTAGAATCGTCTTTTATGAGAAAAACCTGGTTTCTACTATTGTATGTTCCCTCGAATATCCACTGCTATTGGTTATAGGAATGACTATTATTACTCGCTCAGTCTCTTAAAAACTTTTCACCTAACATTTGCCAGGGATCGCGTTGTTCTTACCAAATTGAAATCGGTAAACATCAATAGAAGACTTAGAATGGATTGAATGAAGAACTTTGAGATTTTTTGAAAATGCTAAACATCATTTGATTGGTACCAAAAAGGAGATAACAATTCCAACAACCTATTCGATCCCTGACAAATCTTAAGTGAGAATTTTGCTTACTTCGCTTCTTTTTTTATTGCTGGCAGCGGTTGGCCCTTTTCTTCACAAATGAAATAAGCGCCTCGATAAAGGCATGTATAACTCTTACCGGGTTCCATGGTTAGAGGAAGCCCATTTTTTACATACATCGGTTTTCTTTCCATTGTCACCCCTTGCCTTTCTGGGAAAAATAAGTCAAAATATACAATAACGTCTTTTATATCTTGCTTTCTATCAAATATTACCAAAATATTCAGATAATTTCTAGTAATTTTTCGCAAAATATCGTAGGATTTCCACTTTTTCTTTTATAAAATGATCGATAAAAACCAAATTGGGAGGAAACTACTGATGTCAGATGAGCGTTGGTTTCAAAGGAGAAGAAAGCGAAACATCGAATTGGGCCTCTGTTTGCTTGTCGTCCTGCCGATGGTCTATGGCTTATGGTTTCAACTGGCTTTTTTGATTCACTACATGTCTTTTTTGTTTGTTGTGGCTGTTCTCACTGCAATTTACGAAGGAATTCCCATCATTTGGGAAGTTATGAGAAACAAGCAACACTGACAAAGTGACCATCTGCTAAATTAACCAAAACAACGAGAGAGGAGTCCTCTAATGAAACGAATTATTATGTCATGTGACTTACAGCATGCTCCAGTCGTCAGGCTGAAGCCAGCTTTTCTTTTGACGCCTTTCCCACAGATTCACCAAGAGTTGCAGAACTTTTCTATTCCGCTTACCATGAAACCATCGATGATGAAGGAGAATCGATCGCTGATTGGCAAAAGGAACTTAGAGAAACTGCTGAAGGCAAATACGGCCCCTTGATTCCAGAACTCTCTTTTCAATTACAAAAGGATAATCATCCTATCGGTGCCATAATAACCAGCACGTTTCAAGAGCTTCCCCTGCTATTATTTGTCGTTATGGACGCAGCATGTAAAGGAAACGGCTTATCCAAACTGTTAATGAGTGAAGTGATCCGACGAGCTAAAGCCATGGGTCTCACACATCTTTACCTGGTAGTGACGGTTGAAAATCAACCAGCCTTCAAACTATATGAAGCATGCGGCTTTTCTATTGCGGGTGAAAGCTGGACTGATCTTTCCTCTTAGCTCTACTTACTATCTAACTGAAAATTTTACCCATTGAAAGCGAGGGATGAACCGATGAATGAACGTCTAGCTACGGCGATTCAACTGCGAGCTGAAAAAAAGCTGCAACAATCAAATGAACAATTGATTCAATTAGCTACCGAAAATCCCCAAGATGGCTTTGTCCAATACCAAACGGCTTGGAGTTATGATCTTTTAGGGGAAGAACAACAGGCAATTCCTTATTATGAACAAGCAATCGCGTTAGGTTTATCAGAAAACGACTTGCCAGATGCCTACCTAGGTCTAGGCAGCACCTATCGTGCCCTCGGCAATTATCAAAAAGCCGAAGAAGTGTTTTTACACGCGATGAAGCAGTTTCCAAAAAATCATGCTTTGCAAACCTTCTATGCCATGACACTGTTTAATCTAGCCGAGTATGAGCAAGCCACTAAACGGCTATTGACCCTGCTTGCCGAAACTTCTAGCGATCCAGATATCCAATCTTACCATCAGGCGCTTTTGTTTTATGCCGATAAGCTCAACGAAACATGGAACTAGAGGTTTCCGTTGGATCAATCCTTCTGCTCCCTTCTCGATTAAAGAAAGGGAGTATTTCTTTTTTCCTGTCCCCTAAATATTCCTTCCCTATCAGCGCTTTGTTGAATCAATAGCCATCGACTTTCCTATAATCCTTTTTCCTTCAATCAATACCAACCATCCATTATCGAAAATTCCGATAACAAAACCAATTGACGAGTACGGTCAAATTTGCTAATTTATCTATGCTTTTTCTATCAATATTTTGGAGGAATGACTATGCCCTTTATTGTCTATTTTTTTCTATCCTTATTGATCATTTATATTCCGACGCCCACACTTTTGCTATTTTTTCAAAAACTTGCCTCCCAGCATGACAATCTGACGGCTTTTAGCAAACTTTTTCTATTATTGATGGTCTTGCTGGATTATTACTTAAGCTATTATTGGTTGAAAAACTGCAAAGTAAAAAAAGCTCACTACCTTTATTTAGTCTTTGTCAATGTCTTCGAATGGCTGATCCACTTCTATCTTTATTCACGATTTGAAACGATCAATCTACTAGTGATTTTGTTGTTCCAGACCGTGCTACTATGTTGCATGATCTTTTTCCCTCTATCGGAGAAATTTCGCTCATTCCTTTTTACCTAAAAAAATCATCTCTGGTTTCCACATAAAAAAACCAGCTTCTCAATCGCTTCTTTCTAAGATGCGATTTAAACGTTCGCTCTCCTTTGTTACGATTGTTAAAAAGGATGTGTTGTGATGTCATTGATCGTCTTGATTGGCGCGCAAGCAGTAGGGAAAATGACGGTGGGCAAAGAACTGGAAAAACGATTGGATGCAAAGCTTTTATTCAATCACCAGACGATTGATCTATTTGCGAATTTTCTTGGCTATAGCCCTGCGGCATTCGCTTTGTCTAATCAAACGCGGATCGAACTTTTCAAAGCCTTTGTTCATAATGAAGCTAATAATACGACAAAATCAATCATCTTTACGGTCTTGATTGATTTCGATCAATCGTCAGATTTAGCTTTTTTACAAGAGATCGCCCAACTATTTACCGATGCCCGACAAGAGGTCTATTTTATTGAATTAGTGGCTGATATTGAGGAACGCTTACAGCGTAATTGCCATGAGGACCGTTTAGTCGCAAAGCCGTCAAAAAGAGCGCTGGCTTTTTCTAGAAACGAGCTTTTGTCTTCATTTGAAAACTATCGCTTAGAAAGCCTGCCCCAGGAATTAACTACCCTTTTTCCAACGATTCCTTCGCTGAAAATCAACAATACCCACTTGTCACCTGATGAAGTTAGTCAAACAATTATTGCCCATTTTTCCTTGACTTAAATCAAAAAGAAACGCCATTTTCAAGCTTTGCTTCAATACGAAATTGTCTATTGACTTTGACGCTGCGTCAAGCGGTATCCTCTAATCAAGAGGAGGTGTCAAAATGAAGGTTTACGTTATGCCAATTTTTTACCAATTGAAGACCAAAGATATTGCACAATCATCGAAATGGTTTGCAGAAATCTTGGGGTTCCAGTCATTGTATCAGTTTCGCAATCAAGAAAATCAAGTGACGATGGACCATCTGCGTCTTGCTGACTACCAGGATTTGATGCTGATTGCCGCAGACTCGTTCACTGTAGGCGATGGGGCAATTTTGAATGTAGCGATGATTGATCTTCAGAATATCGCTCAGAAAATTCCCGAAAAGTGGATCGTGGAACCTTTGATGGAAAAGCCTTGGAATGCCCTTGAAATGACCATCAAAGACCCTAACGGTTATTTGTTTACACTAACAGAGGCGATAAGAAAAAACGAATCAGACTTTCAAACCTTGATGGACCAAACCAAGGATTATTTTCAATAAAAGGAACCGAGTAAGAAGGATGGCTTTCTTACTCGGTTCCTTTTTTATAAAACTTGATTCTGGCAACAATGACAAAAACGAACGCTCCCTAGATTTACCTAGCGAAACTTTTTATCCCATCAGATATACCGTTTTAGTATATTTTTAAATATTAAAGATAATTATTAACACACTCAACTCAGAACATGCTACACTATTTAAAAAGGAGGAGTTCCTATGGAAAAGAAATCGCAGCTTCCGTGGTACAAGCGCAAAAAGTTCTACCTTCCAGTTGCCGTCGTCCTCGGCGTGATTGGGGTTCTTCCCAGTCTCGTCTCTCTTTTCGGGGTCTCGATCGATGATGAATTCAATCCTGATTACTATTCTGATCCGAATGAACCAATGTTCAAGAAAAAACAAAACTGACTGTTGGGATGCCGTATGCAGGTTTTTTGACCAACAAAAAAAGAGCAATCACTCGCTGTTGTGTTTGCTCCTTTTTTAAAAGGGATTCGGCAGACCTACGCACCTTGACAGGGTAAGCTGTTTGGGGAGAGGGCGTTTGAATGCGCGAATGAACAGTAACTTATTACGTGAAACCACTTATACTTTTTTCCTGTTAAAAAATCAATTGCTAACCAATCACAAAGGATCGATTATTTGAAGAAAGAAAAAACGTTAGCCATTAGTTCTACAACTTCCCAGGGAAAACTAAAAAAATCAAACATCCATTTCTCCTCCTTTAATTGACTTTCTTCAAGTTTACCCGCAAAATAAAGCTGTAACATATTTGGACTATTTTTCCGTCCACTTTTTTTAGGAGGGATTTTTTGAAGGCCAATGACTTGTTAAAAGAGTTACGAACGGAACGAAATATTTCACAGCGAAAATTGGTTGAGAACATTTCAGAACGCAGTACACTGGCAACCTTTGAACAAAAAGGGCACCGCATCGCCTTTGATATTTTGCACCAATATTTGGACCGCTTAAATGTCACTTTGGAGGAATTTGAGTATCGCTTGGATGACAATCAAGTCAGCGAGAAAAAGCAGCTATCCAAACAGCTGACCACCGCTTACTATGAAAGCAAGTATTCTGAAGTCCTCTCTTTGATTAACAAAGCCCAAGCGCTGTATAAAACCACGAAGGATTTCTTCTATTATGTCCTGTATAGTCAATTCTTTTTGATTTTAGAAAAAAAAGGCGTGGTTACCAACGAGGAAGAACGGCGCATCATCGAAGCGACCATCAAGAAATACTTGGAACGCATCGACACGTGGGGAAAATTTGAAATCTCCTTATTTACCAATCTGCTCTTCCTCTTTTCTGACGAGTACATCTTGTATCAAATGAAACACCTGAATAAAAAAATTTTTACAGCAATGCGTTAAGTATCAATTATCAAATCTACACAAAATTGCTAACGAATGCGGCTTTCTTGTTTATCGATCGCAAAAACCTGCCGAGTTGGCGCATGTGCTGACGTATCTAGCCGATCACCTGCCGCCGGACAATGATCGTATCCGCTTGATGATTCGTTATTTCGAAGGCATCTACGCCTTGTTTCAAGGCGATCGTACGCTGGGAATGGCCACGATTGAAAAAGCACTGGATTATCTGCGTTTTATTGGGCAAGAAGCATTTGCCAAAGAATTAGAGGCACTGGCTCAGAGTATCTAAAAAAAACCCTGCTGCTTCCTCTCAGTAAGAGAACGACTCTCTTACACGGAGGAAACAGCAGGTTTATTTTTTCTTAAAGTAAATGCAATGCTTCTTTCCAGAGCAAAACTCGTTTGACGGAAGCATTCAAATCAGCTTCCAAATAACGGCCATCTTCAACCGCTTGTACCACAAAAGGGATCTGTTCTTGGTAGGTAGAGGAGATCACTAGATCATTTCCCGCCTGCAACGCCTGTAATGCGGCTTCATTTTGCGGAATGAACTCAGAAAGTCCTGCCATATCCAAGTCATCCGTCATGATGACCCCTTCAAAATGCAATTCATTTCGCAGCAGCTCATGCACGGGTTTTGAAATAGAGGCGGGTACGGTCTTATCGATACTATTGACGATCGTATGGGCGACCAAAATACTATCGGCACCAGCCTTGATCCCTGCGGCAAAAGGTAGAAAATCCGTTTCCCGCAGTGTAGATAGCGGACGGTCATCGGTGACGATTTCGACATGCGAGTCACGATTGTTGCCATAACCAGGAAAATGCTTCAAGGTAGACCCCACGTGGTGTTTCTGTAAAACATGAACCACACGTTTTACAAACGCACTCGTGCCCTGCGCATCCATGCCAATGGTTCGGTCGTAGATAAAGGACTGCGGATCAGTGGAAACATCGGCAACGGGAAACAGCCCAGCATTGATGCCGTACGCTTTTAAAATTCCCGCTTTCTTTGCTGTATCTTCTTCGATCGCCGACCATCCACCTTGGGCATACAGCTGTTGTGGTGAGAGAAAACGCTGATCCGTAAGGTTCGGATTGCGGCTGATGCGAGTCACTGTGCCCCCTTCTTCATCCATACCGATCAACAGCGGAATGGCGCTGGCTGCTTGGTAATCTGAAATTTTCTGTTTCAAGCTCTCCGCCGTCTCATTTTCGGTATCACGGCCGAATAACAGATAGCCGCCAAAGTGATAGTTTTGAAGCTCTTCGATTTGATTGCTTTCAGGTACACGGACAAAAAACAATTGCCCGACCTTTTCCTCCAAACTCATCGTGGCGATTTTTTCTGCTATTGCCTCTTCTGACTGTTCTTGCGTGGAAGTTGACGTGGTTTCTTGGCTTGCACGGATTTCTTCCTTTGTTTCGTCCCTTGAGCTGCTTTGCTGGATCACGGCTGACCCCTCCGTTTGCTGTTTTTGCTGTTCTATCACCCACTTCATCCCTCCCATTGCTACTAAGACCAAGAAAAGAAACAGTCCCATAGCGAGTCCTTTTTTATTCATAGATTCACCTTCCCCTCTAAACAAGTTATTGAGAATGATTAAGCCAATCCTTAGAAAGAAAAAAGTGAACCACTGACGAAATATTCGCAGATGATTCACTTCAATGGATGTTATCGTTCTTTTTTACTCGTTAAACGAACCGTCGGATCAGCCGTTTGTATGGTACCGCACGCCCTACGATATAAATCAACGCAGTTTGTATCGGGAACATGATGACTGCTTTTAGCAAGCGAACCGACCAGATGGCCCAGCTTGTCAAAGGAATATTCAGCATCATAGCTAACCAGATCGGAGTTAAGATCAAGGTTATTAAAAGTGTATTTAACAAGACGACCATCGCCGCTCGTTTTAGTGTGACTTCTTTCCGATAAAAGAAGTAGCCATAAATCAGTCCACCAACGAAGGCATTGATGGTAAAGCCGAAAAAGTAGGCTGATTTTGGAAAAATCACCATTCCTGCGATATCAGCTAATGAGGAGCCAACTGCGGTCCAAAACGGACCAAACAGCATACCCATGATCAGCTGGGGTACAAAAGAAAATGTGATTTTGATATAGGAGGTTTCAAACCCCAAGATTTGCGACAAGACCACCATTAAGGCAATCAAAAGTCCCATGACCGCAATCATGTGTGCATCGACTTTTCTTCTCATAGCGAGCATCTCCTTTTAGAGTTGCTACAAATTCATGCAGCGAATGCGAAAATAAAACCGCGAACGAATGATCGTTCTTCGTCCGAAAGGCAACATCCCATCCTTTCAGCACTTAACGCTTTATTTCCTACTCTGATTTTTATTAGGTATTGCTACCCAGACACACTATAGCATACAAGCGGGGACTGCTACAATTTTTCTTGCTTATTTTTTTGTACAAACTCTGCCAATGTTCGCTTTTCGTTTTTGCATATCAAAAAAAACGCTTTTCTCATGTGAATCTTTCTGCCACTAGTAAGTGAGCAGCAAACATTCTCAAAAAAAGCGTTCATTCCTGTTTCTTGTTTCATTTCGTGCCTTACTACCCAATCAAATTGTCATTGATCAATACCGATTTGATGTCGCGTAATTGATGATCGATAGCAAGTTGTTCATGGGTCATCGTTGCGGTGACCTCTTTCATGGCATGCATTTCTTCATTCAATTCGTTGATATTCGTTACTAATTTGTTCAATGCTTCGATAATCAATTGATTGTTATCCATGGTGAAACACTCCTTTTTGTGATGGTTGAGGTTAGTCTTCTTCGTTGATTGGCTGCTTCATCGTACCAACGGCGGCAACTGCGCGTTTCGTTTTATAAAACAATTTGTATAAAACAAGAACGACGACTGGGATCAGTCCGCATAAAATGTAGATTTGCGAATAATCAAACAGACCGTGCAAGCTTCCTAATGCATAGGGACCTACGCCTAAGCCGAGATCCAGCCCGATGAAATAAGTGGAGAGCGCTACGCCGACACGGTGAGGATCGACCTCTTTCAGACAGACAGCTTGGCCATTTGACATGAAGGTGCCATAGCCTAAGCCGACAAAGCAACCCGCAAGCAACAACATCCAGCTGTTGCCGGTAATACTTAATAAGAAAAGACCAAGGGTCAAGAAAAGAAAGCTAGGATACATGACTGCATCGGCGCCATGACGGTCAAATAGTTTCCCAGTCATTGGTCGAGTGAAGGTCACGGAAAGTGCATAGACGATGAAGAAAAAGGCACCGGCCGTTTCTAACCCAAGGTCACTGGCGTAGATCGACAAGAAGCCGAGAACACTGGAATAAGCCAATCCGATCAAAAAGGCAATCCCGGAAATGAAAAAGACTTTTGGTTCGACAAAACTTTTGATGGACCATTTTTTTAGTTGTGCTCTGTGTTCTTCTGTTAATGGGATGTTTTTGACTGGGAACCAGAAACAAGCGATGGCTGTTGCGATTGATAAGATGGTTGCTAACCAAATAATGAAATCAAAGCCGACGGTCGGCAGTAAAAGCATGCCAATAAAAGGTCCGACTGCCGCTGCTAAACTGGTACTTAATCCATAGTAATTGATCCCTTCCCCATGTTTGGAAGCTGGGATATATGCGGTGACGATCGCATTAGCCGCAGTTGAGACAGCACCATAAGCAAACCCATTGAAAAAGCGCACGGTATCTAAAATGTAGATGTTGACCGAGATTAAATAGGCGGCGGTGGTAAGGACATAAAACAAAATCCCCCAGCGCAAAACGGCTTTGCGACCGACTAATTCTAAAATTTTTCCGACATACAAGCGAGCGATCAAGGTCCCTATGATGTAGATCCCCGCTGCCAAGCCAGCTTGTGCGGTGGATGCCCCTAACTCCTGCGTGGCAAATTTCGCGGTGATGACGACAAAACAATAATACACGAGAAAGACGATAAAATTGATCAAGGTAATCGTGATAAACCCTTTGTTCCATAGTTTTTCATTTTTGGTTGATGGCAACGAGCTGACGACTCCTTCTTGATTGGTTTCCCTATCTGACATGTTTCTTCCATTCCTCCTGTTTGTGCTGTGATGCGTTCTACTATACCGAAACTTCCTCTGCTTGAAATGCGCTTTTGCTGTTAAAAAAGAGCATTAACAAGAAACATTAACATTTGTTATTGCTTTTTCACCAGAAATGTCTTTTAATGAAGCATGAATAGAGGAAATTTCAGATTTTTTTCAGAAAATGTTGGGTTGGCATCAAGTGAAGGAGTAACGTGGGTGGAGAAACAGATATTACGTGATTATTTAGAAAAACAAGCAATACCGGTCGTTATCCGTAAGAAAAAGAGTTACTTGACGTATGAAGGGATCCCGGATCGGTACGTCTACATTTCAAAAAAAGGCATCATCAAAACTAGCGTAGTGACCCATGAAGGGCGCGAATTCAACTTGCGCTATTTGACGGATTTCGAAATCGTCTCTTTGTTTAAAGACGAATCCTCTCAAGAAGTCGAAGCCCCTTTTAATGTGCGGGTTGAATCAGAAGAAGCCGAATTATACAAAATCGTGCGGGATCAATTTTGGGCAGATGTCAATCGTGACCGTCTGCTGCAGGACTATGTCAAAGAGTATTATCGACGAAATTTGATGGATACGATGAAAAAGATGCAGCAAATGCTGATGAACGGCAAATTCGGTGCTGTCTGTACCCAAATCAATGAGTTGTATGAAACTTTTGGGGTTCAAACAACTGAGGGTGTCTTGATCGATTTTGAAGTCACCAATGAAGAGATTGCTCGCTTTTGCGGCATTACCTCTGCCAGCAGTGTCAATCGAATGATGCAAAAATTACGAGAATCTGGCGCCTTAAAAAGTGTCGATCGCAAACTATTAGTGACAGATATCGACTTTATTCGGGAGAATATTATTTATTGATCAAAAAAAAGACTTTATATGCCTATTGGTTTCAGGCACACAAAGTCTTTTTTCGATTAAATAAACGTCACCGTTTCCGTCACTTCGATCGTTGGATCTAATGATTGGATCACGGGGCAATTTGGTGAAACGAGTTTTAGGCAACGGGTCGCTTTGTCATGATCAGCTTCGGCGATTTTCGCATAAAACTGAATTTGGATAGCACTGACTGGTTGGGCTTTTTTATTGTCGTCTCGGTCATAGCTGACTTCGATCTTTTCGATTTCTGCTGTGATTTTTGAATTCTCTAAGACGGATGCGTATACATAGCCGCCGCAAGCAGCGACCGCACTCACCAGCATTTGGACTGGCGAATAGCCTTTTTCCCGTGCTAACACCCAATTGCCCGTTGGGGTCGTCATTTCAAATTTGTCGCTTCCTTGATGGATCGTTAATGTTTCTACTGTCATCGTTTTTCTCTCCTCACAAAATGATCTGGTTCAACTTCGACCCATTCATACAATGGGGTCAAAGTAATCGTGCTTTGAATTTCCGTTTGTTCCATCGCACCTCTTGCTAACACAGGATCAGCGATCGGCGCTGCTGCTAATAATTTCTTCGTGTAAGGATGCAGCGGATTTTCAAACAAACGGTCGGTAGGTGCCAATTCAACTAATTTCCCTTGATACATGACGGCTGTTCGATCACTGATATGACGAATCACGGACAAGTCATGAGAAATGAATAAATAAGACAATGAAAACTCTTTTTGTAGACGCAGCAGCAATTGGATGATCTGAGCCTGAATGGAGACATCTAATGCCGAAGTCGGTTCATCACACAAGACGAACGCCGGGCGATTGACCACTGCACGAGCGATGCCAATCCGTTGCCGTTGTCCGCCGCTGAAACTGCGGGGCAATTTATGGACATCATCACCGGTGATCCCGACGATCGCTAAGATTTCTTTGGCTTTCGCTCGAGCAGCATCTTTCGTTTCATGATACAACGGCTCCATCACCAGTTCAAGTGCCGTCATCCGGGGATTCAATGATGAATACGGATCTTGGAAAATGATCTGCATTTGCTGATACGCTGCTTTGCGATCTTCTGCCGTCAATGCTGTTAGCTCTTTGCCTTCAAAGAAAATCTCCCCGCTTGTTAAGGTCTCTAAATTTAAAATACTGCGTCCTAAAGTGGTTTTCCCACTTCCAGATTCCCCCACTAGCCCCAATGTCTCGCCTCGATGAATCGTTAGGCTGACATCTTCGACCGCTCGGACTTCGCTGACAGTGCCGCGCCAGTTTTTACTGCGAAAGGTTTTCGTCGCATGTTCTACGCGAATCAGTTCTTCCATTATTCTGTCACCTCCTGATTACGCCAGACGCGATGGGTCTTAGATAGCTGCGTTTCTTGCAACTCATCTGCCAATGTCTCGTGATAATCAAAGACTTTTAATTCAGCATGCTTGTCGCCTAAATTGGCCGCTTGCAATAACTGTTTCGTATAAGGATGTGCCGGTTGATAAAAGATTTCTTCCGTGGTGCCTTCTTCCACGACTTGTCCTTGATACATCACTTTAATAAAGTCGCACATTCCTGCAACGACCCCAAAGTCATGGGTCACAAGGACGACGGAAAGCTGGTTCTCTCTTTGCAGGTTTTTGATCAATGCCAAAATCTGTGCTTGGATCGTCACATCTAAAGCCGTCGTCGGTTCATCGGCGATCAGCAATTTCGGTTGCGCCAACAAAGCCATGGCGATCATCACCCGTTGACGCATCCCCCCAGATAGCTCATGAGGATATTGTTTCATACGTTGTGCTGGAAAAGGTATGCCGACTTTTTCTAACTCTTTGACGGCGATTTCTTGTGCTGCTTTTTTCGATACTTTTTGTGAGCGGCGAATCACTTCGATCAAATGATAGCCGATCGTGCGCAAAGGATTTAACGAAGTCATCGGGTCTTGAAAAATCATAGCAATTGGTAATGTTCGACGATCGCTAACTGCTGCTCCTTCAAATGTATAACTGGCATAGTGATCGGTCACTTTATCGGGCAAAAGATCCATGACACTTTTCATGGTCATACTTTTGCCGCTGCCTGATTCGCCGACGATCCCAACCACTTTGCCCTTAGGAATCACCAGATCAAGATTTTTGACTAACGGTTTCGGCCCGGTTTTGCTTTGAAACGTCACATTCAACGCTTCGATCGCTAATAATTCTGTCTCCATCGGTCACACCTCTCTTTGCAAGACATGTTTGATCATGTCGCCGATATTGTTAAAGGAATAGATGGTGAAAATAACAAAAAGCCCGGGAAGGATCGCCATGTATGGTGCCCGCTGCAAGCTGTTTTGCGCGTTTTGCAACAGACTGCCCCACGATGCCATCGGTTGCTGAATCCCTAATCCAAGGAAGCTCAATGCTGATTCGGTCATGATCGCCCCAGAAATACTTGCGGATGCCGCAACGATCAAGGTTGGTAGTACTGCGGGGAAAACATGCTTCACGATAATACTGAATGAAGAACGGCCGATAAATTTCCCATAAGCGACATATTCCCGTTCTTTCGCCGCTAACGTTTCACCACGAATCAAACGAGCGATGTTCATCCAGGAGAAGCCGCCGATCACAATAATAATCGTGGTTAGTCCGGGACGTAAAAAGACGCTCAAAACGATCACTAACACCAACCAAGGAATCGATGACAATACATCGACGAGCCGCATCAGCAAGTTGTCGATCCAACCGCCAAAGTAGCCAGAAACAAGACCGACAAGAGTCCCAATAAACGTCGCAGTTATCATTGCCAAAACACCTACAAACAAGGACACCCGACCGCCGTAGACGACCCGAATAAAGTAATCCCGCCCCACTTCATCGGTTCCAAATAAATGAGCCCAACTCGGCGGCTGTGACATGTTGCTGACATCCGTTGCATTGGGATCGATGGGGATCAAAGGTGCAACAAGCGACAAAATAATCAATAACGTCAGGAAAACGACAGAAAAGGTATAGATGGGCGAAGCAAGCATGACTTCACTGATTTTTTTGAAACGTTTCATTACTTGCTCCCTCCTTTACGGATACGTGGATCAACCACGGAGTATAATACATCCGCTAACAAATTCCCTAAGATGACCAGTGTTGCTGACAGCAGCATGATGGCCATGATCACAGGATAATCGAGGCTTTTCGTCGCACTCATCAAGTAAGGTCCGACGCCCGGCCAGCCGTAGATCGTTTCTGTAATGATCGCACCGGTAACTAACATCGGCAACGCCAAGCCGATTTGGGTGACAACGGGAATCAAAATATTGCGACTGATGTGCCGGCTGAAAATCTGCCATTTGCTGGCATGAAATGCCCGTTGCACCATCACGTAGTCTTCTGAAACTTGTTGTGTCGCTGATGCCCGGATATACCGCGTCAAATCTGGAAAGAAGGCGACTGTCAATGTGGTATAAGGCAAAATAAAATGCTGCAGAAAATCGCCAAAATCCCCTTCTTTACCGACCGTATACATGCCAATGATTGGAAACATATTTAATAAGTAACCAAACACATAAATCAAGATCATCGCAAACCAGAAGGTCGGCACAGCGATCCCTAAAGATGCCACAGCGTCAATGATCCGATCCCAAATCTTTCCTTTGTTGGCAGCAGCCAACAGGCCCAAAATGATCGCCAACAACAAGGCAGTCAAATAAGCGGGGATCACTAGGCGCATAGTATTGGGAATCCGAGTCGCAAGTTCTTGTGAAATACTACTTTGAGACACCAAAGAAAAGCCAAGATTACCGGTAAGAATATTTCTGATCCAAAGAAAATATTGAACCAAAAAGGGTTGATCCAAGCCATAGCGCTGCCGCAAAAGATCGATTTGCTCTTGCGACATATTGGGTGTCGTGATGGAGTCGATCACATCATACGGTGCGATATGTATAAGCGAAAAAACGATAAAAGAGATCACAAACAGCAAAGGGATTGCTTGCAATACTCGTTTTGCAATGTATCGAAACATAACTGACCTACTTTCTTTTTCATAGAAAAAAGCTGTGATAAAAAAGATTCCTCTTTATCACAGCCAATGGATTTACTTGATTGTCAATTTAGACATATCTTCGAATGTATAGATTGGGATCAAACCTGCATCTTCTACATTACCAATTCGGTTATTGACCGCTAGGATTTTCTTGTTGTCAACGATTGGGTAAATGATCGCTTCGTCAGCAATGGCTTTTTGCAAATCATCATACAATGCTTCACGTTTGTCCGTGTCTAATTCAACTGCTGCTTGGGCGAACAAATTGTCAATGGTTTCGCTATTGCTTTGGAAATAGTTGGCACTACCGCCAGTTTCAAATAGACTGCCGTATAAGTCAGGGTCATTCCCCATGATATATCCGCCAAGGAATAAGTTGTACTTCGTTGAATCTGGTTTCTTCAACTCGGTAAAGATCGCTGTACCATCGCCACCTTCAAGGGTAACCGTTATGCCTGCTTGTTGCAATTGTTGTTGGATCAACGTAGCTTGGATCGTTTGGGCTGGATCGGTTGAGTTGAAAGCCAAATTCAATGACAAATCAGTCACACCAGCTTCTTGTAAAAGTTCTTGAGCCTTTTCGACATTTGTCTCGTATTTTTCAACATCATCAGTGACGTATGGGTTGTTCGGTGGCAAGAATGAATATGGTGTTGCATAATACTCTTCATCTAAATACGCCGCTTGATTTAATTCGTCTTTGTTCAACGCATAAAGAACTGCTTGTCGAACTTTCACATCTTGCAAAGCATCTGAGTGAGTGTTCAAGCCTAGATAACCGACACGGTTTTCAGTATAAGGATAAACAGAGATCTGCTCATCATCTAAGTCTTCAATATCTGAAGGCAAGACAACGGCTGCATCCACTTCCCCTTTTTGCAAAGCGACTTTCGCCGTATCGGTACTTTCGATGATACGCAACGTCACATTTTGAATCGAAGGCTTGCCGCCATAATAGTTTTCATTGGCTTCAAAAGTAAAGTACTCACCACGTTTGTATTCTTTCAGTTGATACGGACCAGTGCCGACTGGTTTTTCAGGCAGTTCACTGACAGAGAAGTCGGTAACATCTTTAAAGATATGCTCGGGAATGATGTATGTTTCGGTTGCGATGTTGCTGATCGCTGCGGCACTTGGTGTCGGCAACACGAATTTGACGGTGTATTCATCCACTTTTTCGATCGCGATCGGTTGGTCGTCGACCCAAAGGGAATCGGCATTGCCATTTTCTTTTTTGACTTTTTGTTCATATGTGAAAACAACGTCATCGGCGGTAAAGTCTTCGCCATCTGACCATTTCACATCTTGTTTCAAATGTACTGTCAAGGAAAGGCCGTCTTCCGCCGGTTCCACTGATTCTGCCAACGCATTTTGTGTCGTTCCATCTGCTTCCACTGTAACTAGTGGAGAATAGATCATGTTTGTCACTGTCAATCCCCAACGATCACTGGTGTTGATCGGGTTAGTGGACGATGGGTCCCCGCTGATCGCATAAGTGAATGTTGAATCATCCCCAGCTCCAGCTGCACTACTGGTTGACGTTTCTTCTGTATTTGATCCACCGCAGGCTGCTAGAACAAATCCTAGTCCAACGACGGCAACACTTGCTAAACCTTTTTTCCAATTTATCATTTTTCCATCCTACTTCCTGTTCCTATATAGTAATAGTCGTTTTTACCTTTCTATTCCCATACAGGTATACTAGATTTCTTTGTTACTTCCTCGATAATTGCTTTTACTTCATCGGTCTGATAATATCGAACGACCGTTTGGTAAACGTCATTGTCTGCTTCGTCTGCTCGCGCAGCGATCACATTATAATAAGGCTTAGAGGAATCAGCCACAGGTTCTAAGAAAATCGCATCTTCTGTAGGTACCAAACCAGCATCGACGGCCATGCCATTATTGATCAAAGAAATGTCGACGTCAGTCATAGCTCGAGCAGTCTGATTGGAATCAAGTAGCTCAAATCTCAAAGCTTTGGGATTGTCAGTCACATCACTAGTTGTCGGCAGTAGCCCCTTGGATTCATCCAAAGTGATCAAACCCGCCGTTTGTAAAAGCAGCAGTGCGCGACTCTCATTTGAGACATCATTCGGTAAAGCCACTGTAGCTCCATCAGCCAATTCACTGACATCTGTGATTTTATCGGAATAAATACCAAGTGGGTTTAATGTCGTATACGCAATCGTTGTGTTGGAATAACCACTTTCTTCGTTGACGTTGTCCATAAAAATCTCCGTCAATGCTGCGTGTAGATCGATCGACCCATCCTCTAGTGCGACGATTGGTTGGCGATAATCGGTAAACTTCACCAATTGCAGGTCGATGTTTTCATTTTCCTTCAATTCTTCCTGCACATGTTCCCAGGCTTCGTTTTGTTCACCAACAACACCCAATTTGACAACGATGGCTTCCTCATCTGCTTGACTGCTGCCGCAAGCGGCGAAGCTGAACAATGCCAGCAATCCAAGAGCCCCTGTTGACAATCCCTTTACTACGTTTCTTTTCATCCTTTTTTCCCCTTTTGTTCCCTCCTCAGATCAATCGTCCCGTTTTCTTGTGGCGATGCTCAACTAGACCAATTTCACCTTTTCTTTTAGAAAGAACTGCTTTCTCGTGAGAAAAAAGGGAGAATGCCTGTTGCCGTCAACCGAAAACATCGGACTCACTATTCATATGTAGTGTAACTTTATCCTATACAACTAAAACTGTCAATAAAATTACTCTACAAAAGTAAGTTTTTAACTAGCTGATCTGCGGTCGGGTTATTTGAATATCTTCAGTGCATTTTCTAAGTCATCGATCAAATCTTTACTACTTTCGATCCCAATGGAGATCCGTAAAAGATCCGGCGTCAATCCATAAGATTCTCGCACCTCTTGAGGAATATCCGCGTGGGTCTGTGTCGTTGGATACGTGATGAGACTTTCCACACCCCCTAGGCTTTCCGCAAAGGTAAAGACCTTTAATGCCGCTAAAAAGCCGCTGATTTTGGTTTCATCAAGCACCCGAATGCTGATCATCGCGCCGGCATTCGGATACAGCACCTCTTTGATCGCCGGATGGGCTCGTAAAAAGCGGCCGACTTCCTTGGCGTTGGCTTCTTGCCGTTCAAAGCGCAACGGCAGCGTCTTTAAACTTCGAATAAATAACCACGTATCAAAGCTGCTCAAGGTAGGGCCAGAAGTATTGGCTAAATAGTTCAAGCGCTCCCCCAGCTGCGCATCTTTGGCGATCACGACGCCTGCCAAAATATCATTGTGGCCAGATAAGAATTTGGTACCTGAGTGGATCACCAGATCGGCACCTTCCTCTAAGGGCAACTGTCGCAAGGGCGTCAAAAAGGTGTTGTCTACAATCAATAGCGCCCCATGTTCGTGAGCAAGCTTGGCGGTTTCAGCAATATCCGTCACGGTCATCAAAGGATTCGTTGGGGTCTCTAAAAAGACAGCCGTTACCTCGTCAGTTAATTTTTCACTTAATTCTGTTACAGTACTGAAGGTATCGAAAAAGGCCCGCTGGCTTTTTTCCAATTCCGCAAAATAGCGAAAGCTGCCGCCGTACAAGTCACGAGAAACCAAAAAGCGGCTGCCGCTGGCAAACAAATCAAAAATCAAAGCGATCGCACTCATGCCAGAGCTGGTCACTACTGCCCGAGCCCCTTTTTCTAATTCAGCAAGACCCGCTTCTAAAATATCACGGGTTGGGTTTTTGGTACGGGTATAATCATAGCCGGTACTTTGCCCCAATTCAGGATGCGCAAACGTCGTGGAAAGATAGATCGGTGGGCTGATCGCCCCAGTTTGCTGATCCGAATGATTGCCTAATTGTGCCAGAAAAGTTGCTGTATCAATCGTCATGTCGTTCCTCCTTTTTGATTGCCTCGATCATGCGATCAAGGGCTTGTTGAATGATAGTCGGTGTTGTCGCAAGATTCAGACGAATCAAGCCTTGACCGTCTTTGGCGAACCATTCCCCATAATCGACTGCCAAACCGGCAGTATCTTGGATCACGTGCTTGGTTCGTTCTTTGGCAATGACTTGCCGCAGATCCACCCAGAGAAGGTAGGTTCCTTCTAAGGGCAGGAGCTCAATCTTGGGAAATGCTTCTTGCAGTTGCTGGCGGACCATTTGTTCATTGGTAGCAACCACTGAGAGCAGATCAGCTAGCCATTGATCCCCCGATTCATAAGCAGCTTTGGCAGCAGTTAGACCAAAACAATTAACTTCCGTCTGCTTGTATTGCCGACACCACGCGTGATAGGTTGTGCGCATCTCTAAATCTGGAATCCAAACGTGAGACAGCAATAACCCTGCTAAGTTAAAGGTTTTTGAGGGCGAATCCAGGACGATCAGTTTTTCAATGCCTAAACGCTGCGCCACTGTTATTGCCGAAACAAATTGCTGGTCACCGAGTATCAGCTCACGATGGATCTCATCGGCGATCACGACAACCTTATGTTTTTGGCAGATTGCCAATAACTGATGTAGCTCTTCCTCTTGCCAGACCCGCCCTACTGGATTGTGGGGGGAGCAGAGAATAAATAGTTTTACTTTTTTTTCAATGATTTTGGCTTCAAAAGCAGCAAAATCGATTCGATAGGAATTCCCCACTTTTTGTAAAGGTGCTTCTATCAAGCGTCTTTTCGTCTCCTTGATGCTGTCAAAAAAGGGATAGTAGACGGGCGGCTGGATCAAGATGCCATCGTCAGGTTCTGTGAAACAATGAAGCAAATCAACCAAAGATTGGACGACCCCTGTGGAAAACGAGAGCCATTTTTCTTCAAATTTCGTCCCCCAGTGGCGATCTTGCCAGCCCTGATAGGCTGAAAAATAGCCTGAGGGGGGAATGCCATAGCCGAAGGTTCCTTGAGCAACCAGTTGCTGCAAAGCTTTTTCTACTGCTTTTGGCGCCGCAAAATCCATATCGGCTACCCATAAAGGCAAAAGCTTTTCTCCTTGGAACCGTTGATCGACAAGATCCCATTTTAAAGAATCAGTGCCTTTTCGCTGTCTGGCATAATGGGAGAGAAAGGACTCAATCGTCATTGATACTCACCCGACCTTCTGGCTCGCTACCGATCCGATAACCTTCTTTCGTGGGCTTGACGGACAGGTCATACGGCGTTCGCAAATAGGTTTCATTGATCCAATTGCTGAAAAACAAGGAGGCATGTCCCCGCCAACGGTTGGTGATTTTCCCACCTAAACGGTCATAGGCAAAGTAATTTTGCGGCAATGCGGTAGCTAAGCCCCGTTCCATGTCTCGCAAGTACTCTTCATTCAAGGTCGTTGTATGGTATTCAAAATGTCCTAGTAAAAAGACATTTTTATGATCCTCTGATACGAAGATGGAGGGTCCCGTTTCAACACCCGCTGCCAATATTTCTAAGGGGGCTTGGGCGAGCTGGACTTCATCGATGCCAGTATAGCGCGAATGCGGTGTATAAAAGACGTCGTCAAAGCCCCTAACCAGTGGATGGAAATGCGTGACTGTTTGTTCGAAGACACCGAACAACTTGCTTGGGTACAACACTTTTTCGATACCGTAATGGTAATAAAGACCTGCTTGCGCTCCCCAACAAATATGCAAGACTGAAGTGCAATTCGTCTGGCTCCAATTCATGATCTCTTGCAGTTCTTGCCAATAATCAATGGCTTCAAATGTCATTTTTTCAACAGGGGCACCAGTAATGATCAAGCCGTCGAAGCGTTGGGACTGGATCACTGAAAATTCTTGATAGAACTTTTCCATGTGATCGACAGACGTGTTTTTGCTTTCGTGGTACTTCATTTTCAGTAAAGTCACCTCAATTTGCAGAGGGCTTTGAGAAAGCAGACGCAACAACTGATTTTCTGTAGCGATCTTTTTCGGCATCAAATTGACGATGGCGATTTTCAAGGGACGGATCTCTTGCTTCGCCGCTTTATGCTGCAGTAAGGCAAAGACATTTTCTTTTTGCAGGACCGCTGCAGCGGGTAATTCTTTGGGAATAATGATTGGCATTGCTTCAACCCCTTACAGATAAATTTCTTGTTGAAGAGAAAGCGAACAGTTTCGGCTGTGAAAAACAAAAAAAGCCGCCCTTTTATCCTTGCGGATAAAAGGGACGACTTGATGCGCGTTACCACCCTAATTCGTGCTATTCTCACAAATAACACCTCAACAGTACACTATGATACTTGGCGCTGTAACGGGCGCATGCCGTTTTGCTGGCGTGAACCAACAAAAAAACTCAGAGCTCATCTTCACTGATCACCGCATGTCTCCTTTTTCACCAACCGGAGTCTCTGTACCTTTGTTGATCTGCTACTCTTCTCTTCAACGTTATCGAAATCTTTGTTTAATTTTAAAAAATTATAATTGTTTTTTCATTTACTGTCAACGTCAAGTTTATTTTTTTCTTATAGTTCTTCTAAATATAAATATTGTTGCCCCATTTTTTCATAAATCGTTGCTAAGTCTTCTTTGCTGACTTCGCGATCTTTATGCCCATAAGGGTCATTGACATACATCGTCTCTCCGTCGATTCCCGTGATCACTACCGAGTGGATCAATGCAGTCACAAGGATTTCACCATTTTTCGTATTCCATTGAAAGAAATCAGCATCGGTAGGTACTTGTAATTCTAAGGTCGCGATCATCCAAACGGGTTTTCCAGATTGCAGTACTTTGACGATCTCATCAAAGCTTTTGTCTCGTCCACTAACGACTTCATATTGCTCTTTCACAATCCTTTCGGCAACATCGGTGATCGGCTCAACGTCAACCCCCATTGCGCTATCGCCGCCATAGATGTTTCCAACAAAGCCTTCTCGTGGGTCTCCATGGTGATCGTAATCCTCATAAAGCGGGACATACGCTAATTCTTCTGCCAATTGATTTTTATTCGTTTCAAATCCGTAAAAATTCAAGAGCATCGATAAAGCTGTTACTTCACAGCCGTTTCCTAGGGCAACTTCATCGAATTGATTTTCTAACGGAACATCTAATTGAATAACCTCACTGTATTCCGGCTCTGGTGTTTGTTCCTCATCCGAAAGTGCTAATGTCAATTCATCCTCTATCACTTCAAAGGGGGATTGCCCGTTCTTACTGTCATAAAAAATCAGCAGAAAGAAGAGCATCAAGACGAACATACTTAAAAGTAACCGTTTTAACTTTATCTTCTTCATCTACTTCCTCCTCTTGTATATTATAACTTATTTCTGTTTATTTTTTCACTATAATAAACTTTTTAAGAAAGGGTATTTTATTAATCTGGCCACAAAAAAATAGACCCGTCTAGGTAGCGGGTCTACTCAAACTGGCGCTTATGCCGCTTTCTTTTGTTTCTGAATAAAGCGTCCTTTTGCTTTCGAAAACGAACGAATATCAAATTGTTTGCTTAAGGCACCTGCAACAAAATAAGCCAAATTGAAATCGATCAAGCTATGGATCAAGCCACCGATCCCCATCAAAACGAACAAGAAATAGTAGAAATTGCCATCGAATGCGGTTCCCGGGACATTTCCTGTGAAGTAAAAGGCGGCAACGACTGCCATTTCAACGGTAGAATGAATCAGTCCAATAATCAAGTTAAAGCTCTGAAATTTGATATTCAATAAAGAGGGTTTGCCATTTTTCAGTAAAATATCTGGGTGCTTCTGTAAATAAAAGGCACCGATGACGGCAAAAACAACATGGGACAATGCCCGTAAAGCAATGATTGGTGGCAGTGTTAAGAAAAAGCCAAAGGTTGTTCCTAAAGCTACCGCGATCGCCATCGCTGGTGAAAAGAACATCGCCACAAATACGGGAACGTGGCTAGCTAAAGTAAAGGATGCTGGTCCAATGACGATTTTGGGCATTACCATGGGAATGACGATCCCCATGCCGATCAACAATGCAGCGATCGTTAAATGGCGGATGGAATGATTTTTCATTTATACTCTCTCCTTCAATGTGTCATGACAGTTCTGTCTTGCTTATTCTACTGGTATTTCCACGAGGTGTCAAGACACAAAAAACGAATGTTTATTCAACATCCGTTTTTATAGAGGTTATCCTTTACGTGCTTGCATTTCATTACTTAATTTGGCAAATTCCACTAACGACAGCGTTTCTCCACGTCGTTTCGGATCGATCCCACTTGCTTCTAAGCTGTCTGCCAACCACTGTTTGGTTGTTTCATCTTTTCCATAGCTATTTTGCAAATTGTTCCAAAGGGTTTTACGACGCAGTTGAAAGGCTGCTTTCGTTAATTTGAAGAACTCTTTTTCATCGGTGACTGCGACTGCTGGTTGTGAACGACGCGTCAATTTCAGAATAGCCGAATCAACATTTGGTTGAGGCACAAAAACAGTTTTCGGGACGATGAATGCCAGTTTTGCTTCCATGTAGTATTGCACAGCGATCGACAACGAGCCATAGGCTTTAGTCCCAGGAACTGCTGAGATTCGATCAGCCACTTCTTTTTGCATCATCACCACCATTTCATCTACTGGTACCTGAGACTCTAAAAAGTGCATCATAATTGGCGTAGTGATGTAGTAGGGCAAGTTTGCGACAACTTTTAATGAAGCAGCCGTATCGCTGAATGCTGATTGAATGGTCGTTGCCAGATCTGCTTGCAAGACATCTTGATGAATGATTTGCACATTTTGATATGGCTGCATTGTGTCGGCTAACACTGGAATCAACCGATCATCGATTTCAAACGCCAACACTTGCTTGGCATGTTTTGCCAACTGTTCGGTCAACGCACCGATCCCGGGACCAACTTCGATGACGTTTGTCGTCTCGTTGATGCCTGCTGTTTCTACGATTTTCCGTAAAATATTCGGTTCTGTTAAGAAGTTTTGACCTAAACTTTTTTTAAAGGTAAAGCCATGTTTCGCTAAAATCTCTTTGGTTCTTGAGGGGGTTGCTATATCCCGTTCTTCTTTCACAATTCTTCCTCCACTGTTTTCATTGCTTCTGCCAGCTCTGCATCAGTAATACGAAACATTGCCAGCCGCTTCTCTAGTTGTTTGCCGTTCGTATAGCCGATGCGTAAAAGATCCCCCAACCGCTCTCGTTTCTCTTTCGCTCCAGCCCCTGCGATCAAGCCATACGCTAACAACTGTTGCCGATCAATGGTCCCTTCGCTAGCTTCATTTGAAGCAATCGGGGTTACGACTTTCCGCAAGGCTTCTTTCAACGCTTCATGGCTGGCGTGTTCCACGCCTAAACTGCCTTTGTTTTTCGGTGTTGCCTGACTGCGTGGTAAAAAGGCATGCTTGGCATCCGGAACGACTTCCATAATGATCTTGCGGATCTTTTCTCCTGAAAAATCGGGATCGGTAAACACGATGACCCCTCGTGTCTCTTGGGCGTGCTCGATTTGATCAAGGATCGTATCATCAATTGCCGAACCGATCGTTTCGATGGTATCTACTTCGAACACTTCTTGCAATCGGCGGGTGTCGTCTTTGCCTTCGACGACAATGATTTCTTCGATTTTCGGTTTATCAGTCATTGATCCTAAACAAGCGGTGGGCATTTTTTGTCGTGTAGGTCGCAACATCAGCGACCGCTTCTTGCCGCAGCTCCGCGATTTTATCCACTACATAATGGGTATAGCCGGGTTCATTGCGCTTGCCACGATAAGGAACAGGGGCTAAATACGGCGCATCAGTCTCAACGAGTAGCCGATCTTGTGGCACAACTTGCGCAGCTTCTTGTACCTCCGTAGCCTTTTTGAAGGTCACGACACCACTAAAGGAAATGTACATTCCTAGATCCAAGAACTTTTTCGCCCATTCGCCATCCCCGCTAAAGCTGTGCATGATGCCGCCGATCGTTTGGACTTTTTCATCCTTTAAGATCGCATAGGTATCTTCTAAGGCTTCACGGGTATGAATACTGATGGGCAGCTGATGTTCACGAGCGATCGCCATTTGCCGACGAAAGACCTTTTCTTGAACTTCTTTCGGATCTTCCATCCAGTGGTAGTCTAAACCGATTTCACCTAGGGCAACGACTTTTGGTCGTTCCAAGCGCTCTTGCAAATAGGTCTCTACATTTGGGGTATAAGAACCAGCTTCGGTGGGATGCCAACCGATAATGCTGTAAATGCCAGGATATTCTTTGCTTAATGCTAACGATTTTTCAATCGTTGGCTGATCGAAACCGACGACCGCCATCTCCGTTACTCCTAGTTCATGCGCACGGGCGACGGTTTCGGGAATGTCTTCGTTAAACTGTTCTGCATTCAAATGTGTATGAGAATCAAAAATCATGAAATCTCCTCCTTAGTCCTTCTATACTCTAGCATATTTTGACGGTTTAAGAAACGAATCCTCTCCGCTTTTTTCAGCAGTTTAAGAAAACTTTCAGCAAGCAAAAAAAATCCGCCCAAAGTTGGAGGACGCCGAAGCTGATTTTCTCTATACTGAGTGTAACGAAATCGTATGGAGGTGGAAATATGGAACGATCAAAAATTGATCCCGGCCGCTTTTTTTCTGGCCAAAAAGCAGCAGCTAAAGGCACGTTAAAACATCAATATCATTACTATCGGCAGCAAAATGCCCATCAAGCATTCAACAGCGACTTTCAGCGAAATTTCCAGCAAGATTTCCCGAATTTTGCTACATGGCTAAAATTGCAGCAGCAGACACCACAAAAGAATCAAACAGCGACTTTTTCTCACTGGTTATTGGTTGGTTTCTTCGGACTTTTGACAGCAGCAAGTTTTTCGCAACAGCTCTTATTCCTACTTTTTGTCTTTGTCTTAGCCGCTCTCGTCAAAGGACCTGGCATGATCATATGGGGCATCGTTTATTCCTTCTTAGTTAGTTTGTTCCCGCCATTGGGTATCGTTCTTTCTGGCTTATTTTTCTTACTTACCCTGCGTCAATTAACCAAAAACGTCACTTTCGTTTTGACTGCATTGTACTTTTACGGTTATCCCTTTATCATCACAGCCCTCCAACACTTTACGAATTGGAACCCGCAATGGCTGTGGGTCGGCAGTATCGGTTTTGCCTTGATCAGTGGCCATTTTGTCTTAAAGCAAAACTATCCCTTTGCTTCAAGTAAAAGTCTCGCATGGGCGATCATCTCCGTCCCTTATGATTGTGTCATGGCTTTGATCCCCGTCAAACACAAAGCACGCTTTAAACGTTTGGTGAAAATCAAATAATTGCGATCTAGGATACAAAAGATCGGCTATTGCAGCCCCTTTTGTATCTTTTTTTCATGGAAGAAACAAGCGAAATACGATGGATATTTTTTGTTATTTTTGCTTTCGTATGATTGCTTTTTTTGTAAGAATCTACTATGCTAGAAACTAGCAAATCAAAAAAGGAGCCACGCCATGTACACCCTCATTCTTATTGCATTCCTCCTTACGGGCTTGCTAGTTTACTCCTTTATTATTGAACCGCATCTTCTCAAACAACGGCATTATCTCATAAAAAAAGACAAGCGCACCGTCTTAGATATTTCAAAAGCTTATGACCTTTACCAAGCAGAGAGCAATATCGTGATCGCCCATATCAGCGACCTTCATTTTTCTCGTTGGTTTAAACCAAGACGAATGAATCGCATCATTCGATCAACGATCCAAAACAAGCCGGATCTGATCATCATCACGGGGGATCTGATCGATAATTATAAAAAATGGCCGCATCGTTCAACCAAGCGACTGATCGAAAAGCTGAAAAAATTGCAAGCGCCTCTGGGTAAGATCGCAGTTATGGGGAACCATGACCATTTGAATGACGGTCATTACTTTGTTAAGGAAATATACCAGCATGCAGGGTTTACCTTACTTGATAATGAGTCGGTTTTTGGTTCTGATGACAAGACGTCGATGAATATTGTCGGTATCGATATAGAAAGTCCGAAAGTCAGTTTTACCTATGAAGCAACCTTAGCAGAATGGCAGCTACTTTTGCTCCATGAACCCGATTATGTTTCTCGGATCACCAATCTGCCAAACTACGACTTGATTCTGTCTGGCCATAGCCATGGCGGGCAGATTCGCTTGCCTCTTTATTATGCGAAAACGAAGGGTGCGTTGAAATATACCGATGGGCTCTACCTTTTAGGCAATGAGACCTTATTGAGTGTTTCCAGTGGGGTCGGTATGACCAAGATTCCCGCCCGACTCGGCGTCCCGCCAGAGATCCTTTATTACCATCTAGAACCGCAACAGCAATCGAACGTTTCTTAACTGTTCAATGGTGTGATTGGGAAAAAATCAGCGAATCGTTTCCGCAAACGTTCGATTCACTGATTTTCTTTTTGTTTCTATCATGTTAAAATATACCATATTAATACTTTTCAACAATTAGGAGGAACCAAAAAATGCTCATCTCAGGAACGCTCTGGTTTTTGATCGCCTTCTTCGCTTATACAGCCTATGTATACCTTCAGGGGTTGTACTTTCCTGTCATCGCATTTCTTGCTGCCTTGATGGGCTGCGGATTTTATCTCTTTGCTTTTCTCCAGCACAAAAATACGACGAAAAAACATCCTTAGCCAGAACGAGCTAAGGATGTTATTTGCATTATTGATTCAAGCCTTGATAAATCGTATCGAGATTCCACTTCATCATGTTATAGTAACTGTCGCCTTCTTCTCCCGGCTCTGCAATCGAATCGGTAAAGACGGTTCCGAAAATCGGGATGCCTGCATCACGAGAAACACTTTGCATTGGACGAGTATTGACGCTGCTTTCGACAAACAAGGAAGCGACGGCTGAGTTTTGCAGCTGATCCACTAAGTTTTTGATTTGCGCAGGGGTACCTTCTTCTTCGGTATTGATTTCCCAAATATAGGCAGACGGTACACCGTAGGCTTTGGAGAAGTATTTGAAGGCTCCCTCACTGGTGACGATCAATTTCTTCTCTTCGGGAATCGATTGGAAGTTTTCCTTCGCTTGCTGATCCAGTTCTTCTAATGAAGCCAAGTAGCGTTCAAGGTTTTCTTCATAGAAAGAGCGATTGTCAGGGTCCTTTTCGCTCAGGCGTTGAGCGATGTTGCGGGCATAGATCATGCCGTTTTCTAGATTCAACCAGGCATGAGGATCGGCTTTGCTGTGGTCTTCATCATCAGAAAGATAAAGCACATCCACGCCATCACTGACGGCAAAGTAATCTTCATTTTCTACCTTATTGGCATTGTTCATCAATTTGGTAAACCAGCCATTGCCACCGGTTTCTAGATTCAAGCCGTTGTAAAGGATAAGATCAGCATCGGTCGCTTTTCGAACATCTTCCACTAAAGGTTCATACTCATGAGGATCACGCCCCACCGGTACGATACTGTGAAGATCGATTCGATCACCGGCAATGTTTTCCGTAATATCAGCAATGATCGAATTGGTCGCTACTACTGAAAGCTTCCCTTCTGTTTGGGCCATCTGTCCGTTTTGCTGTGCCAAAAAGAAGCCGCCGGCTACCGCTGCTGTTGCTAAAACCGCTGTCGCTGACCAGCGCTTGACTGGACTGGTCTTTTGTTTTGGTGAGAACAAGAAACCGATCACGAAAAAGGCTCCTGCGGTCAAAACGATACTTGACCCTGCGGCAATATTAAAGCTGTACCCGATAAACAAGCCGATAAATGAGGCAAAACCACCTAAAATCCCTGCGATGACCATCATATGCTTCAATTGTTTTGTATATAAATAAGCCGTTGCTGCTGGAGTGACTAATAAAGCCACGATCAAGATCGTTCCGACGCTTTGCATCGCTGTCACTGAAACCAAAGTTAACAAGAACATCAATAAGTAGTGATAGGCTTGCACTTTCATCCCAAAAGCCTTAGCCATCATCGGATCAAAAGACGTGATCAACAGTGGACGGAAGAAAAGGATGATCACTGCCAGCACAAGGATAGCGATAGCGATCGTCAGCCATTTGTCGCTATCTTGTACCGCTAGCACATTCCCAAACAAAATGTGAAACAAATCAGTCGAACTGTTTGCTACCCCAATCAAGATAACCCCTAAAGCTAGAAACGAACTAAAGGTGATACCGATCGCCGTATCACTTTTGATCAGGCTGTTATTGGCGATATAGGTAATGATCATGGAAGCCAAGATCCCAAAGAAGATCGCCCCGACAAAAAAATGAACACCGAAGATATAAGACAAGGCTACCCCTGGTAAGACCGCATGAGAGATTGCATCCCCCATCAAGGACATCCCTCGTAAGATAATAAAACAACCGATCACCCCTGCGACGATCCCGATCGCGACTGCCGTGATCAAGGCATTTTGCAAGAAATGATAGTTACTTAAACTGGTAAAAAAACTTGTCAACATGTTAAACGCCTCCTTTCACGATGATCGCATCGCCAAATGTTTGCTTCAAATTGCTTTCGGTAAAGACTTCACTGACTGGGCCCGCAGCGATCAGGGTTTGATTGAGCAGAACCAAGTAATCAAAGTATTCGGTGATTTTCCCCAGATCATGGTGAACGATAAAAATCGTCTTGCCAGCATCTCGCAAGTTACGTAACAGCCCGACGATGATCGCTTCACTGGTGGCATCGATCCCTACAAAGGGCTCATCGAGGAAAATATAGTTGGCATCTTGCACCAACGTTCGAGCAATCAAGACCCGCTGAAACTGCCCACCGGACAATTCCCCAATCTGACGTTCCGCAAAGGATTCCATTTCTACCGCTGCCAGAGCAGCTGTCACTTTCTGCCAATCGTTGGCCGACATCCTTTGGAACATGCGCATTTTAGGATACAAGCCTAAAGATACGACTTCTTTGACTGTGATCGGAAACGTGTAATCAACCGCGGTCTTTTGTTCGACATAGGCAATTTCCTTTTGGAAGTCTTTTAACGCTTTTTTGTCGACACTCATGTCCCCGCTGGAAGGGATCAACTTCAACGCCGCTTTGATCAGCGTCGACTTCCCTGCCCCATTTGGACCAATGATCCCTACGATCGACGGTTTTTCTACTTGAAACGACAAATCCGAGATCACTTGATGATCGCCATCATAAGCTGCGGATATCTTTGAAAAAGTAATCATTATTTTCACTCCATTTCCATAGTTAAGGATAGTTTATTTATTTTTTAGGTAGACCTAACTTATTTTTATTATACAAGAAAGGATTGGTTTTGCAAGACAGTTCTCTTGATTTTTTTAAGAAACACCGCAATTTCTTGGCAATGGTTCTTGAAAACCAAGATTCTATCTCTATTTATTGAATAAAAATTGGTGCCCACAAATACTGATTCCACTAATTTTTTTCTATCTTTTGATCGCAAAGCGTTTGATTTATTTTCAATAAAAGAGATCGTTCCTCGGCACCTCAGTGACGTACTTTTTCAATAACAGAAGAGAGGCAAATCGAATCCTCTTCGTTTTCTCCCTTCATGATTAAAATCAAACAAATCAAAGAATCAATAATTGTTCTTTTTCTAGAAATTCACGAATCCACTCTTTTTTATGATGACCAAGAAACCCTTTCATCACGACTAAAACGCTTTATAAATTAAACTTTTCTAATTATTATGTGATTTTTCGAACAAAACCTAAAAATAACATGACAACTATGTTAGTCTTTGATTTGGAAAAAGTTTTAGGAGGAATAAAAACAATGAAGAAAATTTTCCAAACACTATTAGTCCTAACCTCGTTAGCAACTTTGAGTGCTTGTGGCGCTGATTCACAAACAAGCAGCAGCTCAAGTACTGGTTCATCTGCTAATGAAGAAACAGATGCAACTTCCGCTGCATCTGGTCAAGAATACACAGACCCTAGCGAACTTGCAGACAGCTACGATGTCGTGATCGTCGGTGCGGGTGGCGCTGGAATGGCCGCTGCGATCCAAGCAAAGGAAGCTGGCGCAAACCCAGTTATTTTAGAAAAAATGCCAATTTCTGGTGGGAATACATTGAAATCTTCTGCAGGAATGAACGCTTCAGAAACCAAATTCCAAGAAGCAGAAGGCATCGAGGATTCAAACGATCTATTCTATGAAGAAACATTAGCTGGCGGTCACAACACCAATGATGAAGAATTGTTGCGTTACTTTGTGGATCATTCAGCAGAAGCAATCGATTGGTTAGATTCCATGGGTATCACTTTAGACAACTTAACTACGACTGGCGGGATGAGTGAAAAAAGAACGCACCGTCCATCTGATGGTTCCGCTGTTGGGGAATACTTAGTTGATGGCTTGATGCGCAACATCCATGAATTGGAAATCCCAATTTTTGTAAATGCCGATGTCAAAGAAATCAATGAAGAAGATGGTCAAGTCAACGGGGTAACCGTTGAAGTGGAAGGAACCGAACAAACCATTGATGCCAAAGCAGTTGTCGTTACAACAGGCGGTTTCGGTGCCAATTTCGACATGATCACCGAATACAAACCAGAATTGGCAGACTACGTGACAACGAACCAAGAGGGTTCGACTGGTGATGGAATCAAAATGATCGAAGCATTAGGCGGACAAACGGTTGATTTAGAACAAATTCAAATTCACCCAACAGTGGATCAGTCGAAATCACTGTTGATCACTGAAGCTGTCCGTGGAGAAGGCGCGATCTTGGTCAATCAAGAAGGCGAACGGTTCTTCAATGAAATGGAAACACGAGACAAAGTCTCTGAAGCGATCATTGCCCTGCCTGAAAAATCAGCAACGTTAGTTTTTGATGCAGGTGTCAAAGAACGCGTAACAGCCATTGATTTTTACGAGCAACAAGGATTAGTCAAATCCGCTGACACGATCGAGGAATTGGCAAAAGAATTGGACATGCCAGAAGCAGCGCTTGCTGAAACGATCGCTACCTGGAACAGCAGTGTGGCTGCTGGTGAAGACGAAGCCTTTGGACGCAGCACCGCAATGGACAACGATTTGTCAACAGGACCTTACTACGCCATCGCCATCGCTCCTGGTATCCACCACACGATGGGCGGCGTGAAGATCAACACGAACACAGAAGTGATCGCTACGGATAACGAGATCATTCCAGGTCTCTTTGCAGCCGGTGAAGTAACTGGTGGGTTGCATGGTGAAAACCGAATTGGCGGAAATGCCGTTGCCGATATCATCATCTTCGGACGCCAAGCAGGAACAAAATCTGCCGAATTTGCGCAAGAAAATTAAAACACTCTCTATAAAAAAGAAGTACTCACGTTTTTCATCAACGTAAGTACTTCTTTTTCTTATATAATTGACACAATAGTCTTTATTGAACTGGTGCTGTCACTTTGATGATCTGCACCTCATAAGGCGCCAACTGAAGCTTTTGGTTTGTCGTTTTTCCAGTAAGCAAATCGATTCCTGAAGTTGCTACCTCTACTTCTTGATTTTCTTCGGAAAAATTCATCACAAAATAATAGGTGGTCGGAGCGAGCTGCTCTTGCTGACTTTCTCTACTTTGGATCGACACGTTCGTTGAACCTTGACGGACCCACTCATTTTGTAAGCGAAGCTGTTGTGTTACTTCTTGATAGAAGTCTTCCAAAAAGGCTTGATCCGTCCGTCCCCCAAGATAGTAGGCACTCCCTTCACCATAATCATTTACGGTCACTGCAGCTTGACCTTGATAAAAATCAGCACCGTAGACCCCTAACGTTTGGGCAGTGTTTGTTTGGACAACACTACAATAATCATGAATTTGGTACTGCTGCTCCTTCATTAAAAGCAGATTTTTTTGTTTCGGATATAACGTATCGATTTCTTTCACAGATACTCCAAACAGTTCTTGTAACTCTTGGGGCCAGCCCCCTAAATAGGTCAAGTCCGTTTCATTCACGATCCCTGTCAAATAAGTGGAAACCAGTGTCCCGCCATTTTTCGTATACTGTTGAAATTTTTTCATAGTTTCTTTTGGTAAGAGGTAAAGCATCGGAGCGATGATCAATTGGTAAGCATCAAAGTCATGGTCTTTCGTGATGACATCAACCGCGATGTCATGATCCCAAAAATAGCGGTAATGTTCTTGCAACGTTTGTGGGTAGCGTTTGCTCTCTAAACCAAAACCTTGCGCATCATTGAGCGCCCAATTGTTATCCCAATCATAGATGATCGCCACTTTGGCTTTTTTGTGCAATCCCTTGATTTCTTTGATTTCTTCTAAGGCTTTCCCCACTTCTGCTACATCTTGAAAAACACGATTTTGTTCGTCGTTGTCATGGTCCACGACGGCCCCATGGAATTTTTCAGACGAGCCTCTTGATTTTCGCCATTGGAAATAAAGATTACTGTCTGAACCGTGAGCAATAAATTGCATAGAAGACAACAGATGCATCCCGGGACGTTTCGTGCGATTGACTGGATGCCAATTCACACCACTAGGGGTTGATTCCATGATCAAAAAGGGTTGCTTTTTCAAGCTACGGTACTGATCATTGATAAACCCAACCTTACTTGCCAAATCAGCTGTTGTTCCCCAATCATTGTGCCAAGCAGGATAACAATCCCAACTAATGACATCCACATGCTGGGCAAATTTTCCATAGTCAAGGCTATAAAAGGGAATCAAATCTCGGGTATCTGCCATAAAATTCGTTGTGATTGGCACATCTGGAGACAAACGGCGAATGTCTTTGATCTCATGTTCATAGAAATCAATGGTCTGATCGGTGACAAAACGATGCCAGTCTAGATTTAGTCCATGAACTTGCATTTCGCCGATCGGCGAAGGAGATTCGATTTGCGACCAATCGGTGATGGTATGACTCCAAAAAGGTCCCCACCAGGCCTCATTCAAGGCTGCTAATGTTTGGTACTTCTGCTTGACCCATTGACGAAAGTTTTCTTGGCAAATGGAACAATGACAATCTCCAGAATACTCATTGGATATATGCCACATTAATAATGCTGGGTGGTCGTGGTAGCGTTCAGCTAATTTCCGATTGATGATCGCCACTTTCTCACGATAGATCGGTGAAGAAAAGCAGTGATTGTGTCGCCCGCCGTGTAACATTTTTTCCCGTTTTTCATTGGTCCGGAGAACTTCAGGGTATGCTTTAGACAACCAGGCAGGACGCGCGCCGCTTGGCGTCGCTAAAATGACGTTGCTGTTTCGTTCGGCAAGCTCATCCATGATTTTGTCTAACCATTCAAATTGAAACTCCCCTTCTGCTGGCTCTAAGGCACTCCAAGCAAAAATACCAAGGGAAAATGTATTAGCATGAGCTTTTTCCATTAGTTCTAAATCTTTGGCTAAGATCTCGGGATAATTTAGCCACTGGTCAGGATTATAATCCCCACCATGTAAAAAGCGTTCTTCTAAGTTATATCTTGTCATCTTCTCTTCCTATCCTTTTGTGCCACCAGCGGTCAAACCGGAGACAAAATGTTTTTGTAATGCAATAAAGACGAGCGCGATCGGAATACTAATCAAAATAGCCCCTGCCGCAAAAGTCGTATAGCTGGCTCCCATTTTATCCGTGACTAATTTGTATAACCCGATGGGTAATGTATAGTACTCAGGATTACGTAAAATCACAGAAGACAGGGCAAAGTCTCCAAGTGGTCCAGTAAAGCCATTCATGGCAACGACTGCCAGCATTGGTCGTGATAAAGGAATCAAAATTTGCCAGAATATTCGCGTATTGCTTGCGCCATCTATCTTGGCACTCTCGTCTAAATCTAACGGGATCGAGTCAAAATACCCTTTCAATAAGTACGTGTTCATGGGAATCTGGCCCCCAACGTAAATCAAGATCAGCAACCAATGGCTATTGATCAAGCCGAGCATTTGCGCCAATACAAAAATTGCGATCAAGGCAGAAAACTGCGGGATCATTTGTAGGAGTAAGAACAGCATCAACCCATTTTTACGGCCTGTAAAACGAAATCGTGAAAAGGAATACGCCGTCATGGAGACAAAGATCAGTGACAGAAGCATGGTGCATACACTGATTTTCAATGAATTCAGATACCATTGACTATAATAAAGCGAGTTGTCGCCAGCAAACAATTTCGTGTAGTGACTTAATGTCGGACTCGTCGGAATCAGACTCGTACTTACTAAACTGTTCCCAGGGTTAAAACTAGCACCGATCGTCCATAGTAAAGGGTAGACGATCACCACTACCGTAAAAATCAGTACGAGATACGTCAAGGATAGGCGGAAAAATTTTTGTTTTTTCATACTTGCTGCCTTCATGTTATCCAACCTCCTTGAATGAATTTGTTCGGCGGAATTGCCATAAAGCAATCGCGATCACGACGATCGATAAGAGAATCGTCAATGCTGCTGCTAGTGCATATTGACTATTTTGCATCGTGAGCTTATAGATCCATGAAACCAAAATATCGGTACCACCAGCGGTCGAACCAGGAACTGCCGGTCCACCAGAATTAAACAGATAAATGATATTGAAATTGTTGAAGTTAAACGTATATTGCGTAATCAAAATCGGTGCCATTGCATAAAGCAGTAATGGCAATGTGATTCGTCGGAATTTTTGCATAGCTGAAGCACCATCGATGGTCGCCGCCTCATACAAATCATCCGGAATGGATTGCAGCGTCCCTGTAGTCACGATAAAAATATACGGAAAGCCTAGCCAGCCTTGAATCAGTAGCAAAGCTAAGCGGGTCCAATTCGCACTCGTTAGCCAAGGAATCGGTGAAATCTGGAAGAAATTCAAAATCGTATTATTGATCGCACCAAAGGAATCATTGAACATTCCTGAAAATACCAAGATCGTAACAAATCCTGGAACTGCCCATGGGAGGATCAAAATCGTTCGAAAGAACTTTTTGAATCGTAGTTCTTTTTGATGCACCAGCACCGCTAAAAATATTCCGATAGAAACTTGTAACGTTGAGGCGATCAAGGTCCAGATAACTGTCCAGCCTAGAACATTGAAGAAGGTACTACGCCAAATATCGACAGTAAAAATCTTCTTAAAGGTCGCTAATCCCACCCAATCTGCTAAATTGGCAGGTGCAGAATGATACAGATCATAGTTCGTAAAAGCTAACGCGATACTAAAGAGAATCGGAAAAATAACAGAAAACACGAGTAAGAAAAATGCTGGGCTACTCATTAAATAAGGATAGCCTTCTCTTAATAGTGCCTGGTAGCTTTCACGGATAGAGTTGACTGGTAGCTCATTGTCTCTTAATTCGCCGTTTTTATAGGCATCACGGATGTTTAAATAATAGAACAACAGACCAAAACCAATGACGATCAAGGCAACTAATCCTTCTGCTAATAAAAAGATGGAATTGTCTCTCGGCACTTCCACGCCTAATGTCACGATGCCCCAAAGTCCCATATTAAATAAATCTTTAAAGACGACAAGATACATAGCAAAAAAGAAGAAAAATAAAGCGCCTTTGATTTTTTGCCGATTATAAAATTGACCGAATCCTGGTATTATCGAGAATAGCATTGCTCGTTTTGCATACGACTGCGTGTTTTTCACATTTTCGCCCCCTGTAAGAAAAAGCCGCTGACAAACGTTTCGTTCGGCATTACTTGATTCCTAGTGCTGAATCACCATCCGAAACGTTTGTCCTCGTAACGACTTTTTAGTTTTGAATTGCCGCAATGGCTGATTTGATCTGATCGACTGCTTGTGGTAGAGCTGTTTTCGGTTCAGCCTTTCCAGTAGCAATGGTTTGCAATGCGGCATCCATTGGTTCCCATACGGAATTCATTTCAGTGATCCCTGGCGTTAGTTCTGCGTGTTGGGACTGAGCGGCGATGGCTGCAGCACTTTCACTTTCTTGAACTGCTGGATCATCTGCCAAAGAAGCAACCGCTGGTACTTCCTGTGTTTTTTCATAACGAACTTTTGAGTTTTCTTCATTGCTGATAAATTTGACGAACGCTTCAGCTAATTCAGGGTTTTGGGAATAGCTACTTACGTTGTAGCTTTTGACACCGATAAACGAGCCCATATGTTCACCATTGCCTAATAATGGCAATTCTTTCACACCATAGTCGATGCCCGCTTCTTTATAAGGAGACAAGTTCCATGGTCCCGAGACGACAGCTGCAGCTTTTCCTTCCGTAAATAAAGAGTCCAACACATTGATTCCTTGTTCACCGACCAATCCGGATGGAAAAACACCGGCATCATAAAATTGTTGGATATAGTCTGCTCCTTCGATCGCGCCTTCATTGGCTAATCCAATATCTTCAGGGTCATAGGATCCATCGGCATTCTCGCCAAAAACATACCCGCCATAACCGCTCAATACACCTTGTGCGTAATAAATTTGATCCCATAATGCCAGTAACCCATAACTGTCAGCACCTAAGACAGACTTGGAATACTCCAGCCACTCATCCGTTGTCTGGGGCAAGTCTTCTTCGGAAATTAGTTCTTTGTTATAATACAAAATTTGTGTTTCAACCGCTTTTGGTAAGCCGTAGACTTTGCCGTCAACGATTTGCGATTGCATTGCTGATTCTGTATACAGGTCTTGTAGCGTTTGATCGACTGTTAATTCTTTCAACAAACCTTCGGTAACGGCTGTACCGATTTGATCGCCAGGAATCGTGATGACATCCGCACCTGTACCAGCGGGGCCATCCAATCGTAAATCTTCGATCTGTCCACCATAGGCTTTTTCGACCACTTTGATCGTCACATCGTGTTCTTCTTCAAATTGTTTGACTGCCTCTTCAATCCCAGCTGATTTTGCTTGGTCTTCCCAGACCAATAGATCATAGTCCTTACCGCTGCCACTATTTGCTGCAGTGCTATCTGTCCCTTCACTTTGTGGACCGCAAGCACCTAATCCTAAAGCTGCTACACTTAAAAAAAGAACTCGAGACATTTTTTTCATCATCATTTCTCCACCTTTTCTTTATTTTGCAAACGCTATCTTCTAGTTTATAATAAATTATTTTACTTAATATGTAAATAGTTTTACTAAATTAATTTCTTCAATGGAGTAAATAAACGGATAAAATCAAGGTTTATCACACAAATATTTTTTGAAGTACCTCTATGTTATTAACTTTCACTATTCAGTAAATATATTTAGTAAATTCATTTACTTGGTAAAGTTGTTAGCGTATACTAGAAGAAAGAGGTGAAGAAGATTGGTTACAATAAAAAAAATTGCCGAGCAATCAGGCTTTTCACAAGCGACTGTTTCCCGATTATTGAAAGGCGACGAATCGTTGTCGATCGCAGCCGATACGCGTCAAAAAATTATTCATACCGCTTTATCACTAGGTTATGATCGCTCAAAAATAAAAACAACACTAGAAAAAATCGCCGTCCTTTTCTGGCTGACAGAACAAGAAGAGCTGCAAGATGTCTATTTTCGACAATTGCGAATCTCTTTAGAAAAATATGCGAAAATCAACAATTTGGAAATTCAACTGATCACCCATGAAGATGATGTTTTAGAAACACTGCAAGAAGTCACCGGGTTTATTGGGATTGGCTCTTTCACTGAGAAAGAAACGCAGCAGTTCAAATCCATTTGTCCCTATGGCGTCCTTTTGGAAATCAACCCCTGTCCAGAGCTGTTCGATACGGTCAAACCCGATACTGATCGAATGACGCAACTGGCGATCGATCTATTTTTAACAAAAGGATACCGAAAAATCGGCTTTATTGGTGGTGCTTATCTAAATCCTGATACCCAACGTGCAGAAATGGATAGTCGCGAGGTCATCTTCCGTCAAACGCTGGCTCAGCGAGACGCCCTCGATGAGGCATTCTTGTTTACTGGTGGCAACTTTTCCGTTGAAACCGGCTATCGTTTGGCGAAAAAAATGGTGGAATCCCTTGGTGACGATTTGCCAGAGGCGCTCTTTGTGGCTTCTGACACCATCGCAGTTGGTGTGCTCCAAGCGTTAAATGAACGATCCATCATCATTCCTGATCGCTTGGAATTAATCAGTATCAACGACAATGAGATCGCAAAATTTGTGGCTCCCCCACTAACAACGTTTAACATCGATGTGGAGGAAATCGCCAAAACCGCGATCGATTTGTTGGTGGATCAGATCGTTCATCCTCGAGCGATCACCAAAACAGTCCTTTTAGGGGCTGAACTCATCGAGCGAAAAAGCTTTACGCAAGCATAAAAAAACGCCAAGAAGTAGTAAAAGCTAAACTTTCTTGGGGCTGTTTTCGATTGTCTTACATTCGAAAAAGCATTCTTTCGTTTTCACCTCTACTTTCGCCACATGTTCACTACACTAAGATGCGGCAATGTCCACTTGCCGATAGTGTTAACAAAGCGAT